>NZ_JALHBK010000013.1:0-241217 GCF_031570565.1 Nonomuraea sp. 3-1Str
AACCGGCTCAAACAGTTCAGAGGCATCGCCACCCGCTACGACAAGCTCGCCGTTCACTACCAGGCAGGTGTCACCATCGCCTGCCTGCTGCTATGGCTCTTATGAGATCCACAAAACAGGCCCTAGGCCTGGACCCCTTGCGCAAATGGTCAAGAATCGTTGACCATTGTCCGCGTGTCTACCGATGATCTCCCCGAGACGTTTCACGTCACCACTGACGAGCAACTACGCGCCGTCTCCAATCTCACGCGTCACCGGATCATGGCCATGCTCCGCTTCGAGCCGGCGACGATCACGCAGATCGCCCAACGGGTGGGCCTTGCGAAGGGGAGTTCCAGCTATCACGTGCGGCTGTTGGAGCGGGCCGGCCTGGTGAAGGTGGTGCGGACGCGGAAAGTGAGAGGGGTCACCGAGCGGTACTACGCGATGGCCGCGCGCTCGATCGAGCTGCCGGATCCAGGGCCGGGGCAGCCGGACGTGCTGCTGCGGAATGCGGTGGCCGACCTGGAGGCGTCGCCGGCGGATGGTGAGCGGCACGTACGAATGGCACATCTGCGACTCACCGCGGAGCAGTTCACGGAGCTGGGGGCGCGCCTGGAGGCACTGGCGGATGAGTACCGGGCGCTGTCTGATCCATCGCTTCCAGACGTGTCGCTGATCTTCGCGCTGTTCCGGCCGACTCCGCGCCAGCAGGTCGAGGAGGACGCCCAATGACCCCAGATCCAGCGAACGATGTAGCGAAGCTGCCGGCCGGCTTCGGGCGACTGTGGACCGCGCAGACGGTGTCCTCGCTCGGTGACGGCGTGACGCATGCCGCGCTGCCGCTGCTGGCATTGACGTTGACCCGGGATCCGATGGCGCTGGCCGTCGTCACGGCCGCCGGGACACTGCCCTGGCTGCTGTTCGGAGTGCTCGGCGGTGCGCTGGTGGACCGCTGGGACCGCCGCCGCACGATGTGGGTCACGGACGCCGCGCGTGCGGTGCTGCTCGCCATACCCGCTGCGGCGGCGGCGCTCGACGTGCTGAGCATCCCGCTGCTGGCGGCCCTCGCGTTCCTGCTCGCCCTCGGCGGTCTGTTCTTCGACACGGCCGCCACGGCGTACCTGCCGGATCTGCTCGGCCGCGACCCTGCCCGGCTGGAGCGCGCCAACGCTCGCCTGCGCGGCGCCCAGACCGCGGCGTCCGGCTTCGCCGGGCCACCTGCGGGCAGCGCGCTGCTCGCGCTCGGACGTTCGGTTCCGCTGCTCGCCGACGCGGTGTCGTTCGCGCTGTCCGCACTGCTCGTCCGGTCGCTGCCCGCCGTGCCGCGCCCCGCCGCGAGCGCCCGCGAGTC
This sequence comes from Nonomuraea sp. 3-1Str, assembly GCF_031570565.1. Taxonomy (NCBI): domain Bacteria; kingdom Bacillati; phylum Actinomycetota; class Actinomycetes; order Streptosporangiales; family Streptosporangiaceae; genus Nonomuraea; species Nonomuraea sp. 3-1Str. Next base: position 1,334 of record NZ_JALHBK010000013.1, read on the forward strand.
GCTGCTCCAGCAGGCGCGGGCCGGGGCCTCCTACGTCTTCCGGGACCGGCTGCTGCTCGGGCTCGCGCTCCGTCCGGCGGTCGGGAACGTCGCCTTCCTCGCCGTGGAGACCGTCCTGGCCCTGTTCGCCCGCGAACGTCTCGGCGTCGGCGCCTTCGGCTTCGGCCTGCTCCTCACCGCCGAGGCCATCGGCGGCCTGCTCGGCGCGGGCATCGCCTCCCTCCTCGGCCGGCGCCTGGGCACCGGTGCCGCGCTGACCTGCACCGCCACAATCGAGGGCCTCGCCATCCTGGGGCTCGCCTCCGCCCCGAACCCGTACGTGGCCGGGCTCGCGCTCGCCGTCTGCGGGGCGGGCATGGGCGCCACGATGGTGCTCGGCCCCTCCCTCCGGCAGGCCATCGTCCCCGCCCACCTGATGGGCCGCGTCGCCTCCACCTCCCGCATGCTCGCCATGTGCGCCGCCCCCCTCGGCGCCTTCGTCGGCGGCTGGCTGGCCACCACCTACGACCTGCGCACCCCGCTCTACGCCGCCGCCGGCCTGCTGCTTACGATGACCGCCGTCACCGCGACCATGACCAGCAACCGCCGCGTCGAGACCGCACTGCGCAGCGCGCGCCCGCAAGCCGACCAGGCCGACCAGGACCCCGCCAAAGAGACCATTGCGCGAACCACACCCAGGTGACGGTCATCGCTTGCAGGTCACGACACCTCTGCCCGCATCGGAACGGTGAAGGCCGTTGCCCCCGCCGGGCGAGGGCCTTCGACGAGTTCGCAACCCCGCAACAGCCGGCGACGTGGTCGCACACCCGAGGTCGCATGCGGCCGATACGGTGGTGGACGCCCAGCAGCCCGACCGTGCCGAACGGATCCGTGACGGACTACGCGCGCTGATCGCCGAGAACAACGCCGAGCCGGTCTCCAGCCCGCACCCGGACGGCCTCAACCCCGCCGCCGAGCCGGCGACGAGCTCACCGCCCCGGCTGGTCGCCCGCGCCCCGGAGCCGGTGGAGGCGGCGCTGGCCAGGCTGCTCGCCGTCGTGGCCGAGGCAGTCGCGGGAGGCACGTGGACGCGGCTGAAGGCCGGCCGGGCCGAGCCATGCCGTGAGGGCGGTCCGGAGCGCGTCGAGGTCTGGCCGCTCGCCGGCGCGGGTGACCCAGGCGACATGTCCGTCGGGACGGATGAGTACGGCGTCCGCGCCCAGATCGGAGCCCTCGGCGGGACGGGCGCGAACGACATCGACTCGGTCCGCCCAGCCGGTCACGACGGTGTCGAGCGAGGGGAGACCGCCAAGATCCAGCAGGACCGCATGGGCGCGGTGCAGGAGTTCGTAGACGCGGCCGCGGTCGAGGTCGAGATCCGAGATCCGGCGGCCGAGAAGGTCATCGGTCCCCTCCATCGGGTACTGGAGGTCGGTTGCCGTGATCATGCCCGCCAGGCGCAGCCGCACCTCGTCGATGCCGATGAGATCGTCCAGCATCTGGCGTAGAGCAGAGGTGTGGTCGTCCACCCGCCAGAGGGCGGTCTGGGCGCGGGTGTTGTGCAGGACGCGGGCGGCGACCGGGTGGCGTTCGGCGTGGTAGGTGTCGAGCAGCGGTTCCGGGGCGTGGCCGCGGACGACGGCGGCGAGCTTCCAGCCGAGGTTGACCGCGTCCTGCACGCCGGTGTTCAGGCCCTGGCCGCCCGCCGGGAAATGGATGTGGGCGGCGTCGCCGGCCAGGAGAACCCGGCCCACGCGGTAACGGTCGGCCTGGCGGGCCGCGTCGCCGTGCCGGGAGAGCCAGCGCGGTGAGTGCATGCCGTAGTCCGTACCGGCGATCTTGAGCATGGCCTTGCGGAGGGTCTCCATGGTCATCGGTTCGTCCCGGCCGGCGACGTGATCGAACTCGTTGGTCAGCACCCGGTACCAGCCCGGACCGTACGACAGCACCGAGAATCTGCCGTGCTCGCGCCGCTCCTGGAAGATGTCGGCCGCGGGCGGCTCGGCGAGCTCGACGTCGCCGAGCATCGCGGTCATCGTGGCCGGGGTGCCGGGGAACCCGATGCCGGCGAGCCCGCGCACGGTGCTGCGGCCCCCGTCGCAGCCGACGAGGTAGTCCGCCCGGACGCGCGACCCGTCCGCGAGCTCCACCGTGACACCCGTTCCGTCCTGGGTGAACCCCGTCACCTCGGCGTCGCGGCGCAGCCGTACCCCCAACTGCGCCGCGCGCTCCTCCAGCAGCCGTTCCACCTCGGCCTGCAAGATGAGAAGAGCGTACGGATATCGCGTCGCCATGTCGGACAGGTCGATACCGAGTCCGGAGAAGTGCACGTCCTGCCGCGGCCGTCCGCGCTCGAGGAACCCGTCGAGCAGACCCCGCTGGTCGAGCACCTCCATCGTGCGGATGTGCAGGCCTCCGGCCCGCGATTCCACCGTTCGAGGCTCCGGGAGACGCTCGAGCACCAGCACTTCGACCCCGGTGAGCCCCAGCTCGCACGCGAGCATCAGCCCGGTCGGCCCCGCTCCGGCGATCACTACCTGTGTATCGGTCATGGTCGGCTCCTTGGTCATTCTTCAGTCGAATGGGTCAACACACGCAAAGGGGCAGAGACGCGTTCGTCGATCGCCACAGAACGTGTCACCTGCCGCGCCGCATCCGCTGCGGCAACTCCGCTGGCGCCAGACATGCGCGATCGCGACCTGCTGCGCCGCGGCTTGCCGGCTCCTACCGGCTGATCCGACGCGGAACCGTCAGTGCGAGGAGTTTGTCCGGATTGCGGATGACGTAGAAGTTGGTGATCTTCCCGTCGCCGACCTCGAACAGGCAGACGCCTACCAGGTGATCGCCGTCGTAGGCGGCCATCGCGGGCGCGTTGTTGCAGTTGACCATCTCGATCCGCGAGTCCGGCAACCGCCCCACGCGGAACAGTTCCATGACAAGCGCGGCCACCTTCTCCGCGCCCACCACCGGCTGGCGCGCCGCGGTGACCTTGCCGCCGCTGTCGGCGGTCCACGTGGCGTCCGGCGCGAGCAGCGAGAGCAGCCCCGCCATGTCACCGGTCGCCGCCGCGGACATGAACTGCTCGGTGATCCGCGTGGTCGTCCCAGCGTCGACGGGGTCGAAACGTTTACGCCGCGCCTGTACGTGCCCGCGGGCGCGGTGCGCCATCTGGCGCACCGTCACCACGGACCTGCCCACCGCTGCAGCGATCTCGTCATAGTCGAACCCGAACACCTCGCGCAGCACGAACACAGCGCGCTCATCGGGGGTGAGCGTTTCGAGCAGCACCAGCATCGCCATCGACACCGACTCGGCGAGCACCACATCGGCCGACGCGTCGTTCTCCTCCAGCAGCAGCGGCTCGGGCAGCCAGGAGCCGATGTACTCCTCGCGACGGCGCGTGCTCGCCCGCAAGGCGTTGAGCGCCTGGCGGGTCACCAGCCGCGCCAGATACGACTTGGTGTCCCGCACCGCCGCGAGATCCACCTTGGCCCACCGCAGATAGCTGTCCTGCAGCACGTCGTCGGATTCGGTCGCCGAGCCGAGGATCTCGTACACGATGGTGAACAGCAGCGGCCGCAACACGGTGAATCGCTCGGCATGCTCGTCGGCGCTCACGGGGAGGTGGCCGCCCGCGCGGCGGAGGCCGGCTGTCCGGGGCGCGGACCACCCTTGGGCCAGCTCATGGAACCGGGCTTGCGCGCCTCGCCGCGGATCCTCTTCGACACCACGAATTTGCAGGTCACTTCCTTGATTATCGCGCCCATGCGGCCGGGGATGTAGATGTTCACCGCGGTGTCGTCCTTACCGGCGATCTGTCTGATGCCGGCGTGCCGGCCGAGGCTGACGCACGCGCCCGTGAAGGCCAGGTTGATCACCGCCGGTTCGGTCCCCGCGATGCGGCTCAGCACGGTGTCGGCGGCCTGCGCCCCGAGCGGCCCTGCGGCGTAGCCGCTCATCCGCAGCGGCTGGCCCGACGGTGCGGCGGCGTCGCCGGCCGCGACGATGCGGTCGTCGTCGATGCTGGTCAGCGTCTCGTCGGTGAGCAGCCGGCCGAGCGTGTCGGTGCGCAGTCCGCTCGCCGCCGCCAGCTCCGGCAGGCCGAACCCGGCCGTCCAGACAGTCAGTGCGCTCGGACGTACCACACTGTCGGCAGAACCGTCGGCCAGGACGACCGCGTCCGGCCGGACCTCGGTCACCGCGCCGCCCTCGAGCACGGCGACACCATGGCGGGTCAGCCATGTGGCGACGTATCGGCGCCCCCCTGCGCTCAGGTAGGGCGCCAGGGTCCGGCCACACACCAACGTGACCTTGCGCCCTTGTTCGGCCAGCTCGGCGGCCGTCTCGACGCCGGTCAGCCCGCCGCCGACCACGGTGACCGGAGCATCGATGGGCAACTCCTCCAGCCTGGCGCGCAGCCGCTGCGCGGACTCCCATTCCGCGATGGACCAAGCGAATTCGGCCGCGCCTGGCACCGAGGGGACCGCGCCGGTGCTGCCGACGGCGTAGATGATGTAGTCGTAGTCCAGCGCGCGGCCCGACGCCAGCCGCACGGTGCGGGCGGCGGTGTCGATGCGCGTGGCGCTGTCGACGACCAGGTGGATGCCCTCGCCGAGCAGCGTGCTGTAGTCGATCGTGGCGTCGCCGGTACGGGCCACGAACTGGTGCAGCCGGATGCGTTCGACGAACTCCGGGCGCGGATTGACCAGAGTGATGTCGACGTCGTCGCGCATCCGCAGACGGTTGGCCGCCAGCGTTCCGGCGTAACCGCCACCGATGACCACGACCTTGTGGGATGTGTTGTGTTCGGTCATGCCCTCAAGACACCGGGGATCGCAGCGGCGTGACAGGACGCGACGTGACGTGCGTCACTCCACCCAGGAGCGCGGAACACGTGCTCGCGGCAGAGCCGGGCCGGCTAGATCGGGAAGCGGCCGCGGCGCCAGTGCCAGTGGCGGCCGGCCTTCAGGTGGTCGACGATCGCGCGCTGGAGCACGGTGCGGCGCGGCAGCTGGTCGAGCGGCGTGGTCAGGGTGCGGAACACGAACCGCAGCACCTCCACGTCGGCGTCCAGCCCTTCCGGCTCCTCGTAGGGCTCCAGCTCGAACCTCCGCTGGAACCGGACGATGTTGGAGTCCCCGGGCAGGTACTCCAGCAGCTGCGGGTCCAGCAGCCACGAGCCGCAGGAGAACGCCGTGTAGGGCTCATCGGGAAAGTGGCGCGGGAAGAACGCGCGGGCCTCGTCGAGCGACGCCGCGACCGCCTCCGGGGTCATCGGCCCCGACTCGGGAATGTGCAGGTCGATGGCGGTGCCGCCGCGCTGATACTGCAGCCGGCCCAGCTCGTAGACGCCGCCGCGCGCGTGCAGCGTCAGCCAGCTCTGCATGACCGGCCAGCCCTCGCGGCGCATCCGCCGGTCGATCGCGAGGTTGCGGCCCAGGTCCGCGAGGGTCGCCCACGAGGCGGCATCGGCGATGCCGTGGTCGCGGTGGTACCCCGTGACGACGTCGACCAGGGCCAGGTACGCGTACACGTAGAGATGCCGCCAGGCGGGGCCACGTTCGCGCGGCAGCTCCGGACCGGGTGACAGCCAGCCGTGACCCCCGAGATCGGCGCGGACCAGGGCGATCGAGCGGTCGAGCAGCCAGCGCAACTCCGGAGTCCACAGGGGAGAGCCGGGATCGGGCCAGCCCGCCATGATCTCGGCGGCGTCGTCCGGCCGCACCGCGAGCCGGTCGAGGATCGCGGGCGCGTCGGCCTTGGCTGGCAGCGGAGCGGACGGCCGGTCGCCGGCGAGCCGGTGCACGCGGTCGACGTCCTCGACGGGTACCCCGAGCCGGGCGGCGGTGTCGTCCAGATCCACGTCATCCAGATCCACGTCATCCAGATCCACGCGGACGATCCTACTCACCTCGTGTCCTCGTTGATCTCCTGCTCTCTTCGGCGCGATCCACGACGGGTGAGATCACCGCTCCAGCGTTGCGAGATCGCAGGAACCGGGAGCTGCGCCCCGGGACGCCCCCCGACCAAGCGGGTCAGCTCGACCAAGCGGGTCAGCTCGACCAAGCGGGTCAGCCGAGCTTGAGCAGCAGCTCGGTGAGCTCGGCCGGCATGGTGATCATGCAGTCGTGGCCCGTCTCCAGCTCCCACACCTGTGCCGGGCTGCCGTTGGGCTGTATCGCCGGGACGGGCCGCCGCTCGATGCCCTCCGGTACGCCGGCGACGCAGTGAATGTGCGTCCGCGGGATCGTGCGCACGAGCGGGTTGTCCAGGCGGACCGGTTGCCGGAGGCAGAGCACCGGCTGATCCGACAACATCGCCCGCAGCCACTCCACGTCTGCCGAGTCGGTGACCCCGAACAGGCCCAGGGGCGGCGGCGACTCGGGCATCGGCGGGATCCGCCAGGCGATCTCGGACTCGGCGGCGCGGTCGATGAGGGCCTGGGTCACGGGATGCACATCCACCGCGCTCTCGCCGTCCTCCGGGACCATCGCGTCGAGATAGACCAGCTGGGCGATCCGATCCGGGATGCGGTTGGCGGCGGACGAGATGACCAGCCCGGCGTAGCTGTGGCCCACCAGGATCACGTCGGCGAGGTCCTCGTCGGTGATCAGCCCGACGATGTCGTCGACGTGCGTGTCCAGCCCTACTTCGGGGCCGAGCAGATGCGCCTTGTCGCCGAAGCCGGTCAGCGACGGCGCGACCACCCGATGCCCCGCCGATGCCAGCAACGGGACCACCCGCTCCCAGCAGTGCCCGCTGTGCCAGGCCCCGTGTACCAGCAAATATGTTGACATGTGTAGCTCCTTGCTCGCGGAAGGGAACCGCCGGCCGATTTCGACGGTGTTCGTCACGGAAGTGAGGTTTCCGCTCACCCGCTGACGGAGCCAGAGCCCCCGCGATCCTGGGGGTGACAGGACCAGGCACGCACGACAGCGCGCGAATTACAGTGGGGACATGAGCGACGAAGTCAACCTGCTGGGCGAATACGTACGCGCCCGCCGGGAGCTCGTCACTCCTGAACAGGCCGGCATCCCCTCCGTCGGCGTACGGCGCGTGCCGGGCCTGCGCCGCGAGGAGGTCGCGATGCTCGCCGGCATCAGCGCCGACTACTACCTGCGCCTGGAGCAGGGCCGCGACCGCAACCCCTCCGCGCAGGTCCTCGATTCCCTCGCCCGTGTACTGCAGCTCGACGACGACGCGACGGCCTACCTGCTGCGCCTCGGCGCGGGAAGACCCCGGCGGCGACGGCGGCCCCGGAGGCAGGCCGTCCCTCCGGGCGTCGCCAAGCTCGTCGCCACGCTGCCGCTGCCCGCGTACGTGGAGGGCCGCTACTTCGACGTCCTCGCCGCCAACGCGCTGGCGACCGCTCTGTCGCCGCGACTCGTGGCGGGGGGCAACCGCCTGCGGGACGTGTTCCTCGACCCCGCCGAGCAGGCCCTTTACCCGGACTGGGAGGACGCCGCGCAGGGCATGGTCGCCGGCTTCCGCGAGTCCGTCGGCACCGACACGGACGACCCCCGCTTCATCGAACTCGTCGGCGAGCTCGCCCTCGCCAGCCCTCGATTCAGCAGGCTCTGGGCCCGCCACGACGTGAACAGGTGCGAAGGCACGCCCAAGCGCATCGACCACCCGCAGGTCGGCGGCCTGTGGCTGAACCGGGAGAGACTGGGCGTCAGCGGCGCGACCGGCCAGACGCTCGTCGTCCTCCACCCGGACCCCGGCACCGACAGTGCCGACAAGGTGGCGCTCCTCGCGTCCATCGTCCGGACATGACCCCGCCCGCGCATCGTCGAGCCGTACCGGCTGGTCAACTGGGGCCGCCGCTGGTATCTGCTGGCATGGGACGTCGAGCGGGACGACTGGCGTACCTTCCGCGTCGCGGTCGAGACCCTCGGCGTCTACCTGGGGCTGCTCGGCGAGGACTTCGAGGTGGCCGGTCCGCCGGAGCTCTTCACGTACCTGCGCCGTCTCGCCGGCCGGTACGCGCGAGCGACCGCCTGACCACCTGAGGCAGGGGCCGGCGTCACCGGAGGGGGCGGAAGAAGGCCTGGATGTCTCCGACGAGCAGGTCGGGGGCCTCCATCGCGGCGAAGTGGCCGCCGCGGTCGAACTCCGACCAGTGCACGACGTGGTGTTCGCGCTCGGCGATGCGCCGGACCCCGGCGTCGCCGGGGAAGACCGCGACGCCGTGCGGCAGCGCCGAGTGCTCGGTCACCGCCCCCCAGCCCTTCTGTCCTTCCTTGTAGAGGCGGGCGGCCGAGGCGGCGGTCCCGGTGAACCAGTAGATGCTCACGTCGGTGAGCAGCTGGTCGATGTCCACCGCGTCCTCGGGCAGTTCGCGGGCCGGGTCGGTCCACTCCTTGAACTTCTCCACGATCCATGCCAGCTGCGCCGCGGGTGAGTCGTGCAGCCCGAACGCGAGGGTCTGCGGCCGGGTCGCCTGGATGATGGCGTAGCCGGCCCGGTCCTGGTCCTGGTACTGGCCGAGGCGGGCCAGCTCCGCAGGGGTAAGCCCCTCGAACTCGGCCGGGTCGCCGGTAGGGAACCCGAGCGCGCCGTTGACGTGCACGCCGGCGACGTTCCGGGGTGCGGCGCGGCCGAGCATCGGTGAGATGACCGAGCCGCTGTCGCCGCCCTGCGCGCCGTATCGCCGGTAGCCGAGCCGGTCCATCAGCTCCGCCCACGCCCGCGCGACGCGCTCCAGGTCCCAGCCGGTCTCGGTGGTGGGACCGGAGAAGCCGAACCCGGGGATCGACGGGGCGACGACATGGAACGCGTCGGCCGGGTCGCCACCGTGCGCCGCCGGGTCGGTGAGCGGGCCGATGATGTGCAGGAACTCGGCGACCGAGCCCGGCCAGCCGTGCGTGATGATCAGTGGCAGCGCGTCGGGTTCGGGGGAGCGGACGTGCAGGAAGTGGACGTCCTGCCCGTCGATCCGGGTCGTGAACTGCGGAAAGGCATTCAGCCGGGCCTCGGCGGCACGCCAGTCGAAGCCGGTGCGCCAGTACTCCGCCAGCTTCTTCGCGTAGCCGACCGGGACCCCGTAGGACCAGCCCACGCCCGGCAGCTCGTCCGGCCAGCGGGTCGCCGCCAGCCGGCTGTGCAGGTCGTCGAGCTGCGCCTGCGGAATGTCGATCCGGAACGGGTGGATCTGCAGTTCGTCGTTCATGTCTGCCACTGTAGGAACCGGTTAGGACAGGTCCGGTCCTAGGATGGACGTCATGCTGGAGACATCGGCACGGCTCTTGCGGCTCCTGTCGCTGCTGCAGACCCCCAGGGACTGGCCGGGCGCCGAGCTGGCCGAACGGCTCGGCGTCTCGCACCGCACGATCCGCCGCGACATCGACCGGCTGCGCGAACTCGGCTACGCCGTGCACGCCACCGCGGGCACACCCGGCTACCGGCTCGGCGCCGGCACCGGGCTCCCGCCGCTGCTGCTCGACGACGACGAGGCGGTCGCGGTCGCCATCGGGCTCGGCACCGCCGCCGTCTCCGGGGTGGCGGGCATCGAGGAGACCTCGGTCCGCGCCCTCGCCAAGCTGGAGCGGGTCCTTCCGTCCCGGCTCCGGAACCGCGTCGGCGACCTGCGGTCGGTCACGGTGCCGCTGTCGGGCCCGGCCGCGGCCGTGGACCCGGCCGTGCTCACCGCGATCGCCGCGGCCGTCCGCAACCGGGAGAGCCTGCGGTTCTCCTACCGCTCCCACGACGGCACCGGGGATCGCCGCATCGCCGAGCCGTACCGGCTGGTCAACTCGGGCCGCCGCTGGTATTTGGTGGCGTGGGACACCGGCCGGGGCGCCTGGCGCACGTTCCGTGTCGACCGGCTGCGCCTGCACACCCCGAACGGGCCACGCTTCACGCCCCGCGAGCCGCCCAGCGCCGACCTGGTCCGTTACGTCTCGGAGCGGATCTCCGTCGACCCGTACCGCTACCGCGGCCGGTTCACGGTGCACGCCCCGGCCGAGGTGGTGGCCGGCCGGATGCCGCCGACGATGGCGGTGGTCGAGCCGGTCGGCGACGGCGCATGCGTCCTCAGCACCGGATCGAACTCCCTCGACGAGCTGGCCATGTGGGTCGCGCAGCTCGGCGTCCCGTTCGAGGTGCACGAACCGCCCGAGCTCGTCCGGCACATCCGCGCACTCGGCAGCCGCCTCCTCGATGCGGCACGCGAGCACCCGCTCACCTGATGAGCCCGCACCGGGTCAGACGGCGGCGAGCCGGAAGGCGTCGGCGTTGCGTGCACACCAGCCGGCGAAGGTGCGGGGCTTGCGGCCGAGCAGTCGTTCCACGGTGTCCGTGCGGAATCCGGCGGTGTCGGCGCGCATGAGGGCGAACCCCTCGATGATGGCGTCGGCCAGCGCCGGAGGCGCCCCGTGGGGGAAGCGGGAGGTGACGGCCTCTTCCGGGGTGGCCGCCGCCCGGACCTCGATGTCCCGGCCGGCCGCCGCGGCGAGGACCTTGACCTGCTCGGCGATGGTGAACAATTCCTCGCCGGTGAGCACGTACTCCCGGCCCTGGTGGCCGTCCCGGGTCAGGGCCAGGGCGGCGACGGCGGCGATGTCGGCCGGGTCGATCGGCGCGTACCGGCCGGGCCCGACCGGGTCGAGGACGTATCCTCCCTCGCGGATGGTGGGCAGCCAGTCGAAGGCGTTGGTCATGAAGCCGCCGGGCCGCAGGAACGTGGCGGGCATGCCGGAGGCGCGGACCACCTGCTCGCGTTCGTGATGCCAGCGGCCCATGGCGGGCATCGGGTCGCCGAGGACGTTGAAGGAGGACAGGTGCACGATGTGGCTCACCCCGGCGGCCCGTGCGGCGGCGACGGCGTGAGCGGTGTGCTCGACGCCGATGCCGGGGGTGAGCAGGAACAGGCGGTCCGCGCCGGCGAAGGCGGCCGGCAGCGTCGCCGGGTCGCCCAGGTCCGCGACGACGCGCTCGGGCCTTTGGGGCAGTGCGGCGGCACGGGCGGGGTCGCGCACCAGGACGCGGAACTCCGCGCCGATGGCGTCCAGCTCGTGGACGAGCTCGCGGCCGACGTTTCCGGTCGCGCCGGTGACCAGTATCATGAGAACTCCGAGATCGATTACCGGTTAACGATTCGAACGTTAACCGGTACACGATCAGCTGTCAATCGAACCGTGTCGTCCCTGCGATGTCACCGGAGGCCGTACGATGCCCGAGTTCCTGGACCTGCACAGCAAGATGTCGAAGGCGCTGCGGGCGGCGGCCGACACGGCCATGCGGCGTCACGGGCTGCATCTCGGGCAGGACCACCTGCTCGCGGTGCTGTGGCGGGAGGACGGCCGCACCCCCGGCGAGATCGCCACCGCCCTCAACGTCACCACTCCCAACGTCGTCAAGGCGGCCACCCGGATGGCCGCCGCCGGCCTGCTCACCCGGCGCCGCGACGACAAGGACAACCGCCTGGTACGGCTCTGGCTCACCGACGCCGGACGCGCCCTGCAGGAGCCCATCGAGAAGGAGCGGCGCTCGATCGAGGAACAGGTCACCGCCGACCTCACCCAGAGCGAACGTGAACACCTGCTCAGCGCGCTGACGAAGATCCACCGGTCGGCGAACGCCCTGCTGAACCGACCCGTCGACCAGAACGAGTAATTCGTTTGTCGGCCGCCGTGCAGATCACCGATGATGGCGGCCATGGCCACGACACGACGAGCCGACATGTTCACCGCGGACGGCAAACCGTCCGACGACGACCCGCGAGAGAACGGACCGACGCTGGGCGACGAGCGCACCACGCTGGTCGAAGCCCTGCGCTCCGCACGCCTCACCTTGGAGCTGAAGTGCTCAGGTCTCGACGCGGAGGCCATGGCGCGGCGTTCCGTCGAGCCGTCGACGATGTCGCTCCTGGGGCTGGTGCGCCACCTGGCCGAGGTGGAGCGTGCGTCGTTCCGCGGGACGATGGCGGGACAGGACGCACCCCGGCTGTACTGCTCCGACACCGACCGTGACGGTGACTTCGACGGCGCCGTTCCCGACCCCCAGGTGGTGGCGGAGGCCTGGAAGGCATGGCGTGCGGAGGTGGACTTCGCCGAGCGGTTCGTGGCCGGGGCGCCCAGTCTCGACATCACCGCGGACGATCCGTTGAACCAGCATGGCAGCGGGGGAGGGGCGATGTCGCTGCGCGAGATGCTGGTCGGAATGATCTGGGAGTACGGCCGCCACATGGGCCACGTCGACCTGTTGCGCGAGCGGATCGACGGACGCGTAGGCCAGTAGCGGACCCGCCCGTAGGCTGCCTACGGGCGCCTCGGCCGTTTCGGGCCTGGGGAAGGAGTCGAGCGGCGCGTCAGGCGATGCGGACGATGCTCTTGCCGTGCGTGCCGCCCTCGGCCAGGCGCTGGATGGCGGTATCGAGGTCGGACATCTCGTACTCGGCGGTGACGTCCACGCGGACCTTGCGGTCGGCCAGCAGCCGCAGCGCCCTGGTGGCGCTGTCGGCCAGACGCTCCGGGTGGGTCTGGCTGAGCAGGTTGCTGTTGTGGGTCAGGACCGACTTTCCGGCCATGAGCAGGTCGTTGGTGTCGATCTCGACGGGGTCGAAGGTGGCGATGTTGCCGTAGATCGCCAGGCGGCCGTGCGGGGCGAGCCGCTCCAGGCTCGCCAGGCGGGCCGGCCCGCCGATGGGATCCAGGATCACGTCGAACCGCTCGTCGGCGAGCGCGCCCGGGAAGTCCTCGCGGGTCAGGAGCAGGTCATAGCCGAACCGCGTGGCGTACTCGGCCTGGGCGGCGCCGCCGACCACTCCCACGAGCCGGGCGGCTCCGGCGGCCTTGGCGAACTGGGCCGCGAGCGTGCCGACGCCTCCTGCCGCCGCGTGGATGAGCACGCGGTCGCCGGCACGCACCCGGCCGACGGTGTTGATCAGGTCGTAGGCGGTCGGGGTGACCCAGCCGAACCCGGCGGCCGTCCGAGGGTCCAGGCCGGCGGCGTCGAAGGTGAGGAGGTCGGGCGCCACCACGACCTCGGCATAGGCCCCGGAACTGGTCAATGCGGTGACATGCTGACCGATGCGACCCGCGTCCACGCCCTCACCGACGGCGACGACGCGACCGGCAGCCTCGAACCCGGGCACGAAGGGACGCGGGACCGGAAAGTGGCCTCTGCGGACGAGCACGTCACCGTACTGGACTCCGGCGTAGTCGACCCGGATCGCGACCTGCCCCGCCGCGGGGACGGGCTCGTCGATGTCGGCGAGGGTGAACCGGTCGTCTGTGTCGAGAACCACGGCCTTCATGATTACAGCTCCCTGTGCTGACTCAGTATCCTGATACCGAGCGACTCTATACGAATATCAGGTACCTGAGTCAACCCAGGGAGCTGTTGATCCTTGACCGAGATTCCCGCCGAGGAGTACCTCTGCACGCGCATCCGCCGCACCGAGCAGGCGTTGATGGCCCACCATGAGGCCGTCCTGCGCGGCTACGGTCTCACCATGACGCAGTACACCGTGCTCCTGACGCTGTCGCGCGAGAACGGCATGTCCGGCGCCCAGCTCGCCCGCTCCTGCGGGGTCACCCAGCAGACCATGGCCTCCGTCCTGACCGGCCTGCAGAACAAGGAACTCATCGCCCGCGAGACCTCACCCGTGCACTCCAAGGTCCTCATCGCCTCGCTGACCGAACACGGCCGGCGCGTGCTGGACGGCGCCTACCAGGAGGTCGTCGTGCTCGAACGCGCCCTCGCCGAGAGCTTCACGCCGACCGAGCGCGACGCGCTGTGCGAACTCCTCGAACGCGCCACCACGGTCCTGATCCAGCAGACCCCCGATCCCGAGTCTCGTCGCGGCTGACCTGCGGTCGCGGTTCACGCGCGGATCGGGCTCGACCGCCGCAGATCGCTGATCTCGCGCTCCACCCGCGGCGGGACCTCGCAACGTCGCGGCCTTCGGCGGACCCGTAAGAATGGCTCCATGATTACCTGTGTCGTCGAGTACGTGATCGATCCGGGCAAGATCGACGCGTTCGAACGTTTCGGCCGCCGCTGGATCGAGCTGGTCAACCTGCACGGTGGAACGCATCACGGCTACTTCCTGCCGGCGGAAGGCGCCAGCGACAGGGCCCTCGCCCTGTTCAGCTTCCCCAGCCTCGCCGCGTATGAGGAATACCGCGGCCTTTTCGGTGTCCACCCGGACTTCGTGGAGGCGGATCGCATCAGGGACGAGAGCGGGTGCGTGCTCCGCTACGAACGTACGTTCATGCGACCGTTGCTTCCTGATCAGCTCGGCTGAGTGTCGTCGCGACGGTTGACCCTGACGCAGGGGCAACCGCTCAGCATGGTCGGCATGACAACGAAGAAGAGGTTCGACCGTGCTCGCTGGCAGGAGCGCCTTGACCTGCTGCGCGCCACTCATCACGTGCCGGGCGCGGCGCTGGCGGTGCTGGTGGAGGGCGAGATCCACGAGTTGGCAAGCGGGGTGCTGCACCGAGGGACCGGCGTGGAGGTGACGACGGACTCGGTGTTCCAGTCCGGTTCGATCGCCAAGGCGTACACGGCGACGCTGGTGATGCAGCTCGTCGACTCCGGTGAGCTGCGGCTCGACAGCAGGGTCGTCGACGTGCTGCCGGGCTTCGCCGTCGCCGACGACGAGGTCACCAGGAGCGTGACGATCGGGCGGCTGCTCAGCCATACCAGCGGGATCGCCGGGGACTTCACCCACGACACCGGCCGCGGCGACGACTGCCTCGCCCGTTACGTGGAGGCGTGCGCGGACCTGGGTCAGGACTGCCCGCCGGGCACCGTCGTCTCCTACTGCAGCACCGGGTATGCGATCCTGGGCAGAATCGTGGAAGTGGTCACCGGTCAGACCTGGGACGACGCGATGCGCGACCGGTTGCTGGCGCCGCTCGGTCTGGAGCATTCGATGACCTTGCCGGAGGAGGCCCTGCGGTTCCGGACGGCGATGGGCCATATCGGGGAGCTGGGAAGCGACCCGGAGCCGGCGCCCGCGTGGGACATGTTGCCCCGCTCGGCCGGGCCGTACGGGCGCGTCCTGGTCACGGCCGCCGACGTCGTCCGCTTCGCGCGGATGCATCTCGAGGGCGGCACCGCGCCCGACGGCACACGCGTGCTGTCAGCCGAGTCGGCGGCGACGATGCGGCGACGCGCCGTCGACTGCCTGGACAGATGGACGTTCATGGCGCACGCATGGGGCCACGGGTGGGCGCTGTACGACTGGGACGGTGTCACCGGCTACGGTCACGACGGCGCCGCGATCGGGCAGTTCTCCTACCTGCGTGTCGTGCCGGGCAGCGGCGTCGTCGCCGCGCTGCTGACCAACGGCGGCGGCGCGGGCGGTCTGTTCGTCGACCTGTTCCAGGAGCTGCTGGGTGAGCTCGCCGGGGTGCGGATGCCCGACGCCTTCGCTCCCGCCGCGGACCCGCGGCCGGTCGATGTCTCCGCGCTCGCGGGCACGTACGAACGCGAAGGCATGCGCCTCACGATCGGCGAGCGGGACGGAGTGCCGCGTCTGCGCCTGCAGCTGACCGGCGGGAACGCCGGCTACTCACCGCCGATCGAGACCGATCTGGTGACGGTGTCCGACACGGTGCTCGCCGTGCCGGGCCTCGGCCCCGTCAGCGCGCCGTGGCTGCCACTGGTGTTCGGAACGCTCCCGCACGGCACACCGTACGTCTACTTCGGCATGCGGGCGACACCGAAGATCGACTGAAGGAGGTCGGATGCTGACCATCGGCGAGCTGGCGTCGTACGCCGGAGTGACGGTGCGCGCGGTGAGGCACTATCACGCCAAGGGGCTGCTCCCGGAGCCGGCGCGGGACCGCTCCGGCTATCGGAGGTACGACGCCGGCGCCGTGGTCGAACTGATCAAAATCCGCACCCTGGCCGAGGCCGGGGTGCCGCTGGCGCGCGTGCGGGAGCTGCTGCGGGCCGACGAGGAGGAGTTCGCCGCGGCGGTCGCGGACATCGACAGGCGGCTGCGGGCGGAGATCCGGGAGCGGCAGCGGCACCGGGAGCGGATCGCCCGCCTCGCCGCCGGGGACAACCTGGTGCTGCCACGGGAGGTGGTCGAGTTCCTCGACCGGCTGCGGGCGCTCGGCGTCGACGAACGGATCGTCCAGGCCGAGCGCGACGGCTGGATCCCGCTGGCCGCGCACTCACCCGAGCGAGTCCCGGAGTGGATGGCACGCAAGCGGGAGCAGATCGCCGACCCGCAGCTGATCGACTTCTATCTCACCCTGAGCCAGGCTCTCGACCGGACCGACGACGACCCGCGGCTGGTCGAGCTGGCCGACAAGGTGGCCGCCTACATCACGCGGATGGCCGACGAGCAGGGCGAGGACTACGTCGACGACACCGACATGGAGCCACCGTTCGTGAAGCTGATGGACACCCTGGCGTTCGACACCGTGCCGCCGGCCCGCCGGCTGATCGAGCTGCTGAAGCAGCGCGGCTGGACCGGCTGGACCAAGCTGGAGCGCGTGCAGCCGGAGCCACGGTCCGCCGCCGACGCGCAGGACGAGCAGGACACACGGTCACGTCACGGCTCGCGGCGGGGACGGGAGTCCGGGGGGCGCCGGAGCGCCGGTCTCGACGCCTCCGAACAGGGCCCCAGTCAACCGAGGTAGAAGTCCTTGCGGGCGGCGACGAACTCCTCGACGGTCAGGGGCCGCTTGCCGGTGACGCGCTCGACGTCGATGGTCGCCCTGTCGTAACGGTTCGCGCGGTGCAGCTGCGCCATGGTCGCGATGTGCTGCTCGGTGTGCGGTGGCAGGCCCGCGTTCGCGAGGACCTCAGTGCGCCACCATTGCAGGGGGACGTCCAGATAGGTCACCGTGCGGCCGAGCGCCTTGGAGAACTCCTGGGCTACTTCGGTCATGTCGAGCACCCGCGGTCCGGTCAGCTCGTACACCTTCCCGGCGTGCTCGCCGGGATCGCGCAGGATGGTCGCGACCACCCGGGCGACGTCGTCGGCGGCGACTGGCGAGGTGCGTCCGGTCCCGAACGGCAGCGCCAGCGTGCCGTTCTCGCGGATCGACCGCGCCGCGAGGGCGGTGAACAACGGATTGTCGAGGAACGTCGTCGGGCGTACGTGCACCACGGGCAGGCCCGACCAGTCCAGCACCTGCTCCGCCAGCCAGTGCAGCCGCTGCTGGTGGGATTCGGCGGTGCTGGTGGCGGTCATCTGCGACACCGTCATCTGTGACATGTCCACCAGCACGTCGAGTTCGCCGTACGCCTTCGCGACCGTGGCCATGACGGTCGCCGCCAGCAGATGGTCCGGGGACACACTGAGCCCGAAGTACGTCCGGCGGACGCCGTCGAGCGCGGCCGCCACCGTTTCGGCCCGGGTCAGGTCCCCGGTGACGACCTCGGCGCCCAGTGCCCGCACCTCGGCCGCGCGGTCGTCCTCGCGGCGGACCATGACGCGGACCGGCACGTTCTGCGCGCGCAGCCGCTCGGTGACGAGGCGGCCCACACCGCCGGCGCCGGTGACGAGAACGAGGTCGTGATCAGCCATCGGTGGCTTCCTTCCGGAGGTGCTGCCTCGGCCAGGCCCTGGCCGCTGCGGTGCGCTTGCCGAAGCGGGCGTAGAGCAGGTGGGTGGCGTTCCGGCGTGCTTGTACGTCGCTGCCCTTGGGGCGGCTGAGCGTTCGGAATCCTTCGATGCCGTGGTATCTGCCCACCCCGCTGGCGCCGACGCCGCCGAAGGGCAGGTCGTCCTGCGCGACGATCTCCTCGTGGGCGCTCAGCGTCGCCTCGAACCTGGTCAGCTCGCTGCGCCGCGCCGCCGGGGAGGGTGCTCCGTCGCGCAGGTAGGCGGCGCGCTGAGCTTGGCGGATGTGATCGAAGCGCTCGGCGTCGGTCGGCTGTGTGCTGATGTCGGTGGTGGTCATGATGGCGTTCCTTGACCGTTGGTGAGGGCGGGGGAGGGCTGCGTGTGCCGGCGGCGGGCCATCCGGCCCATGAGCCGGACCATCGGGCGGCGCGGCAGGAGCTTGCCGGCGAGGGCGAGCGGGCGGCCGTTGGTGATCACCGACGGGGGCGCGGATCGGCGGTCGAGCGTGTCGAGGGCAATCGTCACGACCTGCTCGGGGGTTGCCCGTTTCGTGCCGTAGTCGGCGGACTGGCTGCCGGCGACGTCGTAGAACTCGGTCCGGGTGGCGCCGGGGCACACAGCGAGGACGCGCAGGCCGGTGCCGCGGGTCTCCTCCCACAGCGATTCGGTGAAGCTGAGGACGAAGGCCTTGGTGGCGCCGTAGACGCTCAGGTATGGGGTCGGCTGGAAGCCCAGCAGGCTCGCGACGTTGATCAGGACGCCGGTGTCGGCGGAGGTCAGCGGGTCGATGTAGGCGCGGCTGAGGTCGACCAGCGCGCTGACGTTCAGCGCGATCATGCTTTGCAGGCGGTCGGGATCCTCGTCGGCGAACGCGTTGTGGGTGCCGAAGCCGGCGTTGTTGACCAGTCCGGTGGCGTAGATGCCGCGGGACTCGAGTTCGGCGCGCAGCGTGCGGCCGGCGTCGGGCAGGGCGAGGTCGCGGGCGACGGCGGTCACCGTGACGCCGTGGGCGCGGGTGAGTTCGGCGGCCAGGCTCTCGAGCCGGTCCGCCCGGCGGGCCACCAGTACGAGGTCCGCACCACGGCGGGCCAGTTGGCGGGCGAATTCGGCGCCGAGGCCGGAGCTGGCGCCGGTGACGATGACGGTACGGCGGTGGTAGTCGATTGTGCTCATGGCATTCACTCTACGCACGTATTTGCACTGAGTGCAAATAACTGCATCGTGTGAGATGACGTACCATCTGTGCATGGCTCAGAGACCGACACCTCTTCGGGAGCAGACCCGCTCCGTGGTCCGCTCGCTGCTGGCCCGGACCGCTGTCGAGCTGTTCACCGCCAAGGGCTACGACAACACGACCCTCGAAGAGGTCGCCGCCGCCGCGGGTGTCTCCCGGCGGACCCTGTTCAACTACTTCCGCAACAAGGAAGACCTCGCGCTCAGCGGCCTGGCCGAACAGGGTGAGCTGATCGCCGCGCGCCTCGCGGAGCGCCCGGCCGGCGAGGATGCCTGGGCGGCGCTGCGCGCGGCGTTCCAGGTGCTCGAGGAGATCGACATGACAGCCGAAGGGCGCCTGGAGTTCATCACGCTGCTGTTCGGCAACGACTCCCTACGCGCCGGACACGCCGAGAAGCAAGCCCGCTGGCAAGACCTGTTCGTACCGCTGATCGAGCCGCGGCTGCCCGACTCCGACCGCCGCACCCTGCAAGCCCGCGCGATCGCGGCCGCGGCGATCATCTGCCTGCAGGCAGCCAACGAGGAATGGGTGCGCCAGGGCGGACAGGTCGCCCTGTTCGACCTCTACGACACCGCCGTAGAGGCCATCCGCCGCCCCACCTGAAACCGGGCGCATCCACGGGTCCCGGTAGCAATGAGGAGCAGCTGCGCTCGTTCCCGGAGATCACCAGCGACGAGTTGATCCGGTAATTCACGCCGACGGCGGCGGTGGCACGGGTGACGCGGCGCGGCGGAGCTGGGGGTCGAGGTCTTCGATGTCGAGGGAGAGGATCTCCTCTGCTCGGGCAGCGCGGACAGGTGCCGGTTCCAGGTGGCGGCGGCCGCGCCGTGCACGTGCTCCATCACCGCGGCGTAGTCGTCGGGCGCGAGTTCGGGGACCGGGCGGGGGCCGGCGAGCGCGGTGAGGCGGTTCAGGGTGCGGGCGTAGCTGGTGCGGGTGGTGGCGGTCGGCAGCGATGCCAGGAAGCGCTCGACGGCCACGGCCACGCTCGGCCCGGCGGCCGGGCTACCGTCTGATCCGCTGTCTGAGCTGGGGCCGGGCCTGGGAGTGTCGGGCCGGTCGGGGAAGGCGAGCGCGGGCACGGGGACACCTTGATGTGACAGATGACGTAGCCGAGTCGGCCCGGCTGCGGTGAGCGGTGAGCTGGGCGAACCCGCTGTGAGCCGGGTGTTCGTGACAGGGAATGCCACTTCTCTGTCACTCGTGAATGCCGCCGATGCACGGGAGTGAGCGGCGGTGCGCAACCCGTTCCCCGAACAGCCATCTACATTGACATTGCTAGTTATTTCAGTCACGATTGAAACTACTAGCAGCCTTGTAGGAAGTGACCCATGGAACATGTGACCTTCAACAGCCTCGGCACCCGCTGCGCGGGTGATCTCTACCTGCCCGAGACGAGCGACCCGGCCCCCGGGTTGGTGCTCGGGCACAGCGGGGTGATGGTCAAGGAGGCGCTGGCGTTCTTCGCGCCGTACTTCGTGAAGGCCGGCTTCGCGGTGCTGGCCATCGACTACCGTACGGTCGGTTCCAGCGAAGGCGAGCCGCGCGGCCTGGACTACCCGGAGCGGCAGGTGGAGGATTTCCGCAGCGCCGTGTCCTACCTGCAGACCCGTCCCGAAGTGCAGCCGGAGCGGATCGGGGTGTGGGGGGTGAGCATCGGTGGCTCGGTGGCGGCCCAGGCCGCCGTGCTCGATCGGCGCATCAAGTGCGTCGTGGTGCAGAGCCCCAGCGTGTGGAACGGATGGCGCTATCTGGAACGCCTTCTGGGCCGTGCCGGTGTCCACGCGCTGCGCGACCAACTGCAGCAGGACTGGCAGCGGCGCTACGAAGGCGGGCAGAGCGCTCGGGTGCCGCATCTGACGCTGGAGGGCGACAGCGTGAAGGACGCCCCGGACATGTCGACCCGCCTGTTTCCCACCTACCGCAACGAGAAGACCCTCGACTCAGCCGAGCACCTGCTCACCTTCGCACCGGAGAACCTCATCCACCGGCTCGCGCCGACGCCGCTGCTGATGATCGCCAACGGCGGCTGGGACCCGTACCACATGCTCGAGGAGGCGCAAAGCGCCTTCGCCAAGGCGGGCGAGCCCAAGCGGCTCGCGGTGCTGCCCTACGACGTGCTCGGCCTCTACACCGGCCCGGGCCTGGAGGAGGCGATGGCGCTCGCGATCGACTGGTTCGACCTCTACCTGCGCAAGACCCGGCTCGCGGACATCACCCCGACACCCACCTACGAGTCGGTGGCCGCCATGACACAGTGAGCCAGCACACGATCAACAACGGAGGATGCGACGATGAGCACTGAGGAACAGCAGGACCGGCTGCTCCGCTGGGTGGAGCGGGTGGCCGCCTTCTGCGTCGAGGAGTGGGGGCTGCCGCCCATCACCGGACGCATCCTCGGCTGGCTCATGATCTGCGATCCGGCCGAGCAGTCCGCCGGCCAGATCGCGGACGTCATCCAGGCCAGCCGGGCCTCCCTCACCTCGAACATGCGCTTCCTCACGGCCATCGGCCTGGTCAAGAAGGTGAGAAGGCCAGGCGATCGCGTCTCCTACTACCGCATCGAAGACGACGCCTGGCAGAAGGTCATCCAGCGCAAGCTCGAAAGCCTGAGCGCGTTCGGCGAGATCGCCGACGAAGGGCTCGACATCGCGGGCGGCGAGAGGCACCGCACCGAGCGCATCAAGGCCGCCCACGACTCCCTGACGTGGCTGCAGAACCTCGCGGCCCGTCATCCGCTACGCCGGTAAGGAACCTCCATGCACCGCTGGCAACCCAAGCTCGGGCTGATCCAGGAAACGCTGCTGCTCACTCTCCACGCCAGAGCCCTGGACGCAGGGCGGCCCAGCCCGATCCTCGGCGACACGCTCTCCGCCGACCTGGCCGGCACCATCGATTACGACTTCGGCAAGCTGAAGGTCAAGCCCAACCTCGTCCTCACCACGGCACTGCGTGCCAAGAAGCTCGACGGCGTCGTCCGCGCCTACATCGCCGCTCACCCCGGATGCGTGGTGCTCGACCTGGGCTGCGGCCTGGACACCAGGATGTTCCGCTGTGATCCCCCGCCCGGCGTCGACTGGTACGACATCGACTTCCCAGAAGTGGTGCACCTGCGATCCGAATGTCTGCCCGGCCCTTCCCACCTCGTCGGAGCCGACCTCACCAGCTCCGACTGGCTCACAGCCATCCCCGCTGACCGGCCGGCGATGATCGTCGCCGAAGGGCTGCTCCCCTTCATGCCCGGCGACTCCTTCCAGACAATGACCCGCGCGCTGGCCGGCCATTTCCCTTCGGGCGAGCTCGCGCTCAACGGCTACACCCGCTTCGCCGCCTGGGCCATGAAGTACCACCCGACCATCAAGGCACTCGGCATCAAAGCCGCCCAGGGCTTCGACGACCCACACGAACCGGAGTCCTGGGACGCCGGCCTCGAACTGATCGAGGAGCAGATCCTCACCCGCGCCCCGGAAGTAGCCCGGTTCCCGCAACCCCTACGCGCGCTGACCCGTCTCACCGCCCGCAGCACAGCCTTATCGCGACAAGGAGCGCGGATTCTCCGCTACCGGTTCTGACCCCGCGCCGGCGGCGGTGGCGACAGGCAGCGCTCCTTCAGCTCGTGAAACGTGCCGCCGAAGGCGCTGGGGCCATGGGGCGGAAACGCTCCCTTGCGGTCAGTACGCGAGGTTCAAGGTCGAGCCGGGTCGTCGGGTTCTGATCCGGCGGAGTCAAATCGAGCGCCCAGTTGCCGAACCGGCGCACGGTGTGGGTGATGTACGGCGAGACGGTGGCCAGGTCATGTGAAGCGTTCGGCCCACGACGTGGCAGTGCGCAGCCTGTCCTCGGCTTGCCCGGCGTCGCGGCCCCAGACGTCCTCAAGAGCTGCCACCGTCCCGCTGAGCTCGGCCGATGCGCCGCCCAGCAACGCAGCCGCCGCGACCGGATCCAGCCGGATCTGGAGCAACTGTCCGGCTCCCCGGCCAGTTGCCTGGAGATCGCCGGGGAGTAGCCCGACGACGACGCTGCCGCGCTCGTGCCGGCCAGAGGCTTCGTAGACGACGCCTTCTCCCTCGCCCAGATCGACGAGCAGGGTGACGGACGGGTAGACGATCATGGAGATGTCCACCGCGGCCGGGGCACGATGGCAGAACCCGGCCATGCTTACCCCCGGCAGCCGAACCGACGGGCGTGGGACTGCGATGGCCGCCCACGCCTGGTCAGATGGCATTCCGGCAGGCAACACATGGCCAGTCCAGGCATCAGGGATTATGGGTCGTCGACGGCCCCGCCGCCGTGAAGTCCAGCAGCAGATTGCCGATCGTCTCGGGCGCTTCCAGCAGGGGTAGGTGCCCGACACCGGGTAGCAGCTCGACCCGCGCGCCCGGCACCGCGTCGTATCGGTGCGCCGACGACGGCTCCCAACGGGGGTCGGCAGCACCGAAGATCACCTGCACGGGGACCCCGAGGGCGGCGAGCCGCTCGGGCACGCTCCGTTCGGCGATGTAGGCGGAGTTCCGGCGCAGCACCGTCCTCATCACGCGGTAGGTGATACCCCGTACATCGGCGACCACGTCGTCCGGGAGGTCCACGGGGCGAACGGCCGTCGCGCTGATCCCCTTGCGGATCATCGCATCCGAACGCCTCGGCCACATGAGCGGGCCCAGCGGCGGGGCCAGCAGCACCCGAAGGATGAACGGCTGCCGGAGGAGCGCATCCGGACTCGGGCCGCTACTGATCAGTGCGAGCGAACCCACGAGGTCGGGACGTTGCTCGGCCAGCGCGGTGGCGACGTAGCCGCCGCTGGAGTGCCCGGCCACGGCGACGTGACGAAGGCCGAGGTCGTCCAGCAGCGCCGCCACCTGGCCTGCCTGCGCGGGCACGTCATACGACCGCGCGGGCGGGGACTGGCCGCAGCCCGGGAGGTCGACCCGGATGACGTGATGGTGACCGGCCAGCGCCGGGACCACCGGACCCCAGAAACCGCTCGAGGCCCCCGACCCGTGGATGAGCAACAACGGCGGCGCCTGCCGCGGGCCGTCATGGACCACGTGCATCCCATGCGAACGTTCAATGTCGTATTCACTCATGCGGAGACTATGCACGCGCGGCCGGCCGCCGGTCTTGGACAAATGTTCCCGCGCAGTCGAAGACCGGCGGCCGTCACCATAACGGCCGTACCGAGGTCCCAAGGCCGGAACACGGGCCCGGCGGGCTCATTCCCGCGCGGCGGGAGCCATGGAGATGTTCCAGAAGCCGGCGTAGCGGCCACCATGGTCGAGCAGTTCGTCGTGGCTGCCTTCCTCCACGATCCTGCCGCCGTCCAGAAAGACGATGCGGTCGGCGCGCCGGACGGTCCGCATCCGATGCGCCACCATCACCACCGTCCGGCCCGCCATCAGGCGCTCGATGCCCTCGTGGACGGCCGCCTCGTTGACCGGGTCCAGCGCCGAGGTCACCTCGTCCAGCAGCACGATGGGCGCGTTCTTCAGCAGCGCCCGCGCGATCGAGACACGCTGGCGCTCACCACCTGACAGCAGTGCGCCGCCCTCGCCGACGTTGGCAGTCCATCCTCCGGGCAGTCGCTCGATCACTTCGTCCAACCGCGCCGCTGTCGCTGCCGCCCGCACTTCGGCGAGGCTCGCGTCGGGGCGGCCCAGGCACACGTTCTCCTCGATCGTGCCGTCGAAGAGATAGACATCCTGGAAGACGATGGCGATCCGCGCCATCAACGCCTCGGTGCTGATCGCGCGCACGTCCACGCCTCCCACGCGCACCGCGCCGGCGTCCACGTCGTAGAAGCGCGCCAGCAGCTGCAGCAGAGTGCTCTTGCCCGCGCCGGACGGCCCGACGACCGCGAGCCGCTGTCCTTCAGGGACGGTGAGCGACACCTCGTCGAACACCGTGAGCGCTCCGTGCCGGAAGGCGACGGCGTCGAACTCCAGGCCGTGGTGCGCCGGCTGGATCGGCTCGCGGGGTTCCCGCAGCGGCTCGGTGCGCAGCACCGTCTCAAGTCTGGCCAGCTCCGAACGCGCGCCGCGCAGTTTGCCGCCCATGTCCGACAGCGACAGCAGCGGGTCGACGCAGCGGGCGGCCAGCACCAGGATCGCCAGGATCTCCGCCGCGCCGATGTTCCCGTCGAGCGCGAGGTAGGCGCCCAGGACCAGCAGCCCGGTGAAGATCGCCTGCACGGTGACCGTCAGCCCCACGGCGCTGGGCAGCGTCGCCAGCACGGTACGGCGGGAGGCGCGCTGGGCATTCCGAAGCGAGTCGTCGAGCAGCTGGAAGCGTTCGCCGGTCCGTCCGCCGGCCCGCAGCACCGGCTGGGCCTGGAGGAATTCGATGACGCGCCCGGTGGCCTCCTGGTCGCGTTCGTGACGTTCGGCGTCGGCGGCGGCCGTCGCGCGTGCCGTCCAGGCCTGGATCGCCGCCACGACGGGTGCGGCCAGCAGCGCGGCCAGCCCCATCCGCCAGTTGAAGGCGGTCATCGCGGCCACGATGGTCAGGGGCGTGACCAGGGCGGAGATGAACGGTGCCAGCAGATGCGCGGCCACGCCCATGGCTTGCAGGAGGCCACGGCCGGCCAGGGCGGACACCTCGCCGATGCGACCGGCGTTGAACCAGCCGAGGGGGAGGCGCGCCAGATGCTCGCCGAGCCGGCGATACATGCCGCGCAACATGGTGGTCCCGACCCGCATGCCGGACAAGTCGCTGATGTAGCGCAGCACGGCGTAGAGGGCGACCGCGGCCCCGAACGCGAGCAGCCAGGGCACGGTATCCGCGGGCGTGCTGCCGAGCAGCGCCCGCAGCACCGGGACCAGCAGCGCGTAGGACAAACCTTCGATCACCGCAGTGATCGTCATCAGGATCACGGTGCGGCGCATCGCCCGGGCGTACTCGTCTCCGAGCACGCGCAGCAGCATTCGGATCATCGGGGCTCGTCTCCTCGCAGTACGCCACCGTGGGTTTCGATCTCGTCGGATTGGTGGGATCGCCAGAACGCGGCGAACCTTCCGCCTCGTGTCAGCAGGTCGGCGGGCCTGCCGCGTTCGACGATCGCTCCGTCCTCCAGCACCACGACAGTGTCAGCGTCGGCGACCGTCTCCAGCCGGTGGGCGATGACGACGATCGTGCGGTCGCCGCCCAGCATCGCCAGGGCCCGGCGGACCGCCTGTTCGGTCTGCGGGTCGGCGAAGGAGGTCGCTTCGTCCAGCACCAGCACGGGAGCGTCGGCAAGCAGCGCGCGGGCGATCGAGATCCGCTGCGCCTCGCCTCCGGACAGCTTGGCCTC
Organism: Nonomuraea sp. 3-1Str; assembly: GCF_031570565.1. Taxonomy (NCBI): domain Bacteria; kingdom Bacillati; phylum Actinomycetota; class Actinomycetes; order Streptosporangiales; family Streptosporangiaceae; genus Nonomuraea; species Nonomuraea sp. 3-1Str. The sequence continues at coordinate 27,371 of NZ_JALHBK010000013.1, forward strand.
TTCACCGAGCACCGTGTCGTATCCGTGCGGCAGCTGGAGGATGCGGTCGTGGATGCCGGCCAGCCGGGCGGCGCGGATTACGTCATCGCGGCCGGCCCGCGGCACCGCCAGCGCGATGTTGTCGGCGACCGAGACACGCAGCAGACGGACATCCTGGAAGACGAAGGACACCTGCCGATGCAGCTCCCGGCCGCCGATCTCGCGCAGATCGACGCCGCCGAGGAGGACCGAGCCGTGGCTGGGGTCGAAGAACCGCGGCAACAGCTGGATCAGCGTCGACTTCCCGCTTCCCGACGGTCCGACGACCGCGGTGACCGTCCCTGGCTCCAGCACCAGGTCGATGCCGCGCAGCACCTCGTGGCCGGCGTCGTAGGCGAAGCGGACGTCACGCAGCTCCACCCGGTGTCCCCGCGGCGGACGCGGGTGGGCGGGCTCGGGCAGTGGCCGGACCGCGAGCACGTCTTTGATCCGGCCGACCGCGCGGCCGGCGGCCTGCAGGTCGTCGAAGCCGTGGCCGAGCGCCGCCACTGGAGCGGTCAGCCCCAGGCCCAGCAGCAGGAACGGCAGCAGGTCCGCCGGCGCCAGGCCGCCGGAGGTGATCAGAGCCGTGCCGCCGGTCAGCACGACCAGCAGCACGAACGGCGGCGACAGCGCCAGCTGCATCCCGGCGGCGACCACCGACATGCCGCGCACCCAGCGGGAGAAGATGCTGACGAAGTCGTCGGCGGCTGTCAGGAACGTGCGGTGGGCACGCTCGCCTCCGCCGAACGCCTTGACCACCGAGATGCCTTGCACGAACTCGACGACGGAACTCGCGATCCGTCCCATGGCCGCGTCGTAGGCCTCCTGCTCGCGTGTCCTGGCCGGCAGCATCAGCAGCGGGACCAGCGCTATCGCCAGCACCACCGGGATCAACGTGATCAGCGTGAGCCGCCAGTCGACAGTGAACAAGTAGATCAGCGACACCAGCGGCACCACGAACGCGGCGACGAGCTCGCCGGGGGCGTGGGCGATGAACGGATGCACGGCACTCACGTCCTCGCCCACCACCTTGGCCAGCTCACCGGTGCGGCGCCGGGAGAACCAGCCGATCGGGACGCGTCCCAGCGACGCGGCCAACTGCCGGCGGAACGTCAGTTGCACCCGGCTGTCGAGAACATGCCCGATCCCCGACGATGCGGCGGTGAACAGCAGCCGGACGAACAGGCCGGCCGCACCCGCGATCACCACAGTCCAGACGTGAGCGTGATCGATCGGGCCGGGCGACAGCAGGGCACGGCCCAGTTCGACGACCGCCAGCAACGGGGCCAGACCCGTGAGCGCGCCGATGACCTGCAAGATCATCACGGCCGCGAAGCTTCGCAGATGGGGACGCAACAGCCGGGTCATGCTCTGTCCCGCCGCGGAATCGGCATGCGATTGCTTGGTCGCCCGAGCGAGGTCGCTTGTGGTTATCATCGTTCTCCGGTCTCGTCGATCTCGTCACGACCCGGCCCGTGGCCGAGCCGATGGTGGATGAGGGGCGGCGTATACGGGGTCGGCGTATGAGGGGGGGCGAGGACCCGCTCGCGCTGGCCTGGCAGGCCGACACCCAGGAGCGGCGTGACTACGCCCCTACCAGCGCGGGCACCGCCCTGCCCACCGCCCAGGCCTTCACCCGTACCCACCCTCACGGATGCCGGACGTGGCTGACCGGGTCTGCTTGTGGCACTCCACAGACATGCAGACTGACGCCCGCCAGCACGCCCTCACCGCCCTACTGGCCGCAGGCGCCCCCGTCTACGAAGACCCCGCCCTCTCCAGTCGGCGGCTCTCTCGACCGCGGCGTTCACCACGCGGCTCGATGTCGTACTCATTCATGCGGAGACTGTGCACGGGCGGTCGACTATCAGTCTTGGACAAATGTTCCCGCGGAGTCGAAGGCCGACCGTCCGCCGCCATCGTCTGGATCGGGGTTGCCGTGCGTTAGCGGTCATCGGGAAACCCCGATTGGCGGCCATGACGACCCTGGCGGACGGCCCCATGGGTGCAGGCAGACGGCCAGGAGAATCCCGGCGGGTGGACTCGTCTTCTGAAGGGCCGACCTGCGTAGCGGATTGGGTGGGACACGGCCACCCATAGCCAGATCGGCGCCGCGCTCGCTGGCCACCAGGGCCGCGTGTTCGGGGGGAGCCGAACGATCTTCTATCGACGGCATGCACGACTGGCGGGAGACCACCTTTGACCAGGGAGGAGTGGTCACAGTATGCGCCCAGCGCACCGTATGGGCCTGCTGACTAGATGCTTGCGTCCAAGCGGTCTTGCCGGTGTTCAGTGGTCGTAGCGGTCAGTGACCGCTTGGTCGGCCGACGAATCAGGAACCGAAGATCGTCAGGCGTTCCAAGGCACCAAACTTGGCCGCTGTCGTGATTAGAAGATCTAACGACACCCTCTGATTGGCCCCGCAAGCCCTCTCAAAAACCGGACATCGAGTGACGAACCGTGACGTCGACGGCTGGTTCCGCACCCCGAATTGACGACAGGATTTTCCAACAGGAAATCGGGCTCCACCCCTTCCCGAGGAGAGCTCGGTGCAGATCGTCTACTCCCGCGTCTCCACCGCGACCCAGTCCCTGCTGCGGCAGCGCCACATCCTCACCGAGGCCGGCCTTCTCGTGCGCACCGAAGGCGTCGCGGAGGGGTTCCGGCCAGCCGACGGCGTCCTCCTCTTCGAGGGCCCCGCCACCACCTCCAAGATCCCCGCCCTCGACCGGCCCGCGTTCGGCAAGATCGCCGCCAAGGCGCATCCCGGCGACACCCTGACGGTCTCGGAGTTGTTCCGGCTCTGCCGCGACCTGCTCGACATCCACGCCGTCCGCAACTGGTGCCAAGCCCACGGCGTCGCCCTGCGCGTCCTGTCCGGACCGCTGTCGAACTTCCACGATCTGGCCGCCAACGACGCCACCACCGCCGTCATCATCAACGTGATCACCGCCGTCGGCCAGTTCCAGCGTGACATCCAGAACGAGCTCACCGTCGAGGGGATCGCCGCCGCCGAGGCCGAAGGCCGCTATCGCGGCCGGCCGCCCGCGCTGGACGGTGACCGGCGCGAGGACGTGCGGGCGGCCTTCCACGAGGGCGCCTCGATTGCGGCCCTGGCACGGGCTCATGGGGTAAGCCGGGCGGCCGTGCGAACCGCCCTGGCCGACCTGCTACCCGGCCAGGGCGTCCTGCCTCGGCCATCGGCGTGATCGACGGGAAGGGTCAGGCGACCAGGTCGAGGTCAAGACGGCGGCCCATGTCGATGTCGATGTCGATGGTGCCGTAGAGGTTGGCGTTGGACCAGAACAGTGGCGAGAGTCCTCGCTTGTCGGGCATCTTCTTCTGCCAGGCGGGGTCCTTGAGGACGGACTGAACCAGCTAGGTGTTGAGGAAGACCAGCGCCGACTGGAGCAGGTGAAGGCTGAGCATGGAGACCTCCTGATGCTCCTTGTCGCTGCCGGGGATGGTGCCAGCGCTGCCGTAGAACAGGTCGGTGTTGGCCGAATTCCAGTTCTCCACGACCTGCAGGCCCTCGTGGATCTCGCGGCGCAGCTCTGGGGCGGCGACGTGCTCGGCGACGAAGATGCTCTTGACGCGCACGCGGTGCCGTTGCCCCACCACAGCGGGTCCCGCATCCTCAAGGTGGCGTTGACCAGGGTCGCGATCGCCGCTCGCAGGTTGTCGCGGTTGACGAACAGGTGCCGGGTGGCCCGCAGGGCCGCCTCGGTCTCGCTTCATGGAGGCCCCCGCGCCGACGTGCCGGCCAAGCTCGCGAGCTGCGGGAGAATCTCCAAGCTCATCCACCACAAGATCGACGTCTACCGGGCCGGCGACGCCGACCGGCTGTGGGCGCCCGTCCGACCAGGGGCAGCGAACCCGACTTGATAGGCAAGTCGCTACTTGCCTATGGTGGGGGTCATGGCGGAGGATGTCTTCAAGGCCCTGGCCGACCCCACCCGCCGGCGCATCCTCGATGAGCTGGTCGAGCGGGACGGCCAGACCCTGTTCGAGATTTGCGCACGACTGGTGACCAAGCACGGTCTCAGCCTGTCCCGCCAGGCGATCAGTCAGCACCTGGCGGTACTGGAATCCGCGGATCTGGTCCGTTCGCGGCGCGAGGGCCGCTACAAGTTCCACGATCTGAACACCGAACCCCTTGAGCTCATCATCACCCGGTGGCTCAAGCGCGACGCACCGGAGGCACCCCATGAAGATCCACCTGACCAGCGTCTTCGTCGATGACCAGGACAAGGCCCTGCGCTTCTACGCCGACGTGCTCGGCTTCGTGAAGAAGCACGACGTCCCGCTGGGCGAGGACCGCTGGCTCACCGTGGTCTCACCGGAAGACCTCGACGGGACCGAGCTGCTGCTGGAGCCCGACGGCCATCCCGCCGTGAAGCCGTACAAGGAGGCGCTGGTCCAGGACGGCATCCCGGCCGCCTCCTTCGCCGTGGAAGACGTGGCCGCGGAGTTCGAACGGCTGCGCGGGCTCGGGGTCCGCTTCACCCAGGAGCCGCTGGAGATGGGCCCGGTCACCACAGCGGTCCTGGACGACACCTGCGGCAACCTGCTCCAGATCGTGCACAGCAAGTAAGGACCACGTCGGCCGTCACCGCGCCTGACTCACCCGCCGCTCAGCAGGAGCCGGCTTCAGCCGAGGGGGGCGTCCCCGTCGCGCAGCGCGGCCAGGGCGAGCGCGTACATGCGTGCCTTGATGGTGCCGAGCGTCGCGCCGGCCTTGGCCGTCAGGGTGCGGGCGATCTCCACGGCGGTACGGCGCACCGCGTCCTCCTCGACCGCGCGGTCCACGATGGCGGCGGCCAGGGCGTCATGGCCGCCGTAGCGGCGGGCGGTGGTCATGGCCTCGTGCGCGGCCTGCGGGGTCAGCCGGGCCTGGATCAGCGCCGACATGCCCGCGGTGAACGGAATGTTGATGTCCGCCTCGGGCAGGCACCAGTAACCGCGGTCCGCCCGCATCACGCGGAAGTCGTGGGCCAGGGACAGCATGGCGCCGGCGGCGAAGGTGTGACCCTGCAGGGCCGCCACGGTGATCACGGGCAGGGCCAGCATCCGCGCCAGGAGCTCGTGGACGCTGACGACATAGTCCCGGTGCCGGTCTGCGTGGGCGAACAGCCAGTCCAGGTCCAGGCCGTTGGAGTAGAACTTCCCGGTGGCGGCGGTCACCAGGGCGCGGGGCCCCTCCGCCTTCTCCACCTCGTCCAGCGCGGCGTTGACGGCGTCGATCCAGTCGGGGTGGAAGCGGTTCTCGGTGTCGCCGAGGTCGAGAACGAAGACGTCGTCCTGGCGGTCGAGCATGGGCACGGCGGCTCCCTCGGGCGGAGTGGGCGGCAGGTCACGTCGTCGTCGGCGATCAGATTCTACCGCCGAGTAACTTACGCCCTCCGGCAGAGCGCCCGCAACGGGAGCCGCCAGGCTCGCCGAGGGGCGGTGGCCCGGACGGCTGGTGTTCCGGTGGGGGATCTCCGGATGGAACACGTGATCGTCGTGATAAGTTCGGCGTCGCTGTGCATCTGTATCGAACCGGAGGAGGTGAGACCGATCAACGCTGTGACAGGTCGGGGCTCCCTCTCTCGCATGGCCTAGGGAGCGCCCGCACAAGGCATCCCGAAAGGCTTTGAAACGCGCATGCGCTTCACCTCTCAGACGTCGACCGACGGCGTCACCGAACGATCCTTCACCCTCGGCGAGACCCCCGGCGTGCTGTGGACGCCGGACGACGCCGAACCCCGCGCCCTGATCCTCATCGGACACGGCGGCGGCCAGCACAAGCAGGCCCCTGGCGTGGTGGTCCGCGCCATCCGGCTGGCGGCCGAGCACAGGTTCGCGGCGGCGGCCATCGACGCCCCCGCCCACGGCGGCCGGCCCAGAACCGCCGAACACGACCGGATCATCACCGAGATGCGGGCCCGCATGGCCGGCGCGGGAGACCCGCTCCCGCTCCTGGCCGAGCTCCACGCGCTGCTGGCCGCTCAGACCGTCCCGGAATGGCGCTCGGTCCTGGACGCGCTCGGGGATCTGGGCCCGGTGGGCTACTGGGGCATGTCGCTGGGCTGCGCCCTCGGCATCCCGTTGGTCGCCGCCGAGCCGCGGATCCGCGCGGCGGTGCTGGGGCTGAGCGGGACGTCGTCGGCCTCGGCCGAGGCCGCCGCCGGGGTCACTGTGCCCGTGCGGTTCATGGTGCAGTGGGACGACGAGCTGGTTCCGCGCGAGGACGCCCTGGCCCTGTTCGACGCCCTGGCCTCCGGTGAGAAGACGCTGCACGCCAACCCCGGCAAGCACGGGGACCTGCCGGCCTTCGAGGCCGACAGCGCGTTGCGGTTCTTCGCCCGTCATCTGGGCTGACACCGCGGCCTGTCTTCCACTCCGGCGGACCGGTCCTGTTACCTTCTCCCGTCGGCACTCGTCATAGGTGCGACGACCGCATACAGACGGACGTCGCACCGACGAGTGAATCGAGAACAGGGATGCTGACTACCATCATGTACGTGACGATGTACGTCACGGATCAGGACCGCGCGCTGGAGTTCTACACCGAGGGACTCGGCCTGGAGAAGCGGATCGACGTCTCGGGGCCCGACGGACGGTTCCTCACCGTCGGCGTTCCCGGCAGCCCGGTGCAGATCCTCCTGTGGTCGCATGCGGCGGCCGCGGGACAGCCGGGCGAGGTGGACCAGCATGCCGCGCCCGGTCCGCTGATCCTCGAATCCGATGATCTGCGAAAGGATTTCGAGCTCATGCGCCGGCGCGGCGTCGCCTTCGAGGAGGGGGAACCCGTGGACTATCCGTTCGGGGTCCGCGTCGAGGCGGTGGACCCGGACGGCAACCGGGTCTCGCTCCGCCAGCAGCGGAAGCCGTGACCGCCGACCCGTCCGGCCTGGTGACCGAGGCGTTCGAAGCCCAGCGCGATCGGCTGCGCGCCCTTGCGTACCGCGTGCTGGGCTCGCACGCCGACGCCGAGGACGTGGTCCAGGAAGCCTGGATGCGCCTCGTCCGCCAGGACGGGGCGACCATCGGCAACCTGGCGGGCTGGCTGACCACCGTGGTCGGCCGGATCAGCCTGGACCTCCTGAGATCGCGTCAAGCCCACCCCGAGACCGCCTACGGCCACGAGTTCGCGGATCTCGTGGTGACGCCCGCCGACGACCCCGCGCCGGACGAGCAGGTGGCGCTGGCCGATTCGGTCGGCCTCGCCCTGCTCGTCGTGCTCGACTCGCTCGCCCCGAGCGAGCGCCTGGCGTTCGTCCTGCACGACATGTTCGCGGTCCCGTTCCACGAGATCGGCCAGATCCTGGGCAAATCCGCCGACGCCACCAAGATGATCGCCAGCCGCGCCCGCCGCAAGGTCCAAGCCAGGGACCGGCCGGCGGGCCCCGGCCGCGAGCACCAAGAGGTCGTCCAGGCATTTCGCGCCGCCGCGCTCGGCGGCGACTTCGAAGCGCTCCTGCGCGTCCTCGACCCGAACGTGAAGCTGACCGTCGACACCCCCGACGGCATGGTCGTCACCCTCGGCGCCACCGAAGTCGCCGCCGGCGCCCGCAGGTTCTCCGGCGAGGTCGCCCGCCAACGACCCGTGCTGGTCAACGGCGTTCCCGGCCACATGTCCTGGCGCGCCGACGGAACGCCTCTCTCCGTCATCGCCTTCACGGTCACCGAAGGCCGGATCACCGCCATCCACATCGTCGTGGACCCGGCCAAACTCGCCTCGATCCAGCTGCCCGCCCCGGCCTGAGCCGGGGTGGGCGCCGAGCGCGGACATGTGGACGTGGACGGGGTGCCCGCTCCCGCATGCCGAAAGCAGATCTCACCAGCGATCAGACCGGGTCCTCGCCAGCCGGCGAAGGCATCCGGTGTGGACGCAGGACCATGAGCGAGCCTTCCAGGGTCGCCACCATGGCGAAGGGGAACCGGTCCACCTCAAGACAGAGCGCGACGTCATCGGGATGGACTCCTTGACGCACCCCCTCCGCCAGCTCGGTGGCGGCGCGACTCGGCGGCGCGGCGGAGGAACTCAGCAGGATCGGTCCCAGCCTCGGTGACCCTCCGAGCGATGTACTGAGCACACGCCAGATCTTCATCGGCCTGCCCGTCCTCGCCAGTGACCACGAAGGTGACACTGTCACTCCGGCGCGCCCGCAGGAGCCGAGCCGTTGCCTCCGCCACCACGAAGCCGGCGCACAGCACCAGCTCCGCCTCCTTGACCGCGAGGGCGCCGACCGTCCCTGCCGTGGTCTTCTGCACGACGGTCCGTCCGCCCAGGTCGATGGACCGCAGCAAGCCGGGGGAGTTGACGATGTCGAACCCGGACGCGGGCGGACCGTCTTTGAGCGCCACCCAATCCGGGTGGCGAGCCTTGAGCGCCAGGGCCTCCTCCAGCGACTCAGCGAGAACGATCTGCTCCGCCCCCTGGGCGAAGGCCCAGGCGGCCACCGTGTAAGCACGCATGACGTCGACCACGACCGCCACGGAAGGGGCTTCGACCAGCTCAGCGATACCGAGGAAACGACTATCCATGCCGGTCATGTTCGCGCATGCCCGACCCGAAGCACCCAACAAGTGGTACGCGTCACATGGACGGTCTCGGAACGCGTGTGGACGGCGCGACGCCGACGATCTTCCGGGGAACCGTCCGTCGCGAGGTCTTACGGTTTTCCGCCATGGAAGTCGGAGGTTCGCCCCCATGGTGGCCGTGCCGGCGGCTGCCTAGCGTTGGCCGGCGTGATCAGTCTCAAGAATCTGACCAAGCGCTACGGCGACCGGACCGCCGTCGACGACCTGTCGCTGGAGGTGCGGCCGGGCGCGGTGACCGGGTTCCTCGGGCCGAACGGCGCCGGCAAGTCCACGACGATGCGCCTCGTCCTCGGGCTCGACCGCCCCACCGCGGGCACGGCGCTGATCGGCGGCGTGCCGTACCACGAGATCAGGAACCCGCTGCGCACGGTCGGCGCGATGCTGGACGCGCGGGCGCTGCATCCAGGACGCAGCGGGCACGCGCACCTGGCGGCGCTGGCCCGCAGCAACGGCATCGCGCGCGGCCGGGTCGCGGAGGTCCTGGACCAGGTGGGGATGGCGGCGGCGGCGCGCAAGCGGGCCGGCGTGCTGTCGCTCGGCATGAGCCAGCGGCTCGGCATCGCGGCCGCGCTGCTGGGCGATCCCGAGGTGCTGATGTTCGACGAGCCCGTCAACGGGCTCGACCCCGACGGCGTGCGCTGGGTACGCCACCTGATGCGCTCGCTGGCGGGGGAGGGGCGCACGGTGTTCGTCTCCAGCCACCTGATGAGCGAGATGCAGCTGACCGCCGACCACCTGGTCGTGATCGGCAGGGGACGGCTCATCATGGACGCGCCGCTGGCGGAGGTGATCGCCGGCAGCGCCCTGACCGCCGTGGCCGTCCGCACGCCGCACGCGGACGAGCTGGCCGTACGGCTGGGCGCCGCCGGGATCACCGTGGAACGCCTCGGGGAGAACCAGCTCGTCGCCACCGGCGCCACGATCGAGCGCGTCGGCGACCTGGCGTACGAGGCGGGCATCCGCGTGCACGAGCTGCGCACGCGCGAGGCGTCGTTGGAGCAGGCCTACCAGGAGCTGACGGCGAGCAGCGTGGAGTACGGCACCGAGAAGGCGGGGGCGTGACCATCATGACCATGGGGAGCGGAGAGCTGGGCCGGGCGGTCGGCGCCGAATGGGTGAAGCTGTGGTCGGTGCGCTCCACCTGGTGGTGTCTGGCCGCGGCGACGGTGCTCATGGTGCTCAGCGCGTTGATGCTCGGCGGGGCCACGGTCACCGACATGGTGCGCGAGGGCGTCGCGGGGGCGCGCCTGACGGCGAGCGAGCCGGCGGTGTCGGCGACGTCGTTCGTGCAGTTCGCGCTGGTGGCGATGGCCATGCTGGCGGTCACCTCGGAGTACGCGTCGGGCGGCATCCGCGCCACGCTGCAGGCCACGCCGATCCGCGGCCGGGTGCTCGCCGCGAAGGCGCTGGTGGTGGCGCCGGTGATGGTCGCCGCGGGCGTGGTGTCCGGGGGCGCGGCCACGGTGGCCGTCTACGCGGCGCTGTCCGCCGACGTGTTCGGCGGGCTGGTGGAGCTGCCGCCCGCCGAGGTCGCGCTCGACCTGCTGCGCATGGGCGTCTTCTTCGCCCTGGTGGCGGTCATGGCGGTCGGCGTGGGCGCCGCGATGCGCAGCGCCGCCGGCACGCTGACGGTGATGTTCATGCTGCTGATGGGTTTGCCGCTGATGCTGCTGATGACGGGTAGCCAGGCGGCGCTGGAGGCGTCGATGCGCATGCCGCTGTTCGCGGGCCTGGCGTTCATGGGCAGCACGGACAACCTGACCGGTGGCCCGATCCCGTACACCGCCGCGGAGGGGCTGGCCTGGCTGGCGGGGTGGACGGCGGCGGCTCTGGCGGCAGGCCACGCGCTGCTGCGCCGGCGTGACGCCTAGACTGCTGGCCGTGTCGGGTAACCGGGTCGCGCGCACCCTGGTCGGGGTGCTCGCGGGCGCGGCCTTGGGCGTCGCCGAGCTGCTCTTCCTCTGCGTGGCCTGGCCGGCGTCCCTGTTCGCGTCCACGCGGCCCGCCGCCGAGCGAGGCCTGGCCCGGCTGACGGCACTCGAACGCCGGCGGCTGTCCCGGTGGCTCGGCCACGACGCCGAGCCGGGAGGCGGCGGCTACGGTTACCTGGCCGCGCGCGCCGCCCTGGGGGTGGTGGCGGGGTACGTCCTGGCGGCCGGCATGTTCCTCACCGGTCTGCTGCTGGCCGGAGGGCTGTGGGCCGTGGCCACAGGCCAGGGCGAGCCCGTGGCGGTCAACCTGCCCGGCGTGCGACTGGTCACCGACACCGCCGTCCTCGGGCTGTCCAACGCGGCGTTCCTGCTGGTCCTGCTCGCGGCCGCGGCCGCCGTCGCGGGCGCCGGCGAGCGGCGGCTGGCCGGTCGTTTCCTCGGGCCGGGCCGGCAGGAGGTGATGCGCAGGCGCATCGCCGAGCTGACCGCGACCCGCTCGGGCATCGTCCGGGCCGTGGACGACGAGCGGCGCCGGATCGAGCGCGACCTGCACGACGGCGTGCAGCAGCGGGGCGTGGCGCTGGCCATGCTGCTGGGCCGCGCCCGGCACAGCGCCGACCCCGCCAGAACCGGGGAGCTCGTCGGCCAGGCGTACACCGAGTCGCGCCGGCTCCTGGACGAGCTGCGCAGCGTCGCCTGGCGGATCTACCCGACCGCGCTGGACGAGCTGGGCCTGCGCGCGGCCCTCGCGGGCGTGGCCGAGCGGTCGGGCGGGCCGGTGACCGTGCACTACGGGCTGGCCGGGCGGCCCGTGTCCGAGGTGGAGACGGCCCTGTACTTCGTCGCCCGCGAGGCGATCACCAACGCGATCAAGCACGCCGGCGCGGGTGACATCCTGGTCGTGCTGAGCGAGGACGAGGAGACGGTCAGCGTGGCGATCTCGGACGACGGCGCGGGCGGCGCGGACCCCTCGGGCGGCGGGCTGTCCGGCCTGGCCAGGCGGGTCCTGGCGCTCGACGGGTCGTTCGCCGTCGACAGCCCGCCGGGCGGCCCCACCAGGATCACGGCGACGCTGCCCAAGGAGGCGCCGTGCGGGTGATCCTGGCCGACGACTCGGTGCTGCTCCGCGAGGGCCTGGGCCGGCTGCTCGACGACGCCGGTCACCAGGTCGTCGCCGCCGTCGGGGACGCGCCGGCGCTGCTCGCCGCCGTCGAGGAGCACCGCCCCGACGTGGCCGTGGTCGACGTGCGCATGCCGCCGACGCACACCGACGAAGGGCTGCGGGCGGCACTGGAGATCCGCGAACGCCTCCCGGACGTCGCCGTGCTCGTCCTGTCGCAGTACGTGGAGAAGACGTACGCCGCCACGCTCCTGGCCGGGCACACCGAGGGGCTGGGCTACCTGCTGAAGGACCGGGTCTCGGAGGTGGCCGACTTCCTGGACTCGCTGGAGCGGGTACGGGCGGGCGGCACGGTCGTGGACCCCGAGGTGGTCCGTCAGCTGCTCGCCCGCACCACCCACGCCGACCCGCTGAGCAGGCTCAGCCCGCGCGAGACGGAGGTGCTGCGCCACCTCGCGCAGGGCTACGTCAACACGGCGATCGCCGAGCGCCTGCACGTGTCGCTGAGCACGGTGGAGAAGCACATCAACGCCATCACGGAGAAGCTGGACCTGCCGCGCGATCCCGGCTACAGCCGCAGGGTGCTGGCCATTCTGCGCTACCTCGACCATTGACGGGGTTTCGGCAGTCCTGTGGGAAGAACCACGGGATATGGCCCTGAGCTGCTGTTACATGCTCTTGCTGAGCGTTACGCCGACTTGTCGGCCGTGACCGCGAGAAGGCTTCGCAGGCCTTCGGCGTAGCTGTTGGCATCGAGCTCCAGCAGTGCCCGCTGGACGATGAACCCGTGGATGCTGCCGAGCAGGACGCCCGCCAGATGCTCGGATGAGACCGCGACCGGGGCAAGGCCGCGGCGCTGGTGAGCCTCGATGAGCTGGACGAACCACAGCTTGACGGGAGCGATGGCGTCAGTGAAGAGCGAGGCCATCGCCGGATTGCGCAGGGCTTCGCCCCAGATCTGGATGGCGAGCCGGGGGGTGCCGTCTTCGGCGTCCAGTCGTTCGATGGCGCGCAGGATCTCAGTGAGGGCCTCCAGGAGCGTGGGCGGCTCATCGAGGAGGGGCCGTTCGAATGCGGTGGTCACCTCGGCCAAGGTGGCTTCCACGATGGCCAGCACGATGGCGTCCTTGCTGGGGAAATAGCGGTAGAGGTTCCCGGCCGACATCTGCGCTTCGCGCAGGATGTCCTGCATGGACGTGGCATGGAAGCCGTTGGCGAGAAAGCAGCGGCGTGCGGCTGTCAGGACGTGCTGACGGCGCGCGCTGGCTGCATTTGGTGAGGCTGACACGCTTCCGAGCTTGGAATGAACGTTCGCTCTTGTCAACTCCGCCGAGAATGTGCTTTCGTGAGAATGAACGTTCCTTCTCAAGGATGGGCCATGAACGATCTGAACCCCGTTGTCACCACCGGTCAGGGCAGCCTCCAGGGAAGCTGGGACGGGCGGGTGGCCTCCTTCCTCGGCGTGCCCTTCGCCGCCGCGCCCGTCGGCGACCTGCGCTTCGCCGCACCGCAACCCCACGCCCGCTGGCAAGGGATCCGACCGGCCACCGCCTTCGGCCCGGCCGCTCCGCAACCACCCGCCAACCCGGACAAGCCGGTGGACGCGATGCAGCTACTGACCGGCTCGCCGTCACTGGCCCAAGCCGAGGACAACTGCCTCACCTTGAACATGTGGACGCCGGGCCTCACCGGCTCACCTCGTGCCGTGCTGGTGTGGATTCATGGCTCCGGCTGGCTCAGCGGCGCCAGCGCCTGGCCCGGCTATCACGGCCAGAATCTGGCGGCGGCCGAAGACATCGTCGTCGTCACAGCGAACTACCGGCTCGGGCCGCTGGGTTTCCTGCGCGTCCCCGGCGTCGCCGAGGGCAACATGGGGTTCCTGGACGTCGTGGCCGCACTGCGTTGGGTGCGGGAGAACATCGCTGACTTCGGCGGTGACCCCGATCGTGTCACCGTGGCAGGTCAGTCCGGCGGCGCGGTGACCTCGGTGGCGCTCCTGACCTCGCCGTCGGCATCCGGCCTGTTTCGCCGGGTCTTCGCCCAAAGCGGTCCCATCGGCATCCCGATGCCCTCGCCGGCCGAAGCCGAACAGACCGGAGCGGAGTACATGAACGTCCTTGGCCTGACACCGGCGACAGCCCATCGGCTGCGAGACCTGCCGGCCGAACAGCTGGTCACCGGCTACCAGCAGCTCGTCGCCGGCGGTGGCCGGCGCCGCATCGGCGCACCGGCCCCGCCGATGCACCCGATCGCCGGCGGCCCGGGCCTGCCCACGCCTGTGCTCTCGGCCCTGGCCGACGGGGCGGGCAGCGGCATCGACGTTCTCCTCGGCGCCACCGCCGAGGAGATGAACCCCTTCCTCGCCATCGACCCGTCCGCCGCGGCCATCACCCGCGAGGCCGTCCTGCAGATCCTGGAACGGCTGGCGCCTGGCCCAGCTGGAGGAGACGTCTACGACCACTACGCGGACCGGCGCCCGGGGGCCACTCCGTCCCAGGTCCTGGCCGACATCACCACCGACCGTCTGGTCAGGCTGCCGGCTCTTCAAGTCGCCGAGGCCCGCGCCCGACACGGGCATCCCGGCTACGTCTACCAGGTGGATTGGCGATCCCCTGGCCTGGGCGCCTGCCACACCGTGGACATCCCGCTGTTGTTGGACAACCTCCCCGCGTGGTCGGCGTCCCCCATGTTCCGCGGCGTCGACCCGGTCACCGTTGAACCGATCGGCAGCACCTTCCGCCGGGCCGTGGCAGCGTTCGTACGCACCGGGAATCCCAACACTCAGGGCGTCCCCGTGTGGGAGGCGTATACCCCGGCCGATCGCCGTACCATGTGCTTCGACACCCTGACCATCGCCTTGGGCGACCCGGCCCGTGGTGAACGCCGGCTCTTGCCCGCCCCCATCCAGGACCTGGCCGGGCAGCCCGAAGCACCTCAAGCGGATGACGCCGGCCGGTGAACACCCCACGGGAGACATACGCTCGCGGCTCGGGTGATCCTGAGCCGCTAAGCGGCTCCAGCCAGCCGTTGCCTGGCCGCCCCGCACGACTGGCGGTCCTTACCGCCGTGCTGCCGTGTTTGGCAGCCCTGGCCTTCGGGATCTTCAATGGCGCATCCGTCAGTGACATGCGGCCGCACCACATGCCACTGGGCATCTCTGGCCCGGCCGACTTCACCGATGACCTGACCAGACTCCTGGCTGCCAACGGGTCGGACGCCTTCGACGTGCGGTCCTACGCCATTGCCGCGGCAGCCGAAGACGCGGTGCGTGACCGGGAGGTGGTAGCCGCCATCTCCGCGGAGTCGGGCGCGCTGGTGGCTGTCATCGCCGGCGGCGAGGGCCCCAAGATCAGCCAAGGCATCACGGCCCTGGCTCAGCAGACCGCCTCGGAGACAGGACTGCCGCTGCGGACCCATGACGTGGCCCCGCTTCCCGAGGACGATCCCCAGGGCATCACCCTGGCAACGCTGCTCGGCTGCCTGCTCATCCCGGGCATCGTCGGCATCATAGCTTTCAGCGTGATCGCCAAGCAGGTGTCCGTTGTGGCCCGGGCTATCCTGCTTCCCGTGGCAGCGGGACTGGCCGGACTGGCGGCAGTCACCCTGCTCGGCCCCGGCTTCAACGTGCTGTCAGGAAACCTCTGGCAGATGACCGCGCTGGCGGCGCTCTATCTCACCGCCATCATCGCCGCGGGGCTGGGAATGGTGCGTGTGCTGGGCATGCCCGGAATCGCCGTTGTCGCGCTGACCACTATGACCTTGGGCAACGCCACGAGTGGCGCGAGCACAACGGGCTGGTTCCTGCCCCACTGGATGAGCGTTATCGGGCCGTTCCTCCCACCGAACGCGTTCATCGCTACGGGACGCAGCCTTCTCTACTTCCACGGCGTCGGCCTGACACGTCCTCTTGTCGTACTACTCGCCTGGGTGGCCGTAGGCTACCTTCTCATCGCGGTCGGCAGCCTGCCTCAACGGCGGGCCACAGCAACCACACCTGCCCTGCCCCCTGCACGGAAGGCAGGGTAGGACCACCGTGCTCGTCCGTCCGGACGGGTACATCGCCGAACTCCACCACTGAATTCCGCCGTCCTGACCGCGCCTGAATCTCGAGGAAGGCCCCGTCGAGGGAAGGCCGGCGTCGCCGGCGTGCACCGCACGCTCAGGGCTCGGCTCTTCCGGTGGCCCAGGCCCAGGCGGCGATGGCGACCCGGTTCCTGGCGCCGATCTTGTCGTGGATCGAGGCGATGTGGTTCTTCACGGTGCCCGGGGAGAGGAAGAGCTCCGCGGCGATCTCGGCGTTGGTCCTGCCGTGCGCGACCATGGCCACGATCTGGTCCTCTCGCTCGGTGAGGACGACATGTGGCGACTCCTGCGGCACGCCGCGCCGCCGCAGCAGCCGGACGGTGAGTTGCGGGCTGATGAGCACGTCGCCGTTCATGGCCGCCCGGATCGCCTCGATGAGCAGCGTGGGTCCGGAGCGTTTCAGGATGAACCCGGCGGCGCCGTGGTGCAGGGCGGCGTGGACGTACTCGTCGAGCCCGAACGTGGTGACGACCACGACGTGGATGCCGGTCCCGGCCAGGGCCCGGGTCACCTCGATGCCGTCGGCGCGCGGCATGCGGATGTCGGCGAGCACCACGTCGGGTTTGATCGTCTTCGCGGTGTCGATCGCGGCGCGGCCGTCGGCGGCCTCGGCGACGACGGTCATGTCCGGCTGGGCGTCGAGGATCATGCGGAAGGCGGCGCGGATGCCTTCCTGGTCGTCGGCGATGAGGATTCGGGTGACCACTCCGGCGATTGTGCCAGCGGCAGGCGGGCCGTCAGCGACCACCCGTCCGGCAGCGCCCGCGTCGTCAGCTCGCCGCCCTGCTCCGCCACGAGCGCGGCCAGGCCGGGCAGGCCGGACCCGCCCCGCCGGCGGCTTCTCGTGCGGGCGACGCCGTCGTTGGTCATCGTGATCTCCAGGACTCCGGCCGAGGCGCCGACGCGCAGGTCGACGTGCCCGGCCCGCGGCGCATGCCGCCGGACGTTGGTCAGCCCTTCGATCACCACCCGGTAGGCCAGCGCCGCGGTCTCCACCGGAACCGTCACGGCCGGGTCCATGCGCAGGCTGACCCGCGTGGGGCCGACGGCGGAGAACCGCTCGGCCGCCTCGGCGATGCCGCCCAGATCGCCGACGGGGCCGAGGGGCCGGTCGTGGTGCAGCATGTCGAGCGTGCGGTCCAGCATCGACAGGGCCCGCTGGCCCGCGGCCTCGACGCGTTCGAGAGCCCGCAGCGGATCGCCCGCCACACCGCCCGCCTGGGCATGCGCCACCATCTCGCCGATGTCGTGGGCGACGAAGTCGTGCAGGTCCCGGGCCAGTCGCAGCCGCAGAGCGGTGCGCGTGTCGGCCACCGCCCGCTCCTGCCGTACGTCGAGGGAGCGCAGGTAGGCGCCCACGGCGGCGGCCGCCAACGCCCCCAGCCCCCAGAACGCGCACACGCCCACTGCCTCCAGCGGCGAGGCGGGCGTGAACACGCGCAGCAGCCAGCCGGCCGCGGCCAGACCCGCCGCCGACGAGGCGAGCACGGCCTGCCGGAGGGGGGAGTACCGGACGACCAGGCCGACCAGCACCATCAGCGCCACGCTCTCGGCCATCCCCAGCGCTCCGGCGCTCGACGGGGCCCGCGTCGCGCCGCTGACGTGGGCCGCCGTGACGGCCAGGGACACGCTCGCGGCCAGGAGGGCCGGCGCGGCCAGACGCGGCCTGAGCCGGGGCCGCGACAGCCCGGCCGCGGCCACCGCGACGGCGACCAGCACGGGCACCGCCTCCGACATCAGGGTGAAGGCCCATGTCACGTCCACCCGATGAAGATACGCGCACCGGACGGGCCACCCGCGAGTGCCGAACGGCACCTCTTCCGGCCTCCAGGGGTGCCGATCGGCATCTGGCTCACCAACCGGCCCCGCCATGAGGCTGATCACATGAAGACCTTCACCTCTGCCTGGCGACAGTATGCGGCGGCGT
Organism: Nonomuraea sp. 3-1Str; assembly: GCF_031570565.1. Taxonomy (NCBI): domain Bacteria; kingdom Bacillati; phylum Actinomycetota; class Actinomycetes; order Streptosporangiales; family Streptosporangiaceae; genus Nonomuraea; species Nonomuraea sp. 3-1Str. The sequence goes on from NZ_JALHBK010000013.1 coordinate 45,042, forward strand.
CGTGGGCGCTGGCCTACGGTGTGCTCGGCGCCGCATGGGCGCTGGGGACGCCGGGCTTCCCCTGGGGCGCCACCGACCCCGACCCCGACGGGGCGCTGTCGATCCTGGCCGGCACGACACCGGGCTTCGGCTGGTGGATCGCCGCCTTCTGTCTCCTCATCGCGGTGACGGCGCTGGCGCTGACCCGCCGGAGCGGCCACCGTGCGCCGTTGTTCGTGGCCTGGCCCGTCGCCGCACTCCTGATCCTGGTGATTCCCGACTCCCGGCTGATGATGGGCGTCGCCTACACGCCGCTGCTGCTGGCCGCCCCCGTCCTCGGGTGGGGCCTGGGCGGTGCGACCTTCGCCGACGCCTGGCCGTGGCCGGTGCTCAACCAGCTCGTGTGCGTGCTGGGCGGCCTGCTGCTGGCCGCCGCCGCGCTGGCCTACGAACGTGACCGGGGGCGCAGGAGCTGGTTCACCCCGCAGCGCGGGCGTGTCGCGGTGTACGTGGCGGTCGTGGTGCCGCTGGTGTACTGCGCCACCCGGTGGGCGTGGGCGCTGGGCGTTCCTCTCGGGGTGAGCAAGGCGTTCCTGGCCGAGGGCGAGGGCGGCCTGTGGCTGGCGGGCGCCTATCTGGCGACATTCGGCGCGTTCGGCGGCGTGCTCACCCTCGGGCTCACCCAGCGGTGGGGCGAGATCTTTCCCCGCTGGATCCCCGGGCTCCGCGGCAGACGGGTGCCGCCGCTGCTCGCGGTCGTCCCGGCCGGGTTCGTCTCGATCATCATCACCGTGGCCGGGCTCACCTATCTCCGCTGGACGATCGCCGGCCGGTTCGCCCTGGAGGAATGGGGAGCCTGGCTGCCGGAGTGCTTCTGGCCGATCTGGGGCGCCGCGCTGGCCACCGCCACCGTCTCCTACCACCGGCGTCGCCGGCAGACCACAGCCGAGGTGGCCGCCGGCCATGCTCCTCCGACCGGTAGGAGCCTCAGCCGAACGTGACGGCGCGGCGGCCACCTCTGTGCGGTCAGGTGCGACGGCCGGCCCGCGTCTGTCAGGCGACGCCCAGGACGAGCTTGCCGCGGGTGCGGCCCTCCTCGCCGCGCCGGTGCGCCTCGGCGGCCTGTTCGAGCGGGAGGACGGCCTCCACCTCGATCGCCGCCTCGCCCCGGTCGATGAGGCCGGCGATGTGGGCCAGCCCCGGCCCGTCGGGCTCGACCAGGAACGGGGTCGCGCGGACGCCCGCCGCATGGGCCCGCTCCATCAGCTCGGGGGAGATCCCCGACGGGACCGCCACCAGCAGGCCGCCGGGGCGCAGCACGCCCAGCGACCGCGTGCTGGTGTGGTCGTGCCCGTCGCCCACCAGGTCGATGACCACGTCCACGTCGGCCACCGCGTCCTCGAAGCGGGTGGTGGTGTAGTCGATCGTCTCCTCGGCGCCGAGCTTGCGCAGCCACTCGTGCTTGGCGGCGCTCGCGGTCGTGATGACGTGCGCGCCCAGGTGGCGGGCGAACTGCACGGCCAGGTGGCCGACGCCGCCCGCGCCGGCGTGGACGAGCACCCGCTGCCCCGCCTGGACGCCGGCGGTGTCGGTCAGGACCTGCCAGGCGGTCAGAGCCGCCAGCGGTACGGCGGCCGCCCGCAGGTGGTCCAGCGTCGCGGGCTTGCGGGCGAACTGGCGGGCCGGGGCGGTGACGTACTCGGCGTAGGCGCCGGCCGCGCGCGGGAACCACGGCATCCCGTACACCTCGTCGCCCGGCTTCCAGACGGTCACGCCGAACCCGACCTCCTCGACCACCCCGGAGACGTCCCAGCCCAGGACGAACGGCGGCTGGCCGAGCACCCCCGCCATGCCGCCGCCGGAGCGGGTCTTCCAGTCCACCGGGTTGACCCCGGCGGCGTGCACCCGTACCAGTACCTCGGTGGGCAGCGGTTCGGGGCGGGGGACGCGGACCGGCTCCAGCACCTCGGGACCGCCGAACGCGGACTGGCTGATCGCTCGCATGGTGGGCGTCGACATGCTGCTTCTCCTCGCTTGTTGTGCTTGGTGCGACGATCCCGGAAGCTATCCGTCAGGCGGTAGTAACCCGCAAGGGGGATTACTATCTGTTGGGTAGTACGAGAGGAGCCCCAGCCGTGATCCTGCGATGCCCCACAGGGGAGCACGACCGCCACGACGTCTACTCCGCGCTCTGCCCCTGCCGCGACGTGCTGGATCTGCTGTCCAACAAGTGGTCCACGCTGGCGATCGGCGCCCTGGAGGACGGGCCGCAGCGCTTCGGCGAGCTGCAACGGCAGCTTCAGGGCGTCAGCCCCAAGGTGCTGACCCAGACGCTGCGGCGGCTGGAGGAGGCGGGCTTCGTGGACCGCACCGTGTACCCCGCCGTGCCGCTGCACGTGGAGTACGCGCTGACCGAGCTGGGCCGCAGCGTGACCGTGCCGCTCGGGATGCTGCGCTCCTGGGTGGAGCAGCACCTGCACGAGATCCCCGCCCTGTCGTAGGGATGCCGGACTTGGCGCGAGAGGCTATTCCTTCTGGGTCAGCTGTTGTCGTAGGAGATCGTGACGGAAGTAGTACAGGTCGCCGACCTGTCTGAGCACGCCGCGCCGGTGGCCGTCTTCGATGAACGTGGCCACTCGCCAGGGCAGGCGGCCGGATGCGGCGAGCACGGCGCGAGCCAGGAAGAGGCGGAGCCGGAAGGCGGACAGGACGGACAGAGCGACTACGGTCACGAGGGAGGCCAGAGCCAGCGCGTCCGAGGAGATGGACGGCCGGGTGACGGCCGTGTGCACGACGGCGATGTCAAGCAGCCCCACCTGTAAGGCGATCAAGCCGCGGGAAAGCGTCACTTGAAGCCAGAGCGCTGCCCCCAGCGCAATGACGACCCCCTGATCGGCTCGCAGGCCGGCGCCCATCGTGAAAAGACCGAGGACGAAGGCGAAGAAGGCCGATGCCGCGATCCACGACATCATCAGGCTCGAGGGGGGCGGCTCCTGACAGTCTTTGACGAAGACGTAGACGAAGGTGGCCATGGCCATGGCCGTTCCAAGGAGAGCGCCCCCGACGGGGCCTGCCGCCACGTCGAAGGCCGTGCCGACGCACAACCCTGACAGGAGACCGAGGATCAGGCCGTAGACCCAAGAGGGGACGAGGTCGATCAGCCCTGGCGACGAGATGCCCCGCCGACCGCAGTGCCGGGCCAGGAAGGACAGCCAGTGACGCGCGGCGTCCGGGTGCCAGGCGAGGCTGGGCTGCTCATACGCGCTGGAGCGGCTCGGGCTGCCGGACCGGCCGCGCCCGTGGTGGCCGGCGGAGCCGGAGTAGAGGGCCGGCACAAGCTCTCTGAGGAGATGGACCTCGAGATCGCGTCTGGTCGTGAAGGTGAGCAAGTGGTCGGGATTCGCCGCCCGTTCGGCGTAGGCCACACGGGCCAGGGACAGGGCCAGCGGAGTCGACAGGCCGCGGGCGAGTTCGCCTTCCGGGTCAGCGGTCAGTTCGGCGAACACCTTGGACCATCCCGGCAGCCGGGCGGGTTTCGTGGTGATGGTCAGGTAGTCACGGATGGCGGCCACGTCGAGCGGCTTGATCTCGATGGCGGCCGCTGCCGTCAGGACATCCGCCTGCTGGGAGTCGATCGTGGCCAGGTATTCTGCGGTACGGCTGGTCAGGACAAGGGGATGCCTGGCGCTGAAGGCAGCGTTGATCTGGGTGAGAGCCAGCTCCCGTTCGGAGGCGGGCATCTCGTCAAGGCCGTCCAGGATGAGCAGGAGCCGGTCCAGGGACAGCGGCTCGGCGGGGTCGTAGTCGTAGTCCTTCACCAGACGGGCGTAGATCCAGCCGACGATGGGCCGGCTGGAGGGTGTCCACGTCGAGAGCCGCAGGATGACGGGGACGGGGCCGCCTTGTTCGCGGGCGGACAGGCAGGCCAGGGCGAAGCGCATCACCAGCGAGGTTTTGCCGGAGCCGGGCTCACCGAGCACGACCAAACGTGTCCGCGGCAGTTTGGTGTGAATGGTGCGATAAAGGTCGTCCAGGCTGCCGTCGAGGTCGATGGGCAGGTCATCGCCGCCGATGACACGCCAGTGGTCGCTGACAGGCGGGCCGACCGTACGCCAGGAGACGGGCAGAGGCTCCGGGTCCAGGAGGCGCTGCCGCAGCTCCTCCGACTTCCATACCTGCTCGACCTTGGCGGCCAGCCGTTCGGCATGAGCCGCCATGGCGTCCGCCTCCGGCTCGGCCACGTCCAACGTACCGAGGTCGCCGCCGCGCTTGGCTCTCTGTCGTAACCAACCGATCATCGCCGCCACGGCGACCAGGGCGGTGACGACGAAGCTGAAAATGCTGGCCCACTGGTCGGCGTACTCACGGCCCTGAGAGACGAAGAGCACGGCCACAGCGATGGTCAGGAATGGCACGAGGATGGACGTGGCGACCAGTGCCCACCAGTACCACCCACGAAAGTCCGAGTTTGAGCGCGCCACGCGAGCCGACACTACTAGGAGCGGCGCGGCGGTCAGAATGTGGCGATCGGGTTGACCGGGCTGCCGGACGTACCGGCGAGGCGGACCGGCGCGACCGCGAGGTGGAAGTCCCACTGGCCGAGCTCGGCGGCCGTCGTCGCGCACGCCTCCAGGTCGCAGTTGTCGAGCAGCCACAGACCCATCGCGACGAGGCCCACGGTGTGAACCGGCATCGCCATGTCTTCGTACCCCGACGGCTGAACGTCCTGGGGGGTGTCAGCGCCGATCAGCGCGACCTGCCGTTCATGCAGCCACGGCAGGCAGGACGCGTGCCACCCGGCCTGCGTGAAACCGCCGGCCGCACCGGCCTCGTGCCGGACGCGGCCGTAGCCGGTCCGCAGGAGTACCGCATCGCCGGATCGCACCCGCACACCCTGGCGACGCTCGGCCTCCTCGAGATCGTCGGGATGCACACCCTGCCCCGGTTCCAACCACGGCACATCGCGGACCTTCGCGATGTCCAGCAGGACGCCACGCGTGATGATCCCGTTCGCCGCCGCCGTGACGGCCGCCCACGCCGATCCCGTCGCGGCGTCGACCATCGAGTGCGACCGCCCGTTGTACATCGTGCCGTCCCAGAAGATGTGGCACGGCGAGTCGACATGGGTGACGGTGTTGCCGTGGAACGTGATGCCGAGTCGCTCGGACGAATAGCCCCAGTGCCGGTCGTTGCGGAATCCGGGCAGCGGCATGTTCTCGGCACCCGGCATGTCGGCGGCGCACGGGCACGTCGTCGTCGACCGCTCCATCTCCTCCGGCACGGCGACCTCCCACGCGCACGACACGCTCCTGCCGTGGCGCACGGCGCGCGCCGCCGCCAGCCGGACGTCGTCGGTGATGTGGTTCAGAGTGCCGAGCTCGTCGTCGTCGCCCCACCGTCCCCAGTTCGACAGCGTGTCGAAGTACCCGAGCACGTCGTCCTGCGTGGGCATCGGTCGCTCTGCGGTCATCCCAGCATCGACTCCTCCGGTCACGCGGCTCGAGGCACCGCGGGCACGGTGTCCCGCCCTCTCCTTTGACCTGCCAGGGCCCCCTGGAGCCGGCACGATACTAGATCAACGGGCCGGCCGCGTCCACGGACCGGGTGGCCGGCCGAGCAGATCGCAGCCTTGGTCAAGACCACCGAGACGCCCGCCCGGCCCGACGCCGAACGCGAGCAGCTCGGCGAAGGCCGTGGTGAGCGGGTCGGGGCGGGTGCGGGTGTAGGCGGTGAGGGTGCGGCGTACCGGAGGGTCGGCGCGGAGCGCGACGCCGTCGAAGCCGGAGGGGATGATCGAGGCCGGCACGAGCGCGGGCCCCAGCCCGGCGGCTGCCAGCAGCGGCGCGGCGGAGGTCTGCTCGGCCCGCACGGCGACGCGCGGCTGGAATCCGGCGTCGGCGCAGGACCGGTCCAGGAGCTCGGCGAGCCCGTTGCCGGGGGCGAAGTGCACCCAGTCACGGTCGGCGAGGGCGCTCAGGGCGACGGGCCCGGGATGGGCGGCGAGGGGGTCGTCGGGGGGCAGGACGACGACGAACTCCTCGACGCCGAGGTCCCGGACCGGGCCCTCCCATCGAGCTGGGGCAGGGCCGATGGCGAGGTCGGCCTGTCCCGCGATCATCGCCTCTTCGAGCCGTACGGTGTGGGGGTACTCGCGCAGCCGGATCCGCACCTCCGGGTGGCGGCGCCGCCAGGCGCGCAGCACCGGGGGCAGGATGCCGAGGCTGACGGAGTAGACGGTGGCCACCTCCAGCTCCCCGCCGTCGAGCCCGGCCACGCGGCGGGCGGCGGCGTGGAGGCGCTGGGCGTCGTTGAGTGCGGCGCGGGCATGGGGGAGCACGGCCCTGCCCAGCGGGGTGAGGCGGACCGCCCGGGGGAGTCGTTCGAGAAGCGGGCCGCCCAGTGACGTCTCCAGCGCGCGGATCTGATGGGACAGCGCCGGCTGGGTGACGTGCAGCAGCTCCGCCGCCTGGGTGAAGGAACCCGTCTCGACCACCGTGACCAGGTATTCGAGCTGCCGCAAGGTTGCCATGAACAGATGTTATCGGCCCCATAGAAACCAAGCCTTGGACTTATCCGGCGAGGTCGGACAGGCTGGGGCCACGGGCCGCGACGCAGCACAGCGGCGGCCCGCCCCATCCCGATGACATGAGGAGCTCAGCCATGCCTGCACAGACCCTCGAAGGGCAGCGCCTGATCGTGGTGGGCGCCGGCTCGCGCACCGGCCGCCTGCTCGCCCGCACCGCCTCCGCCGCCGGCGCGGACCTCGTCCTGGCCGGGCCGGACCCGCGCAAGCTGGAGTGGACCGCCGGCGAGCTGGGCGGCAAGGCCGACGTGGTGCCGGTGGACCTCTCTGACGAGGACTCGGTCGCCGGCCTGGCCGCGCGGGCGGGCCGCTTCGACCACCTGGTGTCCACCGCCGCCATGCCCGCCAACGGCCCCCTGGCCGACCTCGACCTCGCCGCGGTGCGGCGCGCGTTCGACGCGAAGGTGATCGGCCCGCTGCTGCTGGCCAAGCACCTGGCGGGCCAGGTGGAGCGGGGCGGCTCGTTCACCTTCTTCTCCGGGGTCGCGGCCTGGCGGCCCGCCCCGGCCCGGACCGTGATGGCCACCACCAACGGCGCGCTGGCGTTCCTGGTCCAGGCCCTGGCGGTGGAGGTGGCGCCGGTGCGCGTGAACGCGGTCTCGCCCGGCATCGTCGACACCGGCTCCTGGGACGGGCTCGGCGCGGACAAGGAGGAGTTCCTGCGGGGTGTGGCCGCGCGCAACCCGGCCCGGCGCGTCGGCATGCCCGAGGACCTGGTGCATGCCGTGCTGTTCGCGATGGGCAACCCCTACGTCACCGGCACGGTGCTGCACGTGGACGGCGGCGGTCGGCTCGTCTGAAGCCGCCGCCCTCGATCAGCCCTCCTCGGCCGCGTGACGCGACGGGTCAGCGGGCCAGTTCTCCAGCATGATGTGCAGGCCGTCGAGGGCGCGCTCCCAGGACCTCCGCACCTCGCGGGAGTGGCTGAATCCGCCGTTGGCCTCCAGGCTGATGTAGCCATGGAAGGCGCTGCGCATCAGCCGGCCCGCGTCGGTCAGGTCGGGCTCGGCCAGCTTGTACGCGCGCAGCATCGCATGGGTCAGCTCGATGGTGCGCACGTAGGCGGTGGAGCGGGCGAGGACGGCCGGGTCCACCCGGACCGCCTGGGTCGCCGTGTAACGGCCGGGGTGGGCGAGCGCGTAGTCCCGGTAGGCGTTGGCGAACGCCACCATGGCCTCCTTGCCGGAGCGGCCCGCGACCGCCGCGGCGATGCGGTCGGCCAGCTCTCCCGCGGCCAGCATCGCGACTCGTTCCCGCAGGTCCTGCAGGTTTCTGAGGTGCGCGTACAGGCTCGCGTCCTTGACCCCGAAGTGCCGCGCCAGCGCGGAGACGGTGATGTTCTCGAACCCGACGGCGTCCGCCAGGTCCGCGGCCGCCTCCGTCACGCGCTCCGCTGTCAGTCCCGCACGAGCCATCGCCACCTCCACGCTTCCTAGGAGTATTAGGTAGTTGCATAATACTCCTAGGCATTGTAGCGTTCCGCGCCATGAAGCCAGCCAGTGAGCAGGAAATTCGCGCCTCGTTCGTCAATTGCTCCAAGGGAGAGGCCAAGCGGCTGCCGCTCCCACGGGACCTGACCGAGCAGCCCTGGGACGACCTTGACTTCCTCGGGTGGCGTGACTCCGGCGCGCCCGACCGCGGCTACCTCGTCACCGAGCGCGGCGGCGCCATCGTCGGGGTGGCGCTTCGCCTGGCCGCCAAGCAGCGCGGTCACCTCCACCGCGGCATGTGCTCCCTGTGCCTGACCACGCACCCCGGCAGCGGCGTCTCCCTGATGACCGCCCGGAGAGCGGGCCAGGCCGGCCGGGACAGCAACTCGGTCGGCGTGTACGTGTGCAGCGACCTCGCCTGCTCCCTGTACGTGCGCGGCAGGAAGACCCCGGACCTGGGCGGCCGGCTGGAGGAGTCCCTGACGGTGGAGGAGCAGGTCGATCGCACCAGGGCCAGGCTGTCGGCGTTCCTCGACAAGGTCATGGCGTGAACGGGGACCGCGCATCGGCGCCCGGCACCGCGGCGCGACCATCGGCGACGCACCGAGAGAAGGAGATCACCGTGAAGCACGACGGGTGGGCCGACGAACGGTTCGGAGCGGTCGCCGACGCGTTCGCCCGGAACTTCGCCGACTTCGACGAACTCGGCGCAGCCGTCACCGTGTTCGCCGGCGGGCGCAAGGTCGTGGAGTTGTGGGGCGGAGTCGCGGACGGGCGAACCGGCCGGCCGTGGACGCGGGACACGGTCGTCCCGGTCTTCTCCTGCGCCAAGGGCCTCGTCAGCGTATGCGCCCACCTCCTCGCGCAGGAAGGACGCCTGGATCTCGACGCCCCGGTGAGCAGGTACTGGCCCGAGTTCGCGCGGCACGGCAAGGAAGCCGTCACCTGTCGCATGGTCCTCGGGCACCGGGCAGGGCTGCCCGCCCTCGACCGGGTGCTCGGCTTCGAGGAGATCGCCGCCTGGACGCCGGTCGTCCATGCCATCGAGGAGCAGGAGCCGCTGTGGGAGCCGGGCACGGCGTACGAGTACCACGGCCACGTCTTCGGCTTCCTCATCGGTGAGGTCATCCGGCGCGTCACCGGGCTCACCCCCGGCGCGTACTTCCGCCGTGCCGTGGGGGAGCCGCTGGGGCTACGGGCCTGGATCGGCCTGCCCGCCGAGGAGATGGACGGCCGTGCCCGGCTCACCGAGGCCGAAGGGCGGCCTCCCATGCCAGGACCCGAACACCTGCTCACCCGCATCGTGACGATGAACGGCGCCCTGGTCTTCCCCGGCCTCGACGAGCCGCACGGCTGGAACGATCCGGCGCTGCTCGGCATGGAGCTGCCCGGAGCGGGTGCCACGGCGTCGGCGAGCGGCCTCGCCGGGCTGTACGCGGCGGCCGCCACCGGCGTCGAAGGTCACCAGCGGCTGCTCACGCCGGACAGCGTGACGGACGCGGTCCGTGAGGTCTCCTCCGGCAAGGGATGGCTGGGCTTCGACGCCGGGGCGCGCTGGGGCTCGGGCTTCCTCCTCGACTCGGCGTTCCGGCCGATGCTGGGGGAGCGCAGCTTCGGCAACGACGGAGCGGGCGGCCAGTTCGCCTTCGGTGACGACGAGTTCGGGGTGGGGTTCGCGTACGTCGCCAACCGCATGATCGGCCACGGCGACGCCCGCGCCGGCCGTCTGATCGCGGCCCTGCGCACGTGCCTGACCGGCGGTTGAGCCGGCTCTCAGACCGTGGCGGGCGGACGCTTGCCGAAGGCCCCGACCGTGGCATGGAAGATGCCCATGACCAGCACTCCGAGAGCGGCGGCGGTGAAGGCCACGGCCGGGTACCCGGCCGTGTCGGCGCCGACGGCGAGCAGGGCCGCGATGACGTACATCGCCCAGCCCGCGACCAGGTTGACCAGCGGGCCGGTGCCGAAGGGGGTGGGGAAGTGCTCCTTGGTGATGCCCTTGACGAAATGCGGTGTCGCGTTCGCGCCGAACACGCCGGCGAAGAAGCTGAGGACGGCCGTCAGCAACATGGTCACTCCTGTGGTTCTCGGGTGGCCGGCCCGGCACGGTGAGCCGGGTCGCGGGTGAGGCCCCTGACGGTCAGCTCCACCATCTGGCGCAGCCGGGCACGCAGGACGTCCTGCTCCTGTCGCGCCTGGGAGATCCCGGCGAGGGCGTCGAGCAGGATGAGGGCCGCGTCATGGGCGGACAGCGCCTCGCCGAGCAGGTCGAGCTCGTCCGCCGAGTCGGTCAGCACCCCCTGGACGACCTCGGCGTACCGCTCCTCGAACGACAGCAGCACGTCCTCGGCGACCACACTGGCCTCGGTGAACAGCTCCGCCCGGAACTCGGCCTCGACCGTCCCGGAGAACAGGTCGAGCTTGACCGACAGCACGTCGTAGAGCCGTTGCGCCACGGCGCGGTCGGAGTGGCGGGCCTTCTCCGCCGCCTCGACGACATCGTCGACGATCCGCCGGCCGACGGCCCGGAACACCTCTTCCTTGCCCTTGAAGTGCTGGTACACGGCAGGCCGGGACATCCGCGCGGCCTGGGCGATCAGGTCCATGGACGTCCGGCGGTAGCCGTAACGGCCGAAGACGCCGAGCGCGGCGGCCACGATCTGCTCCCGCTTGGCGATGGCAGCATCTGACATGCTGACAAATTATACGAAAATTGTCAGTCTGTCGAACAGGTGGCGTGCGCGTCTCGCGTCATCCGGGCCCGGCGTCCGGCGCGTCAGCCGAACGGGCTCCGGCGGGGCCGGGAGTCCTTCGTGCCCGTGAGCAGTGACCGGGTGCGCGGAGGCGCCGAGGAGGGCAGCTCGGACAGGATGTCGGCGAGCGAGACCCCGGCCAGGCTGTCGCGCCACGCGCGGTGCGCCTCGGCCATCTTGACGGCCAGGACGCAGGCGCCCAGGCAGTCCTCGGCCGGCAGCGCGCCGCGTCCCTGCCGGCGGATCTCGCGGCACTCGTACGGCGAGGACGCGCCGTCGACCGCCTCCACGATCTGCAGCAACGTGATCTCCCCGGGGGGCCGGGCGAGCCGGAACCCGCCTCGCGGCCCCGTCGTGGCCGACAGCACGCCGGCCTTGACGAGCGACTGGAGCTGCTTGGCGAGGTAGGGCGCCGGGAGGTCGTAGTAGTCCGCGAGCTGGGCCGCCGACGCGGTGGCTCCCGGCTCCAACTGCGCCAGCGAGGTGGCGCAGTGCAACAGCCATTCGGTGCTCACGGGCAGTTTCACGATCACCAGCATATCGCGGATATTGAGGATCTGCTTAGTCCGAGATATGGTCACTGGGTACCGACGAGAAGGAGAGAACGTCATGCGTATCGCCGTGGCCGGCGCGACCGGCGCCATCGGATCCCTGACCGTGGCCGCCCTCGAACGGGGCGGGCACGACGTCGTGCGCATCAGCCGCTCGCTCGGCGTGGACCTGCTGACCGGTGACGGACTGGACGAGGCCCTGGGCGGCGTCGAGGCGGTGGTGGACGCCACCAACGGCCCGGCCGCCGATGTGGACGAGACGGTGGCGTACTTCGGCGCCACCACCCGCAATCTGCTCGCCGCCGGGGAGCGGGCCGGCGTCCGTCACCATGTGCTGCTGTCGATCGTCGGCATCGACCGGGTCGAGGGCAACGCCCACTACGCCGGCAAGCGGGAGCAGGAGCGCCTGGTGTCCGCGGGGCCGGTGCCGTGGACGATCGTCCCGGCCACCCAGTTCCACGACTTCGCCGAGATGGTGGCCGGTTGGACCGAGCGGGACGGCGTCGCGACGATCGCGCCGCTGCTGGTGCAGCCGATCGCGCCGGCCGACGTGGCCGGGATCCTGGCCGAGGTCGCGGTGGGGGAGCCGCAGGGGCGCCACGCCGACGTCGCCGGTCCCGAGCCGCAGGATCTCGTCGACATGGCCCGGCGCACGCTGCGGGCGCGCGGCCGTGAGGTGAAGCTCGTGCCGACGTGGTCGGGACTGTTCGGCCCGGGGATGGCCGGCAACGTGCTGCTGCCCGGGGGGAACGCGCGCATCGCGCCGACCACGTTCGACGCGTGGCTCGAGGAGCAGCGGGTGCGGTGACGATCCAGGAACTCCCCGCCCGGTAGTGGGTGACGGTGTCGCGGAGACGCTCACTCTGCAGGAATCACTGCGGTGACTGCGGAGCGTGCGGCTCCTTCGTCCATGTGGCCTTGCCGGCGGCGAAGCCGGCGAGGTGGGCTTGGCCGGACGAACACGCGACCGGGTGATCAGAATTGGACGTGTGTCATCGAGTACCAGGTCGGGCCGAACACCAACAGGGCAAGCCCGGCCAGGACCATGATCGACTTGAGTACGCGAGCTGTGGTGATGTGCGCGGGCGCGACGGGCCGCAGGTTCCACCGCCCGACCATGATGAAGGCCGCGACACCTCCTAGCACCAGGTTGGCGGGCACCAGTCCGTACTCGCCGCGCATGATGTGAAAGCCGGCCGCGAGGATCATCGTCAGCGTCAGGCCACCGGCGGCGAGCGGCGTCAGCTTCGGCCGGACTCCAGTCATCGCCGGCAGGATCAGGCCGACGCCGCCCAGCACTTCCACGACCCCGATGAAGACGATCAGGGGTTGCGGCACCGCGGCGTACCAGGCCACGGCCCGGGGTGCCGCCGCGTACAGGGCTGCGTCGTACAACAACACCTTTCCGAAGCCGCTGCCGGCGAAGAACAGGCCGGACAACACCTGAAGCGTCCAGAGCGTCCTGTTGAGGGTCACCCACGTTCCACGGGACTGGGGCCGCTGCTCCTCGTCTCGGACGTCATGGGGGTGCGCGCTGGTGTGCGATGTCATGTTTTGTCTCCTTAGTGGGTGTTACAGCTGGTCCGGCGACGTCGGGCGAGCCGTGGGATGGACTGCCTGATCAAGGGTTCCGTCGCGTTCGGATGGCCGGTCCTGCTCGGCTCCTAACCGGCGGCCTTCTTGAGCAGTGCGGCGATCTCCTTCTCGTTGGCGGGGGTCAGCTTCGTCAGTGCGAAGGCGGTGGGCCACATGGTGTTGTCGTCAAGGTCGGCCTGGTCGCTGAAGGCGAAGGTGGCGTACCTGGTCTTGAACTTCTGCGCGGGTTGGAAGTGGCAGACGACCTTGCCGTCCCTGGCGTAGGCAGGCATGCCGTACCACGTCCTCGGTTCGAGGTCCGGCGCGGTCGCCTTGACGATGGCGTGAATGTGCTCGGCCAGGGCGCGGTCCGCTTCCGGCATCTCGGCGATCTTCGCCAGCACGTCCCGCTCCGCCTGGGCCGCCTTGTCCGCGCGCGAGCCGCGCCGCGCGGCCTCCTTCTGCTCGTGGGCGTGCTCCTTCATCGCGGCCCGCTCGTCGGCCGTGAATCCCGTGTAGGTGCTGCTCATGTCAGGTTCCTCCTTGTGAAGGGTCGTAGCGTCTGCTGTAGGTTCGGGTGGACGTCAGGCCAGCCAGCGGCCGTCGCGCATCAGCTCGCGGCCGGACAGTTCGTTCTCCTCGCGCCAGGCCCGAACACGGCGCGGGGTGACGCGGAACCAGCGGTACGGCGTGGTGAGCGTCCGCGGGTCGAAGCCGGTGCGCGCGGCGAACCGGTCGCCGAGCTCCGAGGTCAGCGCGTCGATCTCCATGACCTCGACCTCGCCGTCGATCAGGGTGACGTCGCGGGTGCCGCCCAGCCCGACCCGGACGGTGCCGGTGGCGGCGAGGTTGCGCCCGGTCGGGCTGCCGGCCGGTGTGGACAGCAGCAACGTCTCGCCGTCCCAGTCGAAGGACAGCGGCACCAGGTGGGGCGTGCCGTCGAGCGAGGCGCTGGCCACCCAGACGTCCACGTCGCGGGCCAGCCGGTGCTCGGTGTCGCGGCGCCGCTCGGCGCGGGCACGGGGCGGGTTGCGGGTGCTCATCGGTCCTGGACCAGCCCGAGGTCGTTGCCGTCGTGGTCGGTGACGGTGGCCACCAGACGGCCGCCGCCCACCTCGGTGACGTCCTGCCGCAGGACGGCCCCGGCGACCAGGAGCCGCTGCAGGCCCGCGTGGATGTCGTCGACCTCCCAGTAGCAGACCGGCCCCGTCATGCCCTGCCGGTGCCCGTTGGGGTCCAAACCGATCTCCTGGTCGCCGACCCGGTAGCCGACGTAGTAGACCTCGTCCACGTACGGCCGCGCCCCGGCCAGCGAGGTGAAGACCTCCTTGGCGCGGGCGAGGTCCCCGACCGGATAGATGATCGTCTTTGCGTTCGCCATGGCGGCTCCGTTCTCGTCGGCGTTCTGCAATGTGCCGAACCTACGGACGCCGGCGCGCCGCCGGTGAGACCAGAACGCGCCACAGAGGGGACCCAAGCCGCCACTTGATCCGCCGGAAGCGCGGCATGCGGCACTGCCTTAAGCTGTCAGCCGTGCCGGAGGCGACAAAAGGGTCGATGCCGCCATATGTGGTGCGTCTAGTCCTAGAAGCGGCGAGAACGGCGGGCGTCTCCCCGGACGAGCTCAACCGCCTCCCCGGCGTGGGCGTCCTTGACCAGCAGGGCATCCGCGTTCCGACGATGCTGCTGACACGCGTCTGGGAGGTCTCTTCGGCGGCCTTCGCGCAGGCCGGGGGTGCCCCGCGGGTCGCACAGCTGTGGACTCCCGGCCGGTTCCACGTCTGGGACTACATCATCAAGTCCTCAGCCGACCTGGGCGAGGCATTCGACCTCGCCGCGCGGCACCTGCCCGCGATCACCGACCCCGACAGCGCGTTCGTCGTGCGGCGGAACGCGGCGGGCCGCCTTACGGTCGCCACCCGGCCGGTCCCCACGTTCGGCCGCGTCGGCGCGCTGATCGGCGAGTTCGTGCTGGGCCTGCTGCTCCAGCAGGCCGGGGCGGCGCTGGGACGGCCGGTCACACCCGTCGCCATCACCGTCGCCGGCGAGCCGCCCCGTTCGCACGCCCACCTCGTCGAGGCGTTCGGCACCCGCGACATCCAGTTCAACGCGCCCGTCTCGTCCATCACCTTCGCCCCCGCTGACGCGACCGCGCCGCTGCCCGGCGCCGACCCGGCGCTGGCGGCCATCGTCCGCGACCACGCTGTCCACTCGATCAGCAACGCGCGGCCGATCCTCGGCTGGCTCGACAAGGTGCACGCCGAGATCGCCGACAGCTTCGCCGACGGCCCGCCCTCGCTGGACCGGGTCGCGCGGCGGATGACCATGAGTTCCCGCACGTTCCAGCGCAGGCTGCACGAGGAGGGCACGAGCTGGCGGGAGGAGGTGGAGAAGGTCCGCGAGGCCGAGGCGACCCGCCTTCTGCGCGACACCGGCCTGACCATCGACGCCGTCGCCGCCCGCGTCGGCTTCTCCGACGTGCGGGCGCTGCGCCGCGCCTTCCACCGCTGGTACGGCCGCACCCCCGCTGACTTCCGCCGCCAACCCTCCGCCAAGTGACTCGGCGGTATCGCGCAGAACTGGCGAGCCGAAGACCCACCCGGCCTGGACCTGCCGTCTGAGGCCGTTCGGGGCCCTGCCGAGGGCGGTGGCGACGAGCGGTTCGTTCAAGACCGTGCGGGTGTCGTGGCGCGAGGGTGCTCGTATGAGCGAACAGAGCTTCACTCCCGCGCTGGGACGCTTCGCGTCCACGCGTTTCTACGATCCCGTCGTCGTGCTGACCCGCGAGCGGCTGTGGCGCGCACTGGCCGTCATGCATGTCGCGCCACGACCGGACGATGTGATCGTCGATGTGGGATGCGGCACCGGCTCCACGGCACTGCTGCTGCACCGCACCGAGCCGCGGGCACGGGTGGTGGCGGTGGACCCCGATCGCAGCGTGCTGGAGATCGCCCGGCGCAAGGCCGCAGCCGCCGGGGCGACCGTGCGGTGGGAGGCCGGCATGGGTGACGCGCTGCCGGAGATCGTGGGCACCGGTGTGGCGGACACGGCGATGTCCAGCCTGGTGTTGCACCAATGCCCGATGGGGACGAAGCAGGCCATTCTGGCTTCGATGCACGCGGTTCTGCGACCGGGCGGGAAACTGGTCATCGCCGATTACGGGTTGCAGCGCACCCGGCTGATGCGTCTGGGGTTCCGGCTGGTGCAGGCCGCCGACGGCGTCGAGGACACCCGGCCGAACGCCGAGGGTGTGGTGCCGGAGTTGATGGCCGGGGCCGGTTTCGGCGACGTGCGGGAGGCCGAGGTGGTGTCAACGCTCACCGGTTCGATCTCGGTCTACGTCGCCTGCCGCGGCTGACCCGCGCAGCACCGGCAGCAGGACCGCCGGGGTCAGGCCCATCATCTCGCGGGTCCATCGCGTCAGATGGGCCTGGTCGGCGAAACCGCTCATGGCCGCCGCCTCTGCCGGCGTCTGCCCCGCCCGCAGCGCCTCCACCGCCCGGCGCAGCCGGCCCCAGACCCGCCAACGTGCCAGCGGCATGCTCAACTGGCCGCGTGCCAGGGCGCGCAGCCGTTGCGGTGACAGACCCACCCGCGCGGACAGATCCGGCATCGAGACCGGCCCGTCCACCAGCGCGTCCATCGCCGCGAGCAGCCGGGGATCGAGCTCACCGGACGGTCGCGCGCCGGCACGGCGAACGTCGTCGTCACTGAGCCGGAGCAGTTCGGGAGCCGCGCCGATCCCGGGGCCGTAGCGCTCGCGCAACCGGTCGGCGAACGCGCACCGCGGTTCGACGAAGAAGACACGCAGCTCCGTCGTCGCCAGCATCCGATGCCGCGCCATGGGCGGCACGACGAGCGCCACGGCGCGGTGACAGGTCTCGGAGTCGTCCACCATGCCCACTTCGCCCCCGATCGCGATGGCGATCTGGAAGGCGGCGTGACGATGAAAGGCGGTGTCCCACGACGGCCCCTGGTAAAGCGCATAGCCGTGACCGACATCGAAACGTGGCATCGTCTCCATCGGGGTGAGGGTACCTCCGGTCAGAGCGTCTGGACGGTGTGGGCCGCGGTGAAGGCCAGGAGGGAAGTGGCGGTGCGCGCCGGGTCCTCAAGGATGGGCGAGTGCCCGAGACCGGGCAACATCTCGACTTTCACGCCAGGAACGACGCGGTAGTCGGCGGCCGAGGAGGATCGCCATCTGCGGTCGTCCTGGCCGAAGATCACCAGTAGCGGCTTGCCGAGGGCCTTCAGCCGATCCGGGAGCGGCTGCTGCTCCAGGTACTCGCGGGTGGCCTGCATGGTGGCGGTGAGCGTGTGGAAGGTCATGCAGCGCACCTCGTCCAGGAGCTCTTGTGGGATCAGGTAGCCGGCGCGGCTGAAACCGGTGCTCGCGAACTGGCGGAGCTGCTCGTCGGTCGGCGGCCACTGCGAGGGGCTGATCGCGGCGGACCGCGGCGCGATGAAGGCGTCCAGGCTGGGGCCGGTGTTGATGAGCGCGAGCGCGGTCACCAGGTCGGGCCGCTGTTCGGCGAGGGCGGTGGCGACCGCGCCGCCGCTGGAGTGGCCGACGACCATGGCGCGCTTGACGCCGAGCCGGTCCAGGGCCGCGCCGACCCGGCGGGCCTGGACCGGGAGCGCGTAGCTGCGGTCGGACGGTTTGGCCGACCGGCCGTGCCCGAGCAGGTCGATCCGGATGACGCGATGGGATCCGGTCAGCATCGGGACGATCGCGTCCCACGAGCGGGTCGAGGATGCGGACCCGTGGATGAGCAGGAGTGCGGGGGCGTCGCTGGGGCCGTCCTGGCACACGTGGAGGTCGTCGTCGTTCAGGGACGGGGTCGGGTCCTCGGCAGGCTGCACGTCGTGAGATGTCATGCGGCCACTGTCGCGGCCGGCGCGGGCCGGTGTATTGGAGGAATGTTCCCCTCTGGCTCGCCTGGCACGGGGTGAGGCGGCTGTGTGGGACGTCGCATGTCCAGCGAGGGCCGGCCG
The DNA here is from genome assembly GCF_031570565.1 of Nonomuraea sp. 3-1Str. NCBI lineage: Bacteria > Bacillati > Actinomycetota > Actinomycetes > Streptosporangiales > Streptosporangiaceae > Nonomuraea > Nonomuraea sp. 3-1Str. Next base: position 62,908 of record NZ_JALHBK010000013.1, read on the forward strand.
GATCACCATGGCCGGGTTCCGCCCGAGCACGGTGAGGAGGCGGTCGAGCGCGACGCCCTCTTACGAAGGCGGCCAATTGCGTAGGGCGGCGTTGGCCAACTCCTGGAGCTCATCGCGGCCGACACCGCTCGCGGCCTGCACGGCGATGCCGAACGCCAGCGTGGTGACGTAGCGGGCCAGGAGCCCCGGATCGGTTTCCGGAGGAAGGTTTCGACGCGGACGGTCCGACAGGAACGTTCCAGGACGAAACCGGGGAATTGCGCTGGTAGGCGCGTGGAAACGATCGAGGGTGGCGCGACCGCACCCTCCTCGATCGTCGCTTTGCAGCCGTCCGGAGTATCAAGGGCGAGCAGCCGCGTCCTGGCCGGGAGCGACCTCGACAGTCTGGACAGCGTCTCTGATTCCAGCGCTCATGCCTTCAACGGTATTGTTGAGCTCTCGTTGATACTTTTTCGCGGCATCGGCAGGCTCATGGGACGTAACCTTCAAAACGGCGCACGGCTCAGGCCGGTCGACCTGGCGCGCGGGCACGGCCTGTCCACGCAGGCGATCAGGAACTACGAGGACGCCGGCATCCTTCCGGCCGCCGATCGCACCCCCCACGGCTATCGCACCTACACGCCGCTGCACGCGCAGGCCCTGCGCGCGTTCCTCGCCCTCGTGCCCGGACACGGCCACCGTACGGCCACGTCCATCATGCAGGCGGTCAACCGGGGCGCGACCGAGGACGCGCTGCGGCTCATCGACGAGAGCCACGCCCAACTCCTCGACGACCGCCGCACCCTCCAGGCCGTCGAAGCCGCGCTCCGCGACCTCGCGCCCGTGCCGCAGGAACGCGGCGACACGTTCGTCGGCCCGCTGGCGAGAAGGCTCGGCATCCGCCCGGCCACCCTGCGCAAATGGGAACGCGCCGGCCTGGTCCGGCCGCGCCGCGACCCGCAGACGGGCTACCGGATCTACAGCGCGGCCGACGTACGTGACGCCCGGCTGGCCCACCAGCTCAGAAGGGGCGGCTACCTGCTGGAGCAGATCGCCCCGCTGATCGCCCAGGTCCACTCAGCCGGAGGCGTCGCACCGCTGGAGTCGACGCTGCGCGACTGGCACGCCCGCCTCTCGGCCAGGAGCCGCGCCATGCTCACGGGGGCCGCCGCGTTGGACGCCTACCTCGACTGCCGACCGGCTCCGCCCGGAGACGAGCCGGGTACCCGCAGCCCGTGACCGGGTGGCAGACCAAGTACGGGAGAAAGGGATAGTGGGGTGTTGAGGTGACTGCCCAGAGGGTTCGTTTGTCGGGTGATGTGACCCTCCGCTTGGGTTTGGTTACGTTTTGATGAACACGGCCGTTCGGCAGAGTTGATCATCGCTACGGTTTCCGACGCAGTTCAAGCGGCTGACTTAGGCGCGGGTGCTGCACGTGCTCTGGCGCGCTCCAGGTTCGGCATGGCCGGGAAGGTGTCCGCCGAGCCGCATGCGGTGCGCGAGCATCCGGCCTCGTGCCCGTGAGGCCGGATGAGCCGGTGCTATTGAGCGGTCATCGTGATCTCGGCGGGCACATCTCGGCTTCCATTTCCTTGGTGAGGATGCTGATCGGGTTGCCCCAGTCGCCGTTGATGTTGGTGACGACCATGTGCCTGCCGTCTCGGGTGCCCATCGCGTAGGTCCAGGAGCCGTGGATCCTGCCGCCGTTGCCCCAGACCGTCACGCCGCACGACAGCTTCTGGGAGAAGATTCCGAGCCCGTAGGCGGTGTTGTCGATCCACTGCGTGCCCTTGGTGGAGACGGTGGTGAACATCTCCTTTTGCAGCGCGGGCGGCAGCAGACGGCCGTTCAGCACTGCCCGATAGAAGGTGTGCAGGTCGTTCATGGTTGAGACGATGCTGCCGGCTGACCCGGCCCAGGAGGGGTTCATGTCGGTGAGGTCATAGGGGGTTGTGGTGTCCTCGCCGACCAGGAACTTGACGTAGTGCCGTGCGTGCGGCTTGCGCAGCTTCGTGTCTTCGCCCGGCAGGTACGTCTTCCGCAGGCCGAGCGGGCGGATGATGCGCTGGTTGATCTCTTCGGCGTAGGACCTGCCGGTGACCTTCTCGATGATCATTCCGGCGAGCGTGAAGTTGGTGTTGGAGTAACTCCATCCCTGGCCAGGCGCGAAGGAGGGCGGGTTACGCATGGCTGTCTTCACCAGTTGCTCGGGACGGTAGCTGCGGAAACGGGCCTTGAGGAAGGCGGTGCTCCACTCTTCGGTCGCCAGGTCCGCATCCGAGGTGTAGGGGAAGATGCCGCTGGTCTGGTTGAGCAGTTGCCTGATGGTGATCTTGCTGCCGTCGTGGCCGTTGCCCTTCACCACGTCAGGCAGCCACTTGTCCACGGTGTCGTCCAGGCTCAGCCGGCCCTCGGCCACCAGCTTCAACACCACGACCGCGACGAACGTCTTGGTCGTGCTCCCGGCCCGGAAGTACTCCTGCCGGCGGCGCTTGAGGCCGGTGTCGGTGTCGGCCACGCCTGCCGTACCGAACCATGACCTGCGGTCGTCACGGACTTCGGCCATGGCGCCGGGCATGCCGTCGGCCACGGCTTGGTCAAGCACCCGCTGGAGCCGGGCGTGGTCGTCGGTGCGGCCGTCGGCCGCCGCCGGCGACGCGCTTACGGTCACGGCGACTGCGGCGGCGAGCAGGCAAGCGGTGGTACGGAGGATCTTGGCCATGGGTCGATCGCCCTTCATACAGATGGAGTGTTGGCGTAGGGGAATACGTGAGTCAGCTGGTGACACGGTGGAGCAGGATGTCGCCCTGGGTGACGTGGGCGTGGAGCTCGACGGTGTCGCCGCCGGACACCTCGGAGTCGTCGCCCAGGTTGTCGTGGACCCTGCCGAGCGCGGTCCTGGCGTCCGCCAGTACGGCGGTGCCGTGCGGGATCCCGACGTTGATCGTCCCGGCGCCGACGTCCAGATCGGCGCGCCCGCGCGCCATCACGCCGACCTTGACGGCGCCTTGCTCGACGCTCACGCGCAGGCCGTCTTCTGCCCGGTCCACCGTGACGTTCCCGGCGCCGTTGCCGATCACGGTGGCGCCGATGCTCTCGCCGACCTTGATCTGGCCGTGGGCGGTGGTGAGGGCGGCCGGGCCCCCGGACGTGGCCACGGTGATGTCGCCGTCGTCGGTGCTCAGGCGCGACTCGCCGGTACGGGCGAGGCGGATATGGCCACGGGAGACGTGGGCCCGTACCTCGCCCAGGCGGCCCTGGCCGTTCAGGTGCCCGTCGCGGAGGCTGATGTCGAGCGCCGAGCCGTTGGGCAGTTCGACCGTCACTGCGACGCGTCCGGGAAGGGATCGGATGCTCGAGCGGTCCTTGACCGTCAGGCGGCCGCCCGCGTAGGTGACGCGGGCGCGTTCGGCGGCTGCGACGTCGGTGGCGTCGGCCGGATCGGCCGGCCGTACCTCGACGGTGGTGTCGGTGCGCTGGGTCGCGCTGATGCGGATGTCGGCCGCGGTGAATGACAAGGCGGCAACGATCGGCTCCGGTGTGTCAAAGGTATCCATGGGTGGTTCACTTTTCAGCGGGGGTCGGTGGCGGGCGGCGTGCTTACGCACCGAGGGAAACGCCGAACTCCGCTTCGATGACCTTGAACATGAGGTCCCAGGACTTCCACTCGGTGTTGGTGTGCACGGCGACGGTGTGCCGGCCATCGGGAGTGCCGACCGCGAAGAAATAGGTGCCCCAGAAGCTGCCGCCGACGCCGCGCAGCGTCCGGCCGCCGGTCGCCTGCTCGTCGAACTCGAACATGCCCAGGCCGTAGCGGGCGTGCGGCATCCAGTAGCCGCCCTCGGTGGAGACCGTGGTCCACATCTGCCGGTGCTGTGCGGGCGGCAGCAGGCTGCCGGTGGTCATCGCGTTGAAGAAGCGGATCATGTCCGTCGTCGTGGAGACGACGTTGCCGGCCGCGTAGCCCAGGGAGGAGTTGAGCTCGGTGACGTCCAGAGGCGGCAGGCCGGGCTCCTCCATCAGCGATTCCCAGTTCTCCGGGGTGACCGCAGCCGGGTCGGCGCCGTCCTTGAGGAACTGGTGGGAGTAGCCTCGCGGGTGCGGACTGGGGTAACCGGTCTCGGTGGTGGGGCGCACGCGGGTGTGGGTCAGGCCGAGCGGCTGGACGACCCGGCGGTCGACCTCGTCGGCGTAGCTGTTGCCGGTGACCTCCTCGATGATCGCGCCGGCGATGTAGAAGCCGCCGTTGGCGTACTCGAAGCGTTCGCCGGGCGCACCGACCGGCGGCTGGGACACCGCCACCCGCAGCAGCTCTCCGGTGGTGAACTCGTCGAAGCGATGCTTGACGAAGCCGGAGCGGGTGGCGTAGCGGTGGCTGACCTCCGGCGCCAGGCCGGTGGCGAACAGGCCGCTGGTGTTGCTGAGCAGGTGCCTGATGGTGATCTTGTCGCCGTCGTAGCCGTTGACGTTGACGTCCAGCACGCCGGGCAGGTGGGCGTTCACCGTGTCGTCGAGGCTCAGCCGGCCCTCGGCCTCCAGGGCCAGAAGCGTCGCGGACGTGAAGGCCTTGCCGCTGCTGCCGGCGTGAAAGTACTCGCCCGGCACGCGCGGGGAGCCGGTTGCGATGTCGGCCACGCCGGCGGTGCCGAACCAGGTGCGGTCGCCGTCCTTGACCTCGGCGACGATGCCGGGAATGCCGACCTCGGCCACCGACCGGTCGAGCACCTGCTGCACGTTCTCGTGGGCTGCCATTGCACTGCCTTTCGGACGTTTCTTCCGTACGTCCTCCAGGGTGTCCACCGGCGCTTACATGCGTCTTAGAACGCTCTTTTAACCGGTATGGCGCCACTTTCAAACGGCACGTGCGCGTCTTTGTGCTCATAGCCTTTGTGCATGTGGATGGAGTTGCTCGGACCGGTCCGGGCCTGTGCCGACGATGGCACGCCGATCGAGGTCGGCGGCGTCATGGTCCGAGCGCTGCTGGCCCGGCTGGCTATGGCCGAGGGCGAGATGGTGCCGGTCGACGCACTCGTCGACGGCCTGTGGGGGGAGCATCCGCGCGGGGGCACCGTCAACGCACTGCATGGGCTGGTGCATCGGCTGCGCAAGGCTCTGGGCGAGGCCGAGGTCGTGGAGAGGGCGGCCGGCGGGTACCGCCTGCACGTACGCGCCGAGGACGTCGACGCCTGCCGGTTCGAGGAGAAGGCGAAGCGGGGCCGTCGCGAACTGGCCGCGGGTGACGTGCGGCGAGCGGCCTCGCTGCTGGACGAGGCCCTGGCGCTGTGGAGGGGAGACGCGCTGGCCGACGTGCGTGAGACCCCCTTCGCCGCCACGGCCGGCGCGCGGCTGGACGAGCTACGGGTCGCGGCAGAGGAAGACCGTTTCGAGGCGGAGCTGCGACTGGGCCACCACAACGAGATCCTGGCCGATATGGCGGCGATGGCCGCCGGTCACCCGCTGCGCGAACGGCTGGCCGGACTGCGCATGCGAGCGTTGCACGCGGCAGGCCGCCAGTCCGACGCGCTGGCCGTGTTCGCCCAGGTCCGCGGCACCCTCGCCGAGGAGCTGGGCGTCGACCCCTCCGAGGACCTCCGCGAGACCTACCTCGCCGTACTGCGGGGTGAGCGGGAGTACCCCCAGGCGCGACAGGTCCGGCCGCACGCAGTGCCAGGACGTCTGCCCGCCCAGCTCACCAGCTTCGTCGGCAGGCAGGAGGAGCTGAGGTTGCTGGCCGGGTTGCTGGAGTCCTCCCGGCTGGTCACCGTCGTGGGCCCCGGAGGAGTGGGCAAGACCCGGCTGGCCGTGGAGGCCGTGAGCCGGCATCGGGTCCATCAGCGAGGCCGGGCCTGGCTGGTCTGCCTGGCCGCGGTGAACACGGCCGACGGGCTGGTGGAGGCGGTGCTGAGCACGATCAGCCTCGCCGGAGTCCAACCGGCCGGCACGCTGCTGGAGCGGGTGGTCAACCTGCTCGCCGGTGGTGAGGGCGTGCTGGTTCTGGACAACTGCGAGCAGATCTCCGGAGCCGTCGCGGAGTTCGCCGGGCAGTTGCTGGAGCGCCGGCCGGACCTGACCATCCTGACCACGAGCCGGGAACCGCTGGACGTCATGGGTGAGGCGCTGTGCCGCCTGGGACCCCTCGGTCTCCCCCCGGCGCACGCGGATCGCGGTCGTGCCTCCGCCTCGGCCGCGGTGCGGCTGTTCCTCGACCGGGCGGGAGCCGTACGACCCGGCTTCGCCCTGGACGCCTCGACGGCGCGGCCGGTCGTGGACATCGTGCGCCGGCTGGACGGGCTGCCGCTCGCCCTGGAACTGGCCGCGGCACGCCTGCGGACCATGAGCGCCGAGCAGATCGCCCGGCGGCTGGATGACCGCTTCCGGCTGCTCAGCACCGGTAACCGGACCGCCCAGCCCCGCCAGCAGACGCTGCATGCGGTCATTGAGTGGAGCTGGGATCTCCTCACCTCACAAGAGCGCACGCTGGCCGCCCGGATGTCGATATTTCCGGCGCGGACGGGTATCGCGGTGATCGAAGCAATCTGCGCGGATGAGACGCTTCCCGCGGACGAGGTCGTCTACCTTCTGAACTCCCTGGTCGACAAATCCATCGTGGAGCGGGCCGGCGACGGCTACCGGATGCTGGAGACCATCCGGGCACACGCGGCGGGGAAGCTCCGGCTCGCAGGAGAGACCGACGCCGTCCTGCGTGGGCTCACCCGGTACTTCGCGGACCTGGCCGACGAACACGAGCCGCTGCTGCGCTCGGACAAGCAGGCGGAGTCGCTGCGGCTGTTCCAGGCCGAGTACGACAACCTGATGTACGCCCTGCAAACGGCCATCGATGGGGACGACGCCGAGACCGCGGCCCGGATACTCGGACCGCTGTACTGGTACTGGGTCATGCTCCGCTACGACGCCCGAGCCGAGACCTACATCGCCAAGGTCACCGAGTTCGGCGACGCGCTGCCCGCGGACGCCCGCGCCGCGTTCACCGCGATCCACCTGGTGGGCGCCGAGGCCGGGCCGATCACTGACCACGAGCGGCTCCGCGCGCTCATCGGCGACTGCGCGCGCACGGGCGCGCTGCGCCGCTATCCGATGCTGCTGACGATAGTGCTGGTGATGGCGGCGATACCCGGGCTGGACGAGCTGCTCGATCAAGAGATCGCCCGGGTGCGCAGCGGCCCGGACCGCTGGGCGATCGCCTGCACCTTCATGATCGAAGCCATGCGCCATCGCGAACAGGGCGACCGGGCTGGCTCCGCGACCGCGATGACCACGGCACTGCGCCTGTTCGAGGAGACGGGCGATCGGTGGTGGACGGCGAAGGCGCTGTACGGCCTGGCCCAGATCCACGCCATCGCCGGAGACCACGACCAGGCGATCACCGCCTACGAGCACAGCCTCGCGATCGCCACCGACCTCGGCTCGCAGGACGAGGTCTCCACCCGGCTCGGGCTCGCCACGGAACGCATGCGCGCCGGCGACCTGGCCGGCGCGAGGCGCGACATCGACACCGCCGAACGAGCGGCCTGGCGGCGTGGCCAGCCGGCGCTGGAGATCGAGGTGCTCGGCGTCCAGGCAGAACTGCACCGCCGCTCCGGAGAGGTCGAACGCGCCGATCAAGCGCTCGACCGGATGGAGGCGCTCCTGCGCAAGCTGCCCCAGCCGGCGGAGGCCATCGACCCTCGGCTGCTCCTCGCTCGGGTAGCCAACCTCCTCACCGCCGGCGACGCCGTACGCGCCCGCGGAATGATGCCCCGCGCTGTCGAGGCGGCGCAGGCGATCATGGAGGTCCCCTTGGCTGCTCAACTCCTGGCCAAGCTACTGTCGCTGGAGGGCGATCCGGCGGGCGCGGCCACCGCGCTCGGCCTGAGCCAGGCCATCCGCGGCGCCTTCGACCACGGCGACACCGAACTGCGCTGCCTCTCGGAGATGCTCACGGAGTCGCTCGGCCGTACCGACTACGACAGGGCCTATGAACGGGGCGCCGACCTGACCCCGCACGAGGCCACCGACCGTCTGACAAAGCTACGTGTATAAGTCCAGGGTGGCAGGGGCATTTGAGCCGATTGTCGTACATGAGGCAGGCCAAGTACGAGGAAAAGAGCAATGTGCCGCACAGGTCGGCGAAGTTCGGCAGCACCTATTGGGTCTCCGTCTGCTTGTTCATCGCCTGTCTCCGTGCGATCACACAGCTCACCGGGAGCGGAAACTCACGTGGGTTCGGCATCTCAACGCCTGTTCGCCTCGTGCGTTCAGCGCGCTGAATGTCGCGGGGGAGTGTCAGCGGAGGACGGCTTCGAGCGCGTCCGGCAGGGCGGTGTCGGTGATGACCAATTCGTCGCCCAGGTTGAGGATGCGCACCTCGCCGTGATCGAGTTCGAGCCGGAGGCCGATCTCCGTCTCGATCCGGTGGTCGATGATGCGGTGAACGGCCCGGATCGGCTGGCCGACGAATCGGCCCATCAGGAAATCGTCTGGGGCGGGACCGACTATGACCTGGCCGTACTCGTCCATGTCATAGGAGTCGTGTGGTTGATCGAGCGTCAGCTCGAGCGAGGCGTCGGGGGCGGTGTGGAAGCGGAGTGGGCCGAGGTCGCTCAGGTGCAACCACATGTGCACCAGTGAGGCTTGGTCGCCGCTGGGGTGGGTGTGCCAGCACCGTCACCTGGAGCAGCCTTCGGCTGACGAGCTCATCCGCGGAGATCAATGGTGTCACGGTGGTTCGGGCGTTTCCGCGGCGCTCTGCGGAGGTGGCGGGTGGCCCGCCGGCGCAGTCGCTCGCTGCTCATCCCGGCCGACAGGTCGAGCATCCGGCCGGCGGCCGCGCACGCCTCTTCCGGTTCGTGGGCGTCGACAGGGCGACCGCCAGCCACGACAGGTAGAGCGCGAGCTCGCCCGTGTGCAAGGCGTCGTAGCGGCTCAGCACGTCGGCGAGTAGCGGGATCGCTCGCAGAGGCCGATGCGGCGCGCTGGTGCTCCCCGGCGTCGCTCGCGATCCACCCGGTGATCTGGGCGAACTCCCCGACGAGGCCGAGCAGGCGGCAGTAACAGCTGAAATCGCTCACTCGGCAGGTGCTCGCCAGCCTCCCACCCCCGGACCTGGCGCCGCAGGCTCTCGCGGTGTGGCAGGCGCGCTCGGGTGCGCGGGTCAGCCGCGGCCACCAGCGCGGCACACGAGCAGGACGCGGTCACCCTGGCCCGCCTGGCCGATGCCCGTACCGCGTTCAGCCTCGACGGCAAGATTCTGGCCACCGGCACCAGGGACGGCACAGCGCGGTTGGGGCAACTGAGAAGTGATTCCAATCGAGGATCAAGTCTCTGCCGTATTCCGGTGGCACCCGTGGTGCGGGCGCCCAGCCGATACCGCCGCCGAAAGCCACCACATGCTGACGACGGCGTGCCGTACCCGCATCTGATCATTCACGCACAGGCAGACCGTAGGACGCCGCCAGGCGGCTGAGCGCCTCGCTGAGCGCGGCGTGCTGGGACGAGGTGAGGTCGGCGGCGAGTTTCGCGTCGAGAACGAGCGCCTTGGCAGTACATTCCGCGAGGAGGTCACGCCCCTCGCCGGTGAGGCTCAGAATCTGGCGGCGACGGTCGGCCGGGTCGCGGAGCCGCTCAATGGCGCCCATGGACTCGAGGTGGTCGGCGAGGGACACCATGAGGCTGGGTGCCACCCGCATCCGCTTGGCGATCTCGAGCTGCGAGACGGCCAGCCCCGAGCCGAGGACTTCCAGCAGGCCAACGTGCTTGGGCTTCAGATCGTGGACGGCCAGAGTCTGGGCGTACTGATCGGCGACCAGCACGCCCAGGGTGCTGAGCCGGAAGCTGAGCGTTTCGGTCCATTTGACATCGTTCACATTTAGCATGATACCATCCATAAATAATTCAGACTATGAACGATTAGAGATGAGATCGATGCTCGATCACCGCGCCCCGCAGATCGTCTTCGCCGACCTGCAGGACAGCATCGTGGCCCTGAGCAGGACGAACAGCCCCGAGACCATCAGACGCTCGGCCGGGGTTCTCGGCATGGTCGCGCAGGCGCTGGACATCCCGTTCACCGTGTCGGCCGCACCCCGGCCCGGTGGGCCCGGCGTGATCGCCGAACTTCCCGAAACGCTCCCGTTCGTGCGCAGCGGACCGTCCTGCTGGGACGATGAGGCATGGCGCGAGGCGATCGCCGCCGAGGCCCGCAAAACGCTGACCATATGCGGCGTGACCTCGGAGATCGTGGTCCTGCACACCGCACTCGACGCCCTGGCCGACGGCTATGACGTGATCGTTCTGGTCGACGCCAGCGGCGGCATGTCCGAGCGTACGGAGAACGCGGCACTCCGCCAGATCGAGGCAGCGGGCGGCACGGTGACGTCGGTGGCGAGCTTCGTCACGAGCATGGTCCGCGACTTCACCACCCCCACCGGCCGCGACGTCATCACCGCACTGCACGACCTGATGGTTTAGCAACCACAACCGCCCCCTGGCCCTCAGCTTGTCGTTCAACCGTCCAGACCCCGAAAGAGCTCCCATGAAACTCGCACCCCGTCTCCATCGCCTCGGTAACGATGTGGTGGCGTGTTACCTCGTCGACACCGATGAGGGCATCACTCTGATCGACGCGGGCCTGCCCGGCCATTGGCGGGATCTGCAGGACGAACTGCGTTCCCTCGGCAAGTCCGTCGATGACATCCGCGGACTCGTGCTGACTCACGGTGACTCCGACCACATCGGTTTTGCCGAACGTCTGCGCAGTGAGCACGGTGTTCCGGTGTTCGTGCATGCTGCCGACGCGGTCCGTACCCGCACGGGAGAAAAGCCCAAGACCGCGTTCGGGCCCATGCGCCTGGGCCCGACGCTCGGCTTTTTCGGCTACTCCCTCCGCAAGAACGGCCTGCGCACCCGTTACGTCAGCGAGGTCACCGAGATCGGTGACGGCGACGTCCTGGACCTGCCCGGGAAGCCGGTGATCGTGGGCATGCCGGGGCACTCACCGGGCAGCGTGGCGATCCACGTCCCCCTGGCCGACGCGGTCTTCGTCGGCGACGCCCTGACCACGCGGCACGTCCTCACGGGGCGCACGGGCCCGCAGCCCGCGCCCTTCACCGACGACCCAGCCGAAGCCCTGTCCTCCCTGGACCGGCTCGCCGGGCTGCCGGCATCCTGGGTACTTCCGGGCCACGGCGCCCCCTGGCGCACCTCACCGGCCCAGGTGAGCGAGGAGGTCAGGAAGGGCTAGGCAGTGTTTTGTGGATCAGAAGGGGTGTTCGGCCGCCTGATTCGCCGATTCGGGCAGCGCGGTGAGCTGGGGTGTGGCTCGATGGGTGCATGGTTCGTCGCCATGAGTTAACGGATGCTGTGTGGGAACGTATCGCGCCGCTGCTACCGGCCATGTGGAAGATCCGCACCGGTGCCGACTGGCGGGACATCCCTGAACGGTACGGCCCCTGGCAGACGATCTATCAGCGGTTCCGTCGCTGGTCAGCGGACGGGACGTGGCAGCGGCTGCTGGAGCACGTCCAGGCTCATGACGATGCGGCAGGCGCGGTGGACTGGTCAGCTGTCTGCGTCGACTCGACCGTCGTGCGGGCCCATCAGCTCGGGCGTTCGCGCGTGGATTGACCACCAAGCTGCACCTGGCCACCGACGGGCGCGGTCTGCCGCTGGCCTTCGTCGTCACCGGTGGCAACATCAACGACTGCACCCCATTCACCCAGCTGATGGCGGCCCTTCGCATCCCTCGGCTCGGTCGGGGCCGGCCCCTCACCCGACCGGAGCATGTCATCGCTGACAAGGGCTACAGTTCGCGGGCCTTCCGCACCTATCTGCGTCGGCGGGGCATCGGCGCAACCATCCCTGAACGCGCCGACCAACTGGCCGGGCGAGCTCATCGAGGGCACCGGCGCTGCGCGTTCGACCCGGCCCGCTACAAGCGTCGCAACGTCATCGAACGCTGCTTCAACCGGCTCAAGCAGGCCAGAGGCATCGCCACCCGCTACGACAAGCTCGCCGTTCACTACCAGGCAGGTGTCACCATCGTCTGCCTGTTGCTATGGCTCACATGAGATCCACAAAACAGGCTCTAGGGCTGAGCGTTGCGACCGAAGCAGCCGAGCAGCCCCCACAGCGTGGCTCCGCCAGCGGCGAGGCCGGTGAGGAGCGCAGCCGGCCATGTCGAGCCGTCCGCGAGCATGAGGGCGGCAGCGATGGCGATGGCGGCGACGGCCGCGAGAACGATCAAGATCACACGTTCGGGTGACATGTGGTCAGTTCCACCAATCTGTGAGCGGACACAATACAGCCAAGGCATGGACCAGACGGCGTGTTCGCCCTGGTCAAACCCATAGGCATTCGTGTGTCGTCTCTCCTGCGCGGCTCCCTTCCGGGTATGGCTTCTTGGTGGAACTGGGCCCATGGTACGGAAAAGCCCGAACCCATGCGATGGGTTCGGGCTTATGGCGCCTGTCTACATGGTCGAGGTGGCGCGAACCGGCGGGCGAGCACGCGCGCCCTGCGCACCTCAGGTGTGGTCGATGAACAGCAACTCAGGCTGCTTGTAGAGGATGCACCCGCCCGGCTCAGGATCGCCCGGGTTGCGGTGGCAGACCCAGGTCTGCCAGTAGAGCACTCCCCAGGTGTCGGGCTTGCCAACGTTCTTGAGCTTGTTCCAGCCGGCGTCGGGCATGGTGTACTGGCCGTACGCCTTCGTGAAGTTCTTGTACGACGCGTTCGCCGTGTCACTGTCGTACGGCCACGCGGTGTTCTCGTTGCGCAAGGTGTTGTCCCATAGCGCCGCCTCCGACGTCGCCCACACGCCCAGGACCTCCAGGTTGATCTCCTGACCGGCCTCGATGGGGGCAAGCTTCTTCGTGGTCGTGTTGTAACACATGAGGCGGATGTTGAGCGTGGGCGCCGGGTCGCTGCTGGATATCTCCAACGGCCCGGATGCGATCGACACCGCCGTGCTGCCGGAGGGGCATGGGTTCTGGGGTGTGGCCGCCAATCGGTCCGCCACACTCGCGTGCGAGACGGTCGCGGAGGACACCATGGCGGCCGCCGTCAGCAGGGGGAGAAGGAGCTTTCTGGTGATCAACTCTTTTTCCTCGCTTCCTGAAGTTCGTCTTCTCGTCGCTTGCATTCACAGGCTGCCGATGAGGTCTTGTCATCCACTTGGAAGCCAGTGAGTTCGCCTGCGCCAACGCAGCGGTGGGCGGAACGGCCGGTCGATCGGGCGGGCGGCCGGAGTGCGGTGGGCCGATCGCGGCCAGACTGGACGACGCCGGGCGGCCCTGTGTTGCACGACCAGGCGGCGCGGCCGGACGTGTGCGGCGGCCTGGCGCTCGCCGGCCGGGACCTCCTCGGCCGGGGCGATGTTGTCGCCCAGGCGGGCAGGCTCGTGGACGTGGGGACCGTGCCGTCGTCCTCGTAGGTGTAGAGCGGCGACGGGCCGTGGATCTCGGCCCACGCGTCGGCGATCGACTTACGGCCGGCTCGCTCGGCAGGCGGTGACGGCCTCGCGGACGGTGGCTGGCACGGGGCCTTACCGGCAGGCCGTGTCCGAGGCGCTATTCACGACGGCGTCATCCGACGACGTTTGCGCCGCTGTCGCTGACCTCGTCGTCAGCGCCGGGCGCCGGGCCCTTCCGCTGGCCGGAGGTGTGGCGGCGCGCAGGCCGAAGGCGGAGACCGCCGCCCCCAGCAGCACCATGGCCACGGGGACGACGAGGGGCCTGGAAGGTGACGGCCAGCGCGAACACGACGCCGAGTCCGACCTCAGCCGCCACCTTGAGCCGATCGGGAGCATGCACGGCGTTCAGGCTAGGGCACGGGTTCGGCAGGCCTGCACCGGCCGAAAGTACTGTTGCGTTCCCTGCTTTCAGTCGATGTGGGCACCGGGTCCTGGTTTACAGGATGAGGTCCCATGTCATCTGAAGTGCGTCAGCGACGGCCGCGGATCGCGGCGCTGGACGTGATCCGCGGGTTCGCGTTGTGCGGGATCTTGCTGGCCAACGTTCAGCCGATCGCCCACACCGGCGCGACGGCCGTGTCAGGCGCGCAGGCGAGCCCTGCGGATGCCTGGCTCAATCTGCTTGTCGAGCAGCGTTTCTTCCCGATCTTCTCGCTGCTGTTCGGCATCGGCTTCTCGCTGTTGCTGCGCTCCGCGGGAGAGCGAACTGCCCGGCCTCGGCTGCTGCTACTGCGCAGGCTGCTGGCGTTGCTCGCGATGGGATTGGTCCACCATCTGCTGCTGTGGCAGGGCGACATCCTGGCCGTCTACGCCGTCGTCGGGCTGGTGGTGCTGCTGCCCTCAACCTGGTTGCCCCGCTGGGCGGTGGCCGCGCTCGCGTTCGTGCTGCTGGCCGGGGCGCTGACCCTGGCCGCCGGGCCGTTCGCACTGGTTCCCGGCCTCTTCCTGCTGGGTTCGGCGCTGACCCGGTACGGGGTGATCGACCGGATCGAGGACTCAGCCCGGGTTCCCGCGATACTAGGCCTGCTGTTCGCCGTGGCAGCGGTGCCCGTGGCCGCGCTGCAGGTCGAGGAGGTGCGCTTCAACCTCACCCTGGCACTGGCCGGTCTGCTGATCGCGGGCGTGTACGTCTGCGGGATGCTCTTGCTGCTCAGGACCCCGGTGCGACCGGTGCTGGAGGTCGTCTTCGCGCCGCTGGGCCGGATGGCGCTGACTAACTACCTGACCGCCACCGTGCTCGTGCTGGTGGCCGCCCCGCTGGCGGGCGGGCCACCGCAGGAATGGCCCGCCGCCACGGTCCCGATCATCGCGGGCGCCATCCTCCTCGTCCAATGGATCTGGTCCGCCCTCTGGCTCAACCGCTACCTCCAGGGACCGATCGAATGGCTGTGGCGATGGGTCACCTGGGCCCGCCGTCCCGCGCTGCGCGCATCGTGACGCCGACTGGCCACCCTCCGAGCAACGAGCCGGCCGCTGCCGCCCGGCCGGTCCCGCTCAGGGCGCTCACTACCTGAACGGCGCTCCACCTCACGGCCACCAGTTCTCGTGAGGATTGTTTCCGGGGCCCGCACTCTCTGCTTCAGGCCGCGCGAGGAGTTCCCCTCAATCCGGCCTTCCCACCGAAGAAATGGACACCTTCATGAGTCATACGCCCGAGCCGAAGAGCGCGGCCATGCCGCAGGTGAGAATCGACGGATCTCAGCTCACCACCGAGCAGGGCCAGGCCATCGCCGGCACCACACGCCCGGCCGATGGGACAGGGCCGATGCGGCGCCGGCCGATCCTGCGCGGCAGCCTGGCCGTCGCCGCCGGGCTGGTCACCCTCACGGCGTCCGCCTGGTTCACGCCCGGCCCCGGCGCCTTCGCCTCTACGCCCACAGCCGCTCCTTCCGCGTCAGCCAGCCCCACGGCCCCACCGATCGCCACTCCCCATCTGCCCGCGCCCACCGGACCGCACCGGGTCGGCACCACCTCCCTGCACCTGAAGGACACCTCCCGTCCCGACCCCTGGGTCCCCGAAGCCAAGGCCAGAGAGCTTATGGTCTCCCTGTGGTACCCGACCAAGGCGCGCGGCGGGCAGCGGGCCCCGTACATGACGGCGAAGGAGTCGGAGCTCAACCTGAAGGGCTCAAGGATCACCGGCGTGCCGGCCGACATCCTGAGCAAGACCCGGACCAACAGCCTCACCGGCGCCGAACCCGCGGGAGGCAGGCGCAGCCTGCCGCTCGTGGTGCTCTCACCCGGCTTCACCCGGCCGCGGAGCTCGCTCACCGGCCTGGCCGAGGACCTGGCGAGCCGAGGGTACGTCGTGGCCGGCATCGACCACACCTACGAGAACTACGCCACCACCTTCCCCGACGGACGAGTCGTCACCTGCGCCGCCTGCGAGCTCGACACCGCCGAGAACATCGGCCAGAAGGTGGTGGAGAACCGACCGGCCGACATCTCCTTCGTCGTCGACCAGCTGACCGGCCCACACGCCAGATGGAAGGGCAGCGCACTGATCGACACCTCCCGCATCGCGATGGCGGGCGCCTCCGTCGGCGGCGCGAGCGCCACCGGAACCATGCTGAAGGACTCCCGGATACGCGCCGGGATCAACCTGGACGGCAACATGTTCGTCCCCGTCCCCGCCAGCGGTCTGGCACGGCCATTCATGTTCATGGGCCACCCCGCGCACCGCCAACCCCAACACCCACCGCGCCTACGGTTCGGCCATTGCGCGGCCGGTTCGCCGGCGCCGGCCACCGACAGCGGATCGGGATCGGCGACGGCGGCCGGCGCGCACAGCAGCGCAGGTCTGGAGCATGGGGATGGTTCCCCGGGGACGTGCCCGTCCGGCCTGGCGAAGGGGCCGGTGTGAGCGGCTTCACCGATCAGGAATCCTCCGCCACGTCGTCAGTTCTGCTGGCCCCTCTCGCACCTGTGGAAGGATTGATGACCATGACCGACGCCAGACCGCTGGGCGCCGACGAGGCCACGTTCATCGCGGCGGTCCGCTCAGGCGACACGGCGCGGTTCGCGCTCATCACGGAGCGCCACCGGCGTGAGCTGCAGGTGCACTGCTACCGGATGCTCGCGAACTACGAGGACGCCCAGGACATGACGCAGGAGACGTTCCTGCGAGCGTGGAACAAGAGGGATTCGTTCAAGGGCCACGCGGCCCTGCGGACCTGGCTGTACCGGATCGCGACGAACGCCTGCCTCGACTTCCTGGAGAAGCGCAACAACCGCACACCCATACCGTTCGAGCTGCCGGACCCCGGCTCCGAGGTGCCGTACCTGCAGCCGTACCCCGACCGGATGCTCCCCGAGGACCCGCAGGAATCGGTGGTGGCACGGGAGACGATCGAGCTGGCGTTCATCGTCGCCGTCCAGCACCTGCCGCCGCGGCAGCGGGCGGCGTTCGTCCTGCGCGACGTCCTCGGCTGGCCGGCGTCGAAAGCCGCCGACGCCCTCCAGTTGACCGTCGCATCGGTGACCAGCGCACTACAGCGGGCCCGTGTGACGATGCGCGAGCAGCTGCCCGACCGCCGCCTCGACTGGCGGAGCCCCGCCACCCACGAGCTGTCGAATGACGAGCGCGGCGTGGTGAAGTCGTACATCGACGCCCATGAGCGCAACGACCTCGACGGGCTGATGTCCCTGCTGCGCGACGACCTGCGCTTCGCGATGCTGCCCGAGCCGGGCACCTTGATCATGACGGCCAAGGGCGCGGTGGACGGCTGGGTCTCCAGTGGGCTCTTCCAGCGCGGCTACGACGACTGGCGCTGTATCACCACGACGGTCAACCGCATGCCTGCGGCCGTGCTGTACCTCCGCACCCCCTACGACCCGGAGTACCGGCTGTTCAACATCGCGGTCCTGCACATCGTCGACGGGAAGATCGCCGAGCTCACCGGATTCGACGCCACCGACAAACCATGGCTGGGCCTGCCCCCGACACTGTCATCAGACAAAAGCCCCATCGTCGACGAGTCCAGCGCACGGGCCGCCGTCACCGAAGTCACCGCGGAATGAGCACCCCGACCAGCTGAACACCCACCGCCCCGCCGGCGTTGCCGGCGGGGCATCTTCATGCCCCGGAAGATCATCGCGTCACGATCAACGACGCCGTCGCCCGCATCTCCACCAAGTCGTCAACAGCTCACGTGGAACGCGAGGAAGGGCCCGGGGAAGGTTCCCTCATGGCCGAGGGTCACGGTGAGCACACCAGGAAGGATTTTGACCTGGCCTCACGAGCCGAGCATCTGGCCCGTGCTCATCGCCTCGTCTCGTATCGGGTCAGTACCACGCCGCCGGGAAACGTCCGCGTCTCCACCAGGTTCAGGTTCACCCAGCTGTCCAGGGCCGTGAAGAACGGCGTGCCGCCGCCCAGCAAGACCGGTGCGGTGACCAGCACGTACTCGTCGATCAGCCCGGCCCGCATGGCCGCTGCGGCAAGTGTGGCGCCGCAGATGTCCATGGGGCCGCCGTCTTCGGCCTTGAGCCGGGTGATCTCGGTGACCGCGTCGCCGGTGACCAGGCGGGTGTTCCAGTCGACCGTGCTGGTCGTCGAGGAGAACACCACCTTCGGCATGTCCCGCCAGCGGCGGGCGTACTCGATCTCCGCCGGTGTGGCGCCGGGCTGCTGGTCGGCGGTCGGCCAGTGGGAGCTCATCGCCTCCCACAGTTTGCGCCCGTACAGCGCCAGGCCGGTCGCCGCCACCCGGTCGGACCACCACTGGAACAGCTCGTCGCTCGGTACGCTCCAGCCGAGGTCGTCGCCGGGAGCGGCGATGTAGCCGTCCAGGCTCAGGTTCATGCCGAAGATCAGTTTCCGCATCGTGCCAGCCTTCCGTGAGTCGATCTCACACGTACAGACGGACACGGCGCGGAAACCTGATCGGTGCGTGCGACGAACCCTGGCGGTGATCGCCGGATCGGGCTCACCGCGCACTCGCTTGTTGTCCTGGCCTCTCAACGACTTCCGGCTGGATCGGCGCGTATCTCCGTCTCCAGGAAGCTCGAAATCTCGTTCGCGACGACGTCGGGCGTCTCGAGACCGCACAGATGTCCAAGCTCGCTCAGCAGGACCGCGCGGCTTCCAGGGATGCGCCGCACGTCGTCAAGCTGCTTGGCTTGATCTACGACGACGTCCTTTCCCCCGAGTATGTAGCAGGTCGGTATGCGTATCTCAGGCAGCTCGCCGGCCTGGCTTGTCAGCGCACCGCCGGCCAGCCAGCCGTGCCACATCTGTTCGGTGACGGTCAGCATGCTGCTCGTCAGACTTGAGGTCTTCGACGGGTCCAGGGAGATTGCCGCCACTGCTTGCGTGAGGGCCTCGACATTGCCGTACGCGGCATCGAAGCCGGCGATCACCTCGTCCCCGGCAGTCGTCCCCGCGGCGTTCCACGGAACGACACCGATCAGCGCACGCACCTCATCCGGGTGGTCAAGCGCGATACGCACCGCGATCGCACCACCCAGGGAATAGCCGACCAGGCAGTAAGTGCCGACGCCCGCGTCGTTGATCGCGTCGTGCAGGGTCCCGGCCAGCGTGGCAGGCTCCCGTCCGCCGGCGCGCGTACGGACTGACCATGTCCGGGCAAGTCGAAGATCAGGACGCGGAACCCGCTCAGGTGCCGCGCGATCCCGGTCATGGACTCAGCCGAGGCGCCGAATCCCGGCAGCATGACAAGTGTCAGCGGGCCCTGGCCGTGTTCCTCCCAGTAGATGTCCGAGCTGGTGTGTGGCATCGCGATCTCCCTGTCCTGGGCGAAGGTTGTCGGGCATACACGTACGGCTTGAGAACACAGGCCGGATCCACGCACCACAGGCCGGTCCCGCCATGGGCGCTTCATGTCGTTCAGTGCGACTGGACGGTGTGGCTCGCGGTGAAGGCCAGAAGAAGCGCGGCGGTCCGCGGGGGGTCCTCCATGATGGGCGAGTGGCCAACGCCGGGGAGCAACTCGACCTTCGCGCCCGGAACGGCGCGGTATTCGGCAGCGGAGGAGGATCGCCACCTCCGGTCCTCCGCACCGAAGATCACCAGTAGCGGCTTGCCAAGGGGAATCAGCCGATCGGGGAGCGAGCGCTGATTCACATAGTCGTCGCCGGTCTGCGTTGTCGCGATGAGGGCGTGGTAGGTCATGCCGCGCGCATCGTCCACGACCGCCTGCGGGACCTCGTAGCCGCGACGGCTGAACGCGGTGCTCGCGGCGTTGCGAATCAGGCTGTCGGTCCGAAGCCGCCACAGCAGCTGGCCGATGACGGGGGTGTACAGGAGCCCGCCGACGCCGCCGCTTGAGACGGCGGCGGCCAGACGGGGCGCGGTGTCGATGAGCACGAGCGAGGTCACCAGGTCGGGGCGCTGCTCGGCCAGAGCGGTGGCGACCGCGCCACCGGTGGAATGGCCGACCACTGCGGCGTGCTTGACCCCGAGCCGGTCCATCGCCTCACCGACCCGGCGCCCCTGCTCCGGCATCCCGTAGCCGCCGCCGGCCGGTTTGGCCGACCGGCCGTGTCCGAGCAGGTCGATCCGGATGACGCGATGGGAGGTGGCCAGCAGCGGAACGAGCGCGTCCCACGACCGGGTCGACGCGGCGAGCCCGTGGATCAGTACGAGTGCCGGGGCATCCGGGGGGCCGTCCTGGCGGACGTAGATGTTCCCGCCGTCGAGAGGCAGGGTCGGATTCCCACTGGCCTCGGCGCTCTGCCGCGTCACCACCGCCGCGTTCACGAGAAGCAACCCGACGACGACGAGGAGGACAGCCGAGGCGATCAAGAGGCGCCGCCGGCGCCGTGCGGGGCTGCTCACGTCATCCTGCCGGAGCGGAAAGCGCAGGCCGGCGTCGTCGAAACAGCGGGGTCGTCGAGCCCCGGGGAGATAATCATGGGCCTACTGTCGCCGTCGGTGCGCGCCGGTATCTTGTACGAATGTTCCGGTCGGTCGGCTCGCCCAGGCCAGGCGGGCACGAAGGCACGATCCCGACTGGCTTTCGTGACGCTCACGGCTGAGTGGCAGCACCGAGCCGGGGTCAGCGCGTCCCTCGGCGCCAGATCGAGGGGCTCACGCCGCGGGCGCGCTTGAACGCCACGCTGAAGGCGAAGGCGTCCTCGTACCCGACCGTGCGGGCCACGGCGGCGACGGTCGCCTCGGTGTCACGGAGCAGGTCCGCCCCCAAGGTCATCCGCCAGTTGGTGAGGTAGGTGAGCGGGGGCTCGCCGACCAGGCCGGTGAAGCGGGCGGCGAAGGCGGCGCGGGACATGCCGACTTTCGCGGCCAGCGCGGCGACCGTCCACCGGTGGGCGGGATCCTCGTGCAGCAGGCGCAGCGCGTCTCCGACGGCGGGGTCGCCCAGTGCCCGGTACCAGGCGGGGAGCCCCGGCTCGGGCCTGGCGCACCAGGCCCGCAACGCCAGCACGAGCACGAGGTCCAGCAGCCGGTCGAGGACGGCGTCCTGGCCGGGCTCGTCACAGGCGGCCTCGGTGGTGAGCAGATCCAGCGCCGCCCGGGTCCGCGGCCCGGCGGGCACGACGGCCAGCGGCGGGAGCACGTCCAGCAGGCGTTCGCCCACGTCGCCGCGGAGCTCGTACGCGCCGCGGAGCATGGTCGTGGCCCCGGGCAGACCGTCGCCGTAGGTGCGCGGCGCCAGGCTCCGGCCGGCCGCCGCGTCCTCGTTCCCGCCGACGGCGTATTTCCTCCCCCCGCGTACCACGACCTGGGGCGGGGTGGACGGATCGTCGGCGATCGTGTACCGGCCGGTGGCGCTGATGAGGGCGATGTCGCCGGCGCCCAGGAGCAGCGGCACGGCGTCGTCGTCGAGCCGGATCGACGCGCGGCCGCCGAGCGTGGCCACGATCGTGAGAGGAGGAACGTCGGCGAAGGTCATCGACCACGGCGGCCGCTGAACCAGCTGCCGCACCATCGCGCTCCTGGTACGGGCCCGATGCAGCAGATCGCTCAGGACATCCATGCCGCGCATGGTAGACGATCACAAATGTATCGGCGACGTTCACCCATGGATCGTCTGCGGCCGATGGAGTTCTCTGGAAGCTGTGCAGAACATCCTCATTCTCGGCGGCACCGGCAAGACCGGTCGCCGCATCGCCCGGCGCCTCAAGTCCTCCGGCCGGCCGGTCCGGACGGCGTCCCGTACGGGTGGCGACGTCTCCTTCGACCTGGACGACCCGGCCACCTGGGGACCCGCGCTCGACGGCGTCGGCACCGCCTACCTCATGACGCCCGGCCTGCAGCCGAGCGCGGAGGGCCAGGCGCGCCTCCCACGGTTCGTGGCCCAGGCGGTCGCCGCGGGCGTGGGGCGGCTGGTGCTGCTGTCGGCCCCCGGCGTCGACGCCGACGACCGGCATCCCCTCAAGCCCGCCGAGCGGGCCGTCCGGGACTCCGGCGTCGAGTGGACCATCCTGCGGCCGACCTGGTTCTCGCAGAACTTCAGCGAGGCGTTCTGGCTGCGCGGGGTTCTGGAGGGAAGCTTGTACCTGCCCACCGGTGACGGGCGCACGCCGTTCGTCGACGCGGACGACATCGCCGAGGTCGCGGTGTCGGCGCTGACCGACGACCGCCACGCCGGCCGGCTCTACGAGCTGACCGGTCCGCGGGCGATCTCCGTCGGTGAGGCGACCGGCCTCATCGCCGAGGCCACCGGGCGTACGGTCCGTCACGTCGACGTCGCCCCCGAGGTCTTCGTCGAACGCCAGGTCGCGGGTGGCGTCCCGGCAGACGTCGCGCGGCTGCTCACCGGCCTGCTCACGGCCGTCCGCGACGGCCGGCACGCCGAGGTCGCCGACGGCGTGGAACGCGCCCTCGGCCGGCCGGCCAGGCGGTTCGAGGACTACGTCACCGAGACCGCCGCCGCGGGACTCTGGGACCCGCCCGGCAACCGATAGGTCGTCGGCGCTCACCACGTCGAAGGATGCGGTTCGTGAGCCTGTGGCTGACAGCGCGGAGGGCTGGAACACCTTGGCCGGCTCCTCCGGCGTCCGTCCCGCCAGCACCAGCTCCACCATCTGCCGGCGCAGCTGCGGCGGATAGTTGTTCGGCACAGCAGACTCCTTCTACCGGGAACCAGGGTTCCCCAGAGATCAGGTGTCCACCGAACCGGGCCGTCGCCCTCCGGCCGTGTCTCAACGGGCGGGAGTGCGGCCGAGCCTGGTCTCCAAGCCATCAAGGATGCGCTCGACGCCGTAGACGAAGGACTCTGCGCGGATCTGCTCCGGATCCTCGATCTGCTCCGCGGCGCGCCCGTCGCGCAGGAGCGGGTAGTCCTGCAGGGCCTGTTCGGTGGTCGGTCGCAGGCTCTCGAGCCAGTCCTGTTCGTTCTGGCCGCTGCGGGCGAGCACCGACAGGTAGGCAGCCTCGCTGGTGGTCATCCCGATGACGTAGGCGATGAGCAGTTTCATGGCCCGATCGGCTTCGTCGACGGCGAAGCCCGCCGCTTTGAACAGGGTGAGCATGCGCTCCGACTGCCGCATCAGGTTGGGCCCGAGATAGGCGAGCCCGACCTGGCCGAGCACGGAGGCGACCCAGGGATGACGCAGCACCATCGAGCGCAGGCTGTGGGCGGATTCGGTGACGGCCGCCCGCCAGCGTGCGGGGTCGGCGGCGGGCACCCGTACCTCGCCGTAGATCTCGTCCACGACCAGCTCGATCAGCTCGTCCTTGTTGGCCACGTGCCGATAGAGAGACGTGGCTCCGGCGCCGAGCCGGGCGCCGAGGCTGCGCATGCTCAGGGCGTCGATGCCCTCGGTGTCCAGGAGTTGGATGGCCTCGGACACGATCCGGTCGCGACTCAGCGAGGGCTGCTCCCGCTTGCGACGCGGGCGAGCCCATACCGAGGGAATGGGCTGCTTCTCGGCTGGCATACAGGTCTCCTCGTTGCGGGACGCCCATGGTAGCGTACGACGTTCGCAGCATGCGTACAGTGATCCCATCCTGTCAGCATCGCAAGCTCGCCCAAGTGCGTCGTGCGCCGAGAACGCGCACGTGCGTTGCACGTTCGCCGGCAGCCGCCATGCCGCACGGCGGCCGTACCGCCGCACGATCGCACGGCCGTATCGCTGCATGGCTGGGCCGCAGAGCCGTCAAGCCGCGAAGCTGTCCGGCTGGACCGCCGCACCGCCGCCGGGTGGTGCCTCATGTCTGCTGACCGCCTCGACGGTACAACCGTGCGCGATTGCGTACGCTGCTCCAATGTGCGTACAGTGTGCGCATCGAGGGGACAACGTACAGGAGGAAGCATGGCGACGAACGTGCAGTGGACCGAGCAGGGTGGCTGGACGGCCGGCGGCGACTGGGGGAGTGCCGGCTCGCAGGGGCAGACCTTTGACCTGGCCCGCTGGCAGGCGCGCTTCGACGAGCTGCGCCGGCGGCACCACGTGCCGGGCGCGTCGCTGGCGGTGCTGGTCAACGGGCGGGTGCACGAGCTGGCGAGCGGCGTGCTGCACCGGGGCACCGGCGTGGAGGTGACGACCGACTCGGTGTTCCTGTCCGGCTCGATCGCCAAGGTCTACACGGCCACCCTGGTGATGCGGCTGATCGACGAGGGCCGGCTGACGCTGGACACCCGGGTGGCCGACGTCCTGCCCGAGTTCGCCACCCCTGACCCCGTGGCCACCCGGAAGATCACCGTCCGCCAGCTCCTGTCGCACACCGGCGGCGTCACCAACGACTTCAATTACGACGGCGGGCGCGGTGACGACTGCCTGGCCCGCTACGTCGAGGCCGCCCGGGACGTGCCGCTGGACTGCCCGCCCGGCACCGCGATCTCCTACGGCGGGCTCGGCTACATCGTGCTGGGCCGCCTCATCGAGGTCCTCACCGGCCGCACCTGGGACCAGGCACTCAAGGACCTGCTGTTCACCCCGCTCGGCCTGGAGCGCTCGATGACGCTGCCGGAGGAGGCGCTGCGCTTCCCGGCCGCGATGAGCCACCTGGGCGAGCCCGGCGCCGACCCCGACCCGGCCCCCGCCTGGGACCTCATGCCGCGCTCGGCCGGCCCCGCCGGCCGCGTCATCACCTCGGCCGGCGACATGGCCCGCCTGGCCGCCATGCACCTGGCCGGCGGCGGCCCGGTGCTGTCGGCCGAGGCGGTCGCCGCCATGCAGCGCCGCGAGACCGACGTGCCCGACAAGTGGACCGTCTCCGCCGACGGCTGGGGCCTCGGCTGGACCCTCTACGACTGGAACGGCGTGCCCGGCTACGGCCACGACGGCGCCGCCATCGGCCAGTACGCCTACCTGCGCGTCGTCCCGCACGCCGGCCTCGCCCTGGTCCTGCTGACCAACGGCGGCAGCGCCCGGCTCCTGTACGCCGACCTGTTCCGCGACCTGCTCGCCGAACTCGCCGGCGTCACCATGCCCGCCCCCTTCGGCCCGCCCGCCGAACCCCCCACCGTGGACGTCACCCCGCTGCTCGGCACCTACCGGCGCGCCGGTGTCGTCATCACCGTCAGCCAGGACAGCGGAGGCGCCGGTGATGACGACGGTGACGGCCTGCGCATGCGTTACGAGTTCGTGGACGACATGAAGGACATGTCCCCGCCCCTGGACATGGAGCTGCTCCCGGTGACCCGGACCGTCTTCGCGGCCACGGGGGCGGGCCCGTCCTTCAGCGAGGACTACATGCCCGTCGTCTTCTCCACCCTGGCCGACGGCACGGCCTGCGTGTACGTCGGCATGCGCGCCACCCCCAAGATCGCCTGACGCCGGCGAGCAGGCGTACGACCTGGCGGAGGCGATGCGGGCCACCGGACAGCCCGCTCACCCTCACCCGCTACCTGGAGCACTACGCCCAGCGTCGCGATGCGCCGGCGTCCGTCCCGGCCGTCGGAGTCCTCGGCCGGTTCCACGTCCTGGCCGGCGACCAGAGCGAGCAGGCCCACCGCAGTGGCGGCTTGGTCGTCCAAGGGCTGCTCGGCAGGCCGGCGAGCAGCCGGATGGCGGTCGGCGACCAGGGCATCCACCAGCGCGGCACGGGCTTGCCCATCGTCCCAGGCGATGCGTGGCTTGCCCGGATCGCCGTGGTCATGGGCGGTGCAACCGTCGGCGGCGGCCTGCGCGGCGCCGGGCCCGTGGCTGATCACCCGCCGGATGGCGGCGATCAGTGATCTTCTAGGCGGGATCGCGGTCGTCGTCGGCGATCGCCGCCTCGTACGCGCGCAAGGTGTCGATGAACAGGCGTCGCTCGGCGGGCGTCAGGGGTTCGAGGGCGTGTCGCCAGGCCGCCGCTCCCGGTGCCAGCCAGCCGGCGATGGCGGGCCGCCGGGCGTCGGTGATGCTGACGATGCGGCGGCGCCGGTCGGCCTCGTCCTCGCGTCGCTCCAGGACGCCCTTGCGGCTCAGCTCGCCCACCATGAGGCTGACGGTCGTCGGAGCGACCTCCAGGCGCGCGGCCAGGTCGTTCACGGTCATGGGCCCGTCGAACAGCAGGTACGACAGCAGCGAGAGGTGCCGCGGCGCCAGCGCGAGCGACCGCAGCTCCTCGGGGACCTGGATCCGCTTGGCGCGCCCCACCATGCGCGGCATGAGCAGCAACATCGCCCGGATGGCGTCGTCGACCCCGGGCCCCGGCGCCTCCTCGCCGCCCTGCCGGCGCCGTCCGTCGGTTGACATGGCAGATCCCCTCTTTTAGCTTTGGAGTAAAATATGTTTTGTGTGCAAAGCTTTATGCCGTACTCAATGAACGGAGACCTACCATGCCGCACTTCCACGTGCAGATCCGCGAGGAGGCGCTCGACGGTGACGTGGAGCCCAAGCTCATCCGGGCGCTGACCGACGCGGTCGGTGCCGTGTTCGGCGAGCGGCTGCGGTCGCTGGCCGTCGTGGACCTGTTCGGCATCCCGCAGCGCCGCTGGGGGATCGGCGGCGAGCCGGCCGAGGAGACGGCGCCGGTCGTGACGCTGAACCTCCGCGAGGGGGCGTTCACCGTTCCCGGGCTCGGCGACGTCCCCGCCCGGCTGATCGCCGCCATCACCGACGCCCTTGCGGAAGTCTTCGGTGAGTCCGTGCGGCCACGCGCGACCGTGCTGCTCGTGGGCGTCCCCGCGGGGCGCTCGGGAGTCGCCGGCGAGCCGGTCTGACCGCCGGGGGAGTCAGGAGCCGGCCGGCAGCGGGCCGGGGTTCAGGAGGCGAGGCCGGCCGTGGCGCGGGACCGGCCGCGGACCATGTCGGTCGCGGCGACCGCGGCGAGCACCAGTGCGGCGACGACCGCCAGCACCAGCGGCGGCACGAGACCGGGCGCGAGCGCCACGAGCAGCCCGGCCGCCGCCAGGACGCCGATCCCCGCGACGCGGTTGGCCGGCACCCGCCCGAACACGGCCTTCTGGAACAGCGCGTGCCCCGCCAGGAACAGCGCCGGACCGCCCAGCACCGTCAGGGCCGTGCCGGCGGAGACCCCGTCGAGCGGGTGCGCGATCACCAGCTCGTCGCCCACGGCCGCCACGATGATCCCGGCGACCATGGGGATGTGGATGTAGGTGTACGCGGACCTGCCGAGCCGCCCGGTGTCGCTGGACCGGGCGGTGGCCTCGGCCGCCTTCTCGGCGGTCTGGTGGAAGTACACCCACCACGTCGCCACGCTGGCGAGGAACGCGACGGTGAACGCGGCGACCGTGGCGGTGTCCAGGTGCGGATGCTCGGCCAGCGTCACGCCGGTCACCAGCACCGACTCGCCCAGCGCGATGATGACGAAGAGCTGGCAGCGCTCGGCCATGTGGGCGCCGTCGATCGTCCAGTCGGCAGGGGTCACGCCGCCGAGGATCGGTATGCGATAGCCGAGCCACGGCGCCGCGTACTCCACGAGCAGGGCGGCCGTCCACAGAACCGCCTGGGCCGTCCCGCCGAGCGCGGCGCCCGCGATCCAGAGCACCGCGCTGACCGCGTGGTAGGCCAGGAC
This sequence comes from Nonomuraea sp. 3-1Str, assembly GCF_031570565.1. Taxonomy (NCBI): domain Bacteria; kingdom Bacillati; phylum Actinomycetota; class Actinomycetes; order Streptosporangiales; family Streptosporangiaceae; genus Nonomuraea; species Nonomuraea sp. 3-1Str. Next base: position 90,249 of record NZ_JALHBK010000013.1, read on the forward strand.
CAGCCGGAACGTCCGCCCGATCGGGAACGCGCGGGCCGCCACCGTCACCACGATCGTCCGCCCCACCTGGAGCGCCACGTACGCGCCGGCGAACCACCAGGCCCGCGGGCCGAACGCCTGCGGCAGCGCCGCCGCCATGACCAGCCCGGCCAGCATGGCCCCGGTCAGTGTCAGCCGCAGGGCCGGGTGGTCGGGGTCGCAGTAGTTCGTGGTCCAGGTGGTGTACATCCAGGCCCACCACACGGCCAGCGTCAGCAGCAGCGTCTGCGCCGCCCCGGCCGTGTCGAGGTGGTTGAGGAGCAGGTGGGAGAGCTGGGTGATGGCGAACACGTACACAAGATCGAAGAACAGCTCGACCGGCATGACCCGGGCGGCCTCGCCGCGGGGGCGAAGGATCGGCGCTGGCACTGGTTTCCTCCACAAACGCGCAGGCGAATTCGTTATGTCGCCAATGACAGCTCATCGTAGGGGTCGGGAGATCGTCCACGCGTCGCCGTCCCAGGTCGTCGTGCCGGTGTACGGCCGGCTACTCCCGGCGGCGTAACCGGGACGGCCCCGCTGCCCCCCTCGGGGTAGGCACGGAAGCCTCCCCTGGCCGGACGCGCGGCGACCGGCCGAGCGGGACGATGGCGGTCGTCACGGGCGGCACGCCGCCCACACTCCCGCACTCCCCGGAGGAGACCCCGTGTTCCTACGTGTCGCGATGCTGCTGCAGACCCTCGCGCTGCTCGTCCAGGCGGTCACGGCCGGCCTGCTGCTGTCCTCACCCGGTGGGCGCGAGCTGCACGGCGCGTCCGCGGTCGCGGTCGTCGTCACGGTGCTGCTGCACCTGGTGGCGGCCATCATGACGCGACGGCTCGCCGTCATCATGCCGGCGGCGGGAATGCTGGTGTTGACGCTCGTGCAGGCGGCGCTCGGCATGGCGCACGCCAAGGTCCTGCACGTGCCGATCGGCGTGCTGATGTTCGGCGGCAGCATGCTCCAGCTCGGCCGCGTCTGGACCGGCCGCCTCGACCGCGCCCCGGCCGGCACCACGAACGGCTCCACCGGGGGCGTCAGGGCCGCGACGTGAAGCCCTCTCCTGGCCGAGCGGCTGCCGAGCTGGTTGTCCAGGATGCCGGCGGCGTCTGCCGGCTTTCGCGACGTGAGCGCTTGGACAGATGGTGACCCGTACGGTCGGACGTATGAGGATCGAAGATCGGAAATGGATGGCGACGGTCGGTGGACCCGTGGCGCTGGCTACGTTGCCGTTCTGGCTGTGCCGGCTCGTTTGCTGTCTCGGATGACCGGGGCGCTTTCGATGTGCCGCACTCCTGGCAGGCTGCCGATGCCGCCCTCGAGGTAGTCGTAGAGCGCGCCGGCGTCGCGGCAGGCGACGAACATCAGCAGGTTGGTCGGGCCGGTGGTGGCGGCGGCGAAGGCGACTTCGGGATGCGCGGCCACCGCCTGGGCCGTGTGGCGCAGGGCGGAGGGTTCGACGGTCAGCCAGAGGATCGCGACCATCTCGAAGCCCAGGAGCAGAGGGTCGATGTCCACGTCGAAGAACAGCACGCCGGAGTCGCGCAGGTGGTCCAGCCTGCGCTTGGCCGTCGCCGGAGACCAGCCGGTGGCCCGGGCCAGCTCCGGGTATCCGGCGCGGCCGTCCCGAGCCAGGACCCCCAGCAGGCGCTCATCGCCTTCGTCCAGGACGACCCGCTCCCGCTGAGCCCCTGGTGCGTGCTGCGGGGCCAGCGCGGCGATCTGCTCGCACGTGAGCGAGTCGGCTCTGCCGTGCCAGCCGGTGGGGCCGCCGGCGAAGACCCGCAGCAGGCAGTGCGCCGTCACCCCGACCACCCGCGGTGTGCGGGGCAACTGGCCCAGCAGCAGCGCATCGCGCTCGCGGAAGCTGCGTGCCCGCACCACGCAGACGATCTGGGTGCCGCCGGAGGTGAGGCTGACCCAGGAGGTGTCCGCTCGGCGGGCCAGCGCTTCGGCGATGGGCACAGCCGCGTCGGGCACGACCTGGATCCGGACGAACCACTCCGCCCAGCCCAGCCGTCGCGCCTGGACCTGACCGATGACCTGCAGCAGCCCTGCGGAGCGGAGCCTGTGGTAGCGGCGTGTCACTGTCTGGTCGGACACCTCCAGCACCGACGCGATACGGCTGAAGGGCGCGCGGCCGTCCACGTGCAGGGCGTGGACGATGGCGCGATCGAGCTTGTCCAGGACCGGGGCGGTCACTGTGGTCAGGCTAGCGTGATGTGCTCGACGTGAGGGAAGGCGGGCCAGCCGGGCGAGCCGTCGTGGACGAAGGCCGTCCAGGCGCCCTGCACGTACGCCACGAGTCGCTCAAGCTGCGCAGGTTCCGCGCCGGCCAGCATCGGGGAGGCATGCCAGGCGGGCAGATTGCCGAAGACGAACGGCAGTTCGATGCAGTGACAGGCGCCGAACGGGCTGCCCGGCGGTGACCAGTCGAACTGGTAGAGGTGGGCCGAGTGGGCTCGGCCGGCCAGGCGCAGGTTGCCGTCGCGGAACAGCCGCGCGGTGAGCCCGGCCTCAGCTTGGGGGAAGAAGGCCCGGGCCTCGTCCCGGGTGGTGCCGATCAGCATGGGCACCTCCTTCCGGGGGCCGGTGGTCAGGTCGGCCGGCACGCCGTCGGCGGCGACCAGTTGGAAGGGCGGCGTCACCCTGCCGGACTGCGCGATGCGGCGGGCGACCTGCTCCTGGGCGCCGAGCAGGTCGGCGAGCGGTACGGTGCGCAGCCGTTCGGCGTCGCCGGGACGCAGTTCGAGGACGTCCAGGAACGTTTGGCCGATCTCGGCGGCCTCGCCGATGCTGTACGGCTGTACGCCGGCCGGTGTGCTCTGCAGAATGACTTGCCCGAACACGTCACGGCCGGGCAGCGCCAGCGCGGACATCGCTCCGGCGGACTGGCCGGCCAGGGTGACGCGAGCCGGGTCACCGCCGAAGGCCGAGATGTTCTCCCTCACCCAGAGCAGGGCGGCCATCTGGTCGAGCAGGCCGAGGTTGGCCGGGGGGAACTGCGGCGTCAGATACAGGTAGCCCAAGGCGCCCAGCCGGTAGTTGACGGTGACGACCACCATCCGGCCACGTTCGGCCAGCAGCGCGCCGTCGTACCAGGACTGGGCACCGGAACCGGTCAGGAAGCCGCCACCGTGCAGCCACACCAGGACCGGCAACCCGCTGCCGCCCGGTGTCCACACATTGAGTGACAGGCAGTCCTCACCCTGGCGGAGATCGCTGCCGGGGCCGAGGGCACGTTCGAGCCGCGACGTGCGCGGCTGCGGGGCTGCCAGACCCGGTTGGACGGCATCCAGCACGCCGTCCCACCGCGTCGGCTGCGGCGCGGCGAACCGCTCGGCGCGAGCGTAGGGGATGCCGAGGAAGGTGGTGACCGCGCCGTTCGCGGGGACGCCACGCAGCGTCCCGGCGGGTGCGTGAATCAGGCCGGTCACCGGTCACACCTCCAGGAAGGCCAGTGCGGCGCCACGAGCCTGGGCGGCGCCGACGAAGAACCCGCCCGGTATGTCGCCCGTGGCGAACCCGTTGCCCTCCACCAGATCGCGGGCCGCCCGCACGTCACGTACGGACACGGCTTGCCCGGCCATGTACGGCAGTGCGGGCACCGGCTCGCCGGGCATCATCGCGCGGAAGGCGGACACCGCGACGACCTCCACCCTGCCCAGCGGCAGGGGCAGCACGTGCACCGGTCCCTCGATCATCGGTTCGGTGGCCAGGATGAGGGCGTAGCGGGCGACGGTGGGCTCCAAGTCGGCGTCGTCGACCACGAGCAGCACGCTGTACAGGCCGGTGGCGCCGTTGGCGTGCTCCAGGTAGCGCGGCTGGTGGATCAGTTCAGGGGTCAGGTGGTACGCGGCGTGGATCAGCCCTTCGGGTGTGAGCGCCCGGTCGAGGTGGACCGCCTCGAAGCGGGCGCTCTGCACACCGTCAGGGGTGTCCACATCCCGCTGCAGCGGCAGCACTCCGGAGGAGGACAGGCCGGCCGTGCGCAGGCGCTTCTCGGCGGTCTCGATGTCGGTGCAGCCGAAGGAGTACCCGTGCAGGCCCTCGTACTGGGCGATGAGCGGGCGGATGTTCCAGGGGTCGACCGAGCCGTCCCCGTACAGGCCGAGCAGTTCGAGGTAGGTGCGGCCGAACAGGGCGCACCGGTTGCCGGCGCCCATCGGCCTGCGCTCGCCGCCGGGGCGGTCGGAGCCCATGTGCATGGACAGCGGGCTGAGCGTGAATCCGAGCGCCTCGTAGGCCGCCGCGGTGGCGTCCATGTCGGTGGTGTAGAGGACGGAGTGGTCGATCCGGTCGATGTCCCGAGTGATCATGGGTGACAGGCTGCCGCCCGGCAGACGCCGGTTCCAGCCAACGGGGTGAGATCGACGTCTTTCGACATTCAAGGCCCCCATCCTGATGGAATCCCACGCGCGATCGAGGCGCAGTCGTCACCGTTCTGGTCCGGGACATTGTGCGCACGTGGTCGAACTTGTCAGCGGGTTGTCACTGTGGTGTCAGCGCGCTTGGCCAGATTTCCCGACGTAGAGCACGGGACAGGCGTAACGGAAGGGCAGGAAGCAATGACTCTCAGGGGTAAGACGGCGCTGGTGACCGGGGCCTCGCGGGGCATCGGCCGGGCCATCGCGCAGCGGCTGGCAGCCGACGGCGCGCTGGTGGTTGTGCATTACGGGTCCAATGAGGCGGCCGCCCAGGAGACCATCTCCTTGATCGAGAACACTGGCGGAAACGCCTTCGCCGTCCGGGCGGAGCTGGGTGTTCCCGCCGACGTGGACACGCTGTTCGCCGGGCTGGAAGCCGGGCTGCGCGAACGGACCGGGCGGGTGCGGCTGGACATCGTGGTCAACAACGCCGCCGTCGGGGCCCCGGGGTCGATCGAGTCGATCAGCCCCGCGGAGTTCGACCGGCTGTTCGCCGTCAACACCAAGGCACCGTTGTTCATCGCCCAGCGAGCGCTTCCCCTGATGAACGACGGCGGCCGCATCATCAACGTGTCGTCGGCGGCGACCCGGATCGCGCTACCGGAACTGGCGTACGCGATGAGCAAGGCCGCCGTGAACGTCTTCGGCCGCACCCTGGCCAACGCGGTGGGGACCCGCGGCATCACCGTGAACACCGTCACCCCGGGCCCCACGGAGACCGACGCCAACCCGTGGATGCGCGGGAACCCCCAGGCCCAGAAGATGGTCGCGAGCAGCAACGCGATCCCCCGGGTCGGCCAGCCCGAGGACATCGCCGACGTGGTCGGCTTCCTGGCCTCCGACGCGGGCCGCTGGGTCACCGGGCAGGTCATCGACGCCTCCGGCGGCTGCTTCCTCGGCCCGCACATGTAAGTGAACGACTGCAAGATCCCGGCCGGGTTCGAAGACAGACGCTGAAGGCCACCGCCACTCCTGCCGCGCCGCAGCAGCCGCGCCTAGTACTACAGCCGTAGGTCGTGATCTTCATGCTTGAGCGGCTTGACGCCGGTAGTGGCTGGCCTGGGATCGGGCCTGGTGGCGGCGTCGCCAGACGGACCAGCGAAGTCGGTGGACAGGGTCAAAGACGGTCCGGTTGACGAGCGTGATGAACAGTCGTTGGATCTCGTCACAAGTGAGCGGTATCAGCTCGTCGGGCGAGGGATGACCCTCGTGTTCGTTCGCGCGGAGGACCCCGGACGGCATGCAGCACCTGCTCGGGAGGGCGAAGTGGGATGCCGACCAGGTCCACGACGAGGTGGGTGACTACTTCCGGGCCCGGCGTCGGGATTCGACCCGCGTGAAGCGTCCCGCCATCCGGCTCATCAGGCCCTCGAACGCCTCCTGCCAGCAGGCAGGGTCTACGCTGTGACCTGCGGCCACCGCATGATCGTTTGTCTTCACACACCGATGATCAACGGTGGCCGCACCCGTCTCCACATCGCGTCAGGTCGCGCAGCGTCTGCCTGCCGTCCTGTGTATCGGAGGGCTCGTGCAACGTGGCGAAGTCTGGTGGGTCCAGTTCGACGAGCGGAGGTTGGTCGTACTGCTGTCAGGAGACGACGCGTCCGGGTTCCAGGTGATGCAGGTCGTCGCTCCGGCGGGCCTCGACATCAGCGGTCTGGGCATCGAAGTGACGGTCGGCGCCGGTGAAGGGCTGCCGCTCGAAGGCGTGCTGCGGCTCGCGCTCCCGCGTCCAGGCTTCACCCCGTGCACGTGGCTGACCACCGTGTCCCGGGACGACCTGATGGAGCGGGCGGCCGTCCTGTCCTCCAGGAAGCTCAGCGAGATCGACGATGCCCTCCGACTCGCTGAACAAGCACAGGAGCGGACCCCGGCAACGACCGCGAAGCTCAGCGAGATAAGGGACGCCCTCCGTCGCGGTGAACTCGGGTAGACGGAGAAGGAGCCGACGCCCGCGACGGCATGGGCGATCTCGGGCGAGATGATCCACGCTGGACATCTGCCGCCTCGACGCCCCTCACCATTGAGATCACGATCTACGGCTGGAGTACTAGGACGGGCCGGAAGGCGCCTGCTCCCGCTCGATGCGGCGGTAGACGTTGTCGCGCAGGCGCAGCACCACCGCCGCCAGGAGTGCCGCCGTCAGCGAGCCGGCGAGCACGGCGATCTTGACGTGGGCGTCGCCCTGGCTGCCTGCGCCGAAGGCCAGCTCGCCGATGAGCAGCGACACGGTGAACCCGATGCCGGCCAGCAGCGCCAGCCCCAGCACGTCCACCCAGGCCAGGCTCTCGTCCAGCTCGGCGTGCGTGAACCGGGACACCAGCCAGGTGGCGGCCATGACGCCCAGCGGCTTGCCGACGATCAGCCCGGCGGCGACGCCGAGGGCGACCGGGTCGGCCATCGTCCGGACCAGCCCGTCCGGCCCGCCGATCGCCACCCCCGCCGACAGGAACGCGAACACCGGCACGGCCACCCCCGCCGACAACGGCCTGAACCGGTGCTCGAAGTGCTCCGCCGGGGCGGTCGCCCCGGCCCGGCGGCCGGTGGAAGAGGTGGGAACGGTGAAGGCGAGCAGCACTCCGGCCACCGTGGCGTGAACGCCGGAGGCGTGCACCAGGGCCCAGGTGAGCGCCGCCAGCGGCAGCAGCAGCCACCAGGCGCGCACGTCCCGCCGTACGAGGAGGGCGAAGACGGCCAGCGGCACGGCGGCGCCGAGCAGCGGGAGCGGCGCGAGCCGTTCGGTGTAGAACACCGCGATGATCACGATGGCGAGCAGGTCATCCACCACGGCCAGGGTGAGCAGGAACGTGCGCAGCGCGGCCGGCAGATGCCGGCCGATCACCGCGAGCACCGCCAGCGCGAAGGCGATGTCGGTGGCGGTCGGGATCGCCCATCCCTGCGCGGCGTCGGCGGCGCCGGCGACGGAGGTCGTGACCAGGTACGCGACGGCGGGGACGAGCACGCCGCCCATGGCGGCGGCGACGGGGACCGCCGCGCGCCGCGGGTCGCGCAGGTCACCGGCCGTGAACTCGCGCTTGAGCTCCAGGCCGGCCACGAAGAAGAAGATCGCCAGCAGGCCGTCGGCCGCCCAGGCGGCCAGGCTGAGGTCCAGGTGAAGGGCGGCGGGCCCGACCCGGAACGACCGCAGCGCCTCGTAGGCTCCACCCCACGGTGAGTTGGCCCACACCAGGCCGAGCAGGGCGCCGGCGAGCAGGAGCGCGCCGCCGATGGTCTCGGTGCGCAGGACGTCGGCGATGCGGCGGGACTCGGCCCGTGAGCCGCGGCCGAACAGGCGCAGGACACGGGAGGAGGACGGCGGCCTGCGGGTCAAGGAGAGCTCCTGGGAAGGGTCGGCTGTAGAACAAGCCGACCAGACTTCCCGGCACACCAGCGGCAATCTTACCCAAAGAGGCAGCAAACATGCGGATCAGGGCTTGAAGCGGTAGCCCATGCCCGGCTCGGTCAGCAGGTGGACGGGGCGGGCCGGGTCGCGTTCGAGCTTCTTGCGCAGCTGGGCCATGTACTGGCGCAGGTAGTGCGTCTCCTTGACGTGGGCGCCACCCCACACCTCGGCCAGCATCTGGCGCTGACTGATCAGCCGGTCGGGGTTGCGCAGCAGCAGCTCCACCATGCGCCACTCGGTCGGCGTCAGCCGCACCCCGCCGGAGACCCGCTTGGCCACCAGGTCCACGACGTGGTCGCCGACAGCGACCGAGGTGGCCTCCGGCTCGTGGCCGCCGGCCCGGCGGGTGGCGGCGCGGATGCGGGCGAGCAGCTCGTCCACGGCGAACGGCTTGGTGACGTAGTCGTCGGCCCCCGCGTCCAGGGCCTCCACCTTGTCGGCGCTGCCCGCCCGTCCCGACAGCACGAGGATCGGCAGCGAGGTCCACCCGCGCAGGCCGTGGATGACGTCCACGCCGTCGAGGTCCGGCAGGCCCAGGTCGAGGATCACCAGGTCGGGGCGCCAGTCGGCGGCCTGGCGCAGCGCCGAGGCGCCGTCGGCGGCGACGGCCACCTCGTAGTGGCGGGCGGCGAGGTTGATCCGCAGCGCCCGGAGAATCTGCGGCTCGTCGTCCACGATGAGGATGCGGGTCATGGCAGCTCCGGAGGGGGCGGGGGCAGGCACGCGGGCAGGGTGAGGACCATGGTCAGGCCACCGCCGGGCGTCTCGTCGGGGACCAGCGTGCCGCCCATGGCCTCGGCCAGGCCACGGGACAGGGCCAGGCCCAGGCCGGGACCGGTGTGGTTGTCGCGGTCGCCGAGCCGCTGGAACGGCAGGAACATCCGGTCGTGCGCGTCGCGCGGCACGCCGGGGCCGCGGTCGACGACGCGGATCTGCACCTGCTCGCCGTGGCTGCTGGCGGTGACGAGGACCTTCTCCGCGGGCGGGCTGTAGCGGACGGCGTTGGAGACGAGGTTGACGAGGATGCGCTCCAGCAGCGCCGGGTCGGTGAGGACCTCGGGCAGCTCGAAGGAGATGGTGTCCTCGACGCGGCGGGCGAGCGGCCCGAGCTCGTCGACGGCCAGCGGCACGACCTCGTCCAGCGCCACCGGCTGGAGGGACAGCCCGAGCGCGCCGGCCTGCAGGCGGCTCATGTCGAGCAGGTTCGCGACGAGCCGGTCCAGCGTGGTCAGCGACTCGTCGGCGGTGGCCAGCAGCTCCGCGCGGTCCTCGGGCGACCAGTCGATCTCGGTGCCGCGCAGGCTCTCGACGGCCGCCTTGGCCGAGGCAAGGGGGGTGCGCAGGTCGTGGCTGACGGCGGCGAGCAGTGCGGTGCGCATCCGGTCGGCCTCGGCCAGCGGCTCGGCGCGGGCGGCCTGCTCGCGCAGCCGTTCCTGGCGCAGCGCGACGGCGGCCTCGGCGGCGAACGCCTCCAGCACCCGGCGGTCGGCCGCGTCGAGCAGCCGGCCGCGGGCGGCCAGGACGAGGCGGTCGTCCACGGCCACGTCGGTGTCGGCGACGCCCGGGCAGGTGGCGGGGCGGCCCCCGGAGGTGGCGACGATGTGCCACGCCTCGGGCTGCGCCTGGTCGTCGGGGGTGGGCTCGCCGGCTCGTTCGAGGAGCGTGACGGAGGACAGGCCGAACGTCTCGCGCAGCCGTCCCAGCAGCGAGGGCAGCGCGGAGTCGCCGCGCAGCACGTGACCGGCCAGCGTGGACAGCAGCTCGGCGTCGGCGCCGGCGCGGGCCGCCTCCCGCGTGCGGCGGGCGGCCACGTCCACGATCGCGCTGACCGCGGCGGCGACCACGACGAACACCATCAGCGCCAGCAGCGCCTCAGGGTCGGAGACGAGCAGGGTCCGGTAGGGGTTGGTGAAGAAGTAGTTGAGCAGCAGGAACCCGCCGACGGCCGCGCCCATCGCCGGCCACAGCCCGCCGACGAGCGCCACCGCGATCACCCACATCTGGAACAGCAGGATCTGGCTCGGCAGCCCCAGCGTGTCGCGCAGCCCGTGCAGGACGGCCGTGAGGACGGGCAGGCCGAGGGCGGTCATCGCCCAGCCGAGCAGCCGGCGCCGCCGCGTCAGCGCCGCCCCGCTCCGGGACGGGCGGCGGCCCTTGCTGGCCCGCTCGTGAGTGATCATGTGGACGTCGATGGGGCCCGACAGGGCCGTGGTCGTCACCCCCACCCCCGGCGACAGGAGCTGGGCGAAGCGGCCACGCCGCGAGGCCCCCAGTACGAGCTGGGTGGCGTTGACGCCCCGGGCGAAGTCCAGCAGGGCGCGGGGCACGTCGTCGCCGACGACCTGGTGGTAGGTGCCGCCCATGCTCTCCACCAGCGTCCGCTGCCGGGCCAGGTGCGCGGGGTCGGCGCCGGTCAGCCCGTCGCCGGTGGTCACGTGCAGGGCCAGCAGGTCGGCTCCCTTGGTACGGCCGGCGATGCGGGCGGCCCGCCGTACCAGGGTGTCGCCCTCCGGACCGCCGGTCAGGGCGACCACGACCCGCTCGCGCGCCTCCCACGTGCCCTCGATGCCGTGGTCGGCGCGGTAGCGGTCGAGCTGCTCGTCCACCTTCCCGGCGACCCACAGCAGCGCCAGCTCCCGCAGCGCGGTGAGGTTGCCGACGCGGAAGTAGTTCGACAGCGCCGCGTCCACCTTCTCGGGCGCGTAGACGTTGCCGTGGGCCATCCGGCGGCGCAGCGCCTCGGGTGACATGTCCACCAGCTCGACCTGGTCGGCCCTGCGCACCACCTCGTCCGGTACGGTCTCGCGCTGCGGCACGCCGGTGATGTCGCGGACGACGTCGTTGAGCGACTCCAGGTGCTGGATGTTGACCGTGGAGACCACGTCGATGCCGGCGTCGAGCAGCTCGTCCACGTCCTGCCACCGCTTGGCGTTGCGGGAGCCGGGCACGTTGGTGTGGGCCAGCTCGTCCACCAGCGCGACGCGGGGGCGGCGGGCGACGACCGCGTCGACGTCCAGCTCGGTGAACTCCGCGCCGCGGTGGACCAGGGTCCGGCGGGGGACGACCTCCATGCCGTCCAGCAGCTCGGCGGTGAGGGCGCGGCCGTGCGTCTCGACGTACCCGACGACGACGTCCCGGCCGCGCGCCATCGCGCGGCGGCCCTCGCAGAGCATCGCGTACGTCTTGCCGACGCCGGGAGCCGCGCCCAGGTAGACCCGCAGCCGTCCCCGTGGCACCGCTCCTCACCCCCTCGGCCGGTCGAGCGCCAGGTTGAGCTCCAGCACGTTCACGACCGGCTCGCCCATGAAGCCCAGGCTACGACCGGTGGTGTGCCGCCTGATCAGCTCCTCCACCCGCCGGAGCGGCAGGCCGCGCTCCTTGGCCACGCGCGGCGCCTGCACCTCGGCGTACGCCACCGAGATGTGCGGGTCGAGCCCGGAGCCGGAGGCCGTCACCGCGTCGGCGGGCACCTCGGCGCGGGTGACGCTCCCGCGGACCGGGACGGTGCGGCCGGCCGCGTAGTCCTCGCCCGGCCTGGCGCACTCGACCTTGACCCCCCGGTACGCGGCGAGGAACGGCGTGGCCGGACAGACCTGGTTGACGCTGACGGCGCGGACCGGGACGCCGACGGCCGGGAACACCTTCAGCACGGCCCCCACGCCGTCGGGGGTGCAGTACGGCCGCGCCCCGGAGACGCCCTCCAGCTCACCGGCCGCCCTGGAGCGGGCGCACACCTGCGTCAGCAGCGACGTCCTGCCCTTCTCACCGGGCGCGGGCAGGACGTCCACGACGTCCTCCGGTCCGAGGTTGCTCGCGCCGGTCGCGAGCGGGTCGTAGCCGTCGCCCGCGGCGGACGGGCGGCTCTGGAAGTACGTCCTGACCGGGTGGCCGGCGGCGTCGGTGAAGGACTGGCCGACCAGGGCGCTGCCCACGGTCCGGCCGTCGCGCTGCACGAGGGAGCCGTCCGCCCGGCCCGGCAGGAGCCGGGCCAGGCCGGTGACCGCGAGCGGATAGACGACGCCGGTCACCAGCGTCAGGACGAGCAGCGCGCGCAGCGCCGCGAGGAGGCGGCGGAGCGGGCCTGGCAGGCGGTTCATGACATCCCCGGTAGGAGCTGGACGAGCAGGTCGATGAGCTTGATGCCGGCGAACGGCACCACGATGCCGCCCAGGCCGTACACGGCCAGGTTGCGGCTGAGCAGCCGGGACGCGCCGGCCGGCCGGTAGCGCACGCCGCGCAGCGCGAGCGGGATGAGCGCCACGATGACGAGCGCGTTGAAGATCACCGCGGACAGCACCGCCGACTGCGGGCTGGCCAGCCGCATGACGTTGAGCAGGTCCAGGCCCGGGTAGACGGCGGCGAACATCGCGGGCACGATCGCGAAGTACTTGGCTATGTCGTTGGCGATGGAGAACGTGGTCAGCGCGCCCCGGGTGATGAGCAGCTGCTTGCCGATCTCCACGATCTCGATGAGCTTGGTCGGGTCGGAGTCGAGGTCGACCATGTTGCCGGCCTCCTTGGCGGCGGAGGTGCCGGTGTTCATGGCCACTCCGACGTCCGACTGGGCCAGCGCGGGGGCGTCGTTGGTGCCGTCGCCGGTCATGGCGACCAGCCGCCCGCCCGCCTGCTCCTTCCTGATGAGGGCCAGCTTGTCCTCGGGCGTGGCCTCGGCGAGGAAGTCGTCCACCCCGGCCTCCTCGGCGATGGCCCTGGCGGTCAGCGGGTTGTCGCCTGTGATCATGACGGTGCGGATGCCCATGCGGCGCATCTCGTCGAACCGCTCGCGCATGCCGTGCTTGACCATGTCCTTGAGGTGGACGACGCCGAGCACCCGGCCCTGCTCCGCGACGACCAGCGGGGTGCCGCCGCTCGCGGAGATGCCGTCCACGAGGTGGCCGATCTGGTCGGTGGGGTGGCCGCCGTGGTCGCGCACCCACTTCATGACCGCGGTGGCCGCGCCCTTGCGGATCTGTTGCCCGTCCAGATCCACGCCCGACATGCGGGTCTGGGCGGTGAACGGCACCCAGTGGGCGCGGGCCAGCTCGCCGGGGGCCCGCTCGCGCAGGCCGTACGCCTGCTTGGCGAACACGACGATCGAACGGCCCTCGGGGGTCTCGTCGGCGAGGCTGGACAGCTGCGCGGCGCGCGCCAGCTCCAGCTCCGACACCCCGGGCACCGGGACGAACTCCGCCGCCTGCCGGTTGCCGAGCGTGATCGTGCCGGTCTTGTCCAGCAGCAGCGTGGAGACGTCGCCGGCCGCCTCGACCGCCCGGCCGCTCATGGCGAGCACGTTGCGCTGGACGAGCCGGTCCATGCCGGCGATGCCGATGGCCGACAGCAACGCCCCGATGGTGGTCGGGATGAGGCAGACCACCAGCGACACCAGCACGATCCCGGTGACGCCGTCGCCGTCGAGCGCGATCGAGTCGGGGACGCCGGGGTTGACGGCCTTGGCGTAGATGGCCAGCGGCTGCATGGACACCGTGACCACCAGAAAGATGATCGTCAGCGCGGCCAGCAGGATGTTCAGTGCGATCTCGTTGGGCGTCTTCTGCCGGTTGGCGCCCTCCACCAGGGCGATCATCCGGTCCACGAAGCTCTCGCCCGGCCTCTGGGTGATCTTGACGACGATGCGGTCGGACAGGACCTTGGTGCCGCCGGTGACCGCCGACCGGTCGCCGCCCGACTCGCGGATCACGGGCGCGGACTCGCCGGTGATGGCCGACTCGTCCACGCTGGCGATGCCCTCGACCACGTCGCCGTCGCCGGGGACGACCTCCCCGGCCTCGACCACGACCAGGTCGCCCTGCCGCAGCTCGGGCGCGGCGACGCTCTCCCACTCGGAGGCCTCCGGGCTCGCCAGGCGGCGGGCCACGGTGTCGCGCTTGGCGGCGCGGAGCGTGGCGGCCTGGGCCTTGCCGCGCCCCTCCGCGACGGCCTCGGCCAGGTTGGCGAACACGACGGTCAGCCACAGCCACACGACCACGGCCCAGGCGAACGACGACGGCGTGACCACGGCGAGCACCGTGGTGAAGGCGGCGCCGACCTCCACGATGAACATGACCGGGTTGCGCCACATGGTGGCGGGGCTGAGCTTGCGCAGCGCGTCCGGCAGCGACCTCAGCAGCTGGCGCGGGTCGAACAGGCCGCCGCCCTTGGCGGGCTGACGGCCGGCCAGGGCGCGTCCGGCGCCGGCGGGGTTCGCGGTCATCGCTGGATCCCTTCCGCCAGCGGCCCCAGTGCCAGCGCGGGCAGGAAGGTCAGGGCGACGAGGATGACCGTGACGCCGACGAGCATGCCGGCGAACTGCGGCCGGTGCGTGGGCAGCGTCCCGGCCGAGACGGGGACCGGCGCCTGCCCGGCCAGCGAGCCGGCCAGCGCCAGCACCAGCACGATCGGCAGGAAGCGGCCCAGCGCCATGCAGAGGCCGAGCGTCGTGTTGTGGAAGACCGTGTCGACGCTCACGCCGGCGAACGCGGAGCCGTTGTTGTTGGAGGCGGAGGTGTAGGCGTACAGGATCTCCGAGAAGCCGTGCGGGCCGGTGTTGAGCATCGCCGACCTGCCCACCGGAGTGGCCATGGCCACGGCCGTGCCGGTCAGGACCAGCACCGGGGTCACCAGGAAGTACAGCGAGGCGAGCTTGATCTCACGGGCGCCGATGCGCTTGCCCAGGTACTCGGGGGTGCGGCCGACCATGAGCCCGGCCACGAACACGGTGACCACCGCGAGCACCAGGATGCCGTACAGGCCGGCCCCGACGCCGCCGGGCGCCACCTCCCCGAGCAGCATGTTGAAGATCAGCATGCCGCCGCCGAGCGCGGTGTAGGAGTCGTGGAAGGAGTTCACCGAGCCGGTGCTGGTCAGCGTGGTGGCGGAGGCGAACAGGGCCGAGTCCGGGACGCCGAAGCGGGCCTCCCTGCCCTCCATGGCGGCGCCGATCGCCTGCGGCACCGTGCCACCCGCGCTCTGCTCCGCCCAGGTGGTCACGGCCACGCTCCCGGCGAACAGGGTCGCCATCACCGCCGCGATCGCGTAGCCCTGCCTGTCGTCGCCCACCATGCGGCCGAACGTGCGCGGCAGGCAGGAGGCGATGAGCAGCAGGAGGAGGATCTGGATCCAGTTCGTCCAGGCCGTCGGGTTCTCGAACGGGTGGGCCGAGTTGGCGTTGAAGATGCCGCCGCCGTTGGTGCCCAGGTCCTTGATCGCCTCCTGCGACGCCGCGGCGGCCGGGGTGAACGTCTGCTGCCCGCCCGTCAGCGTGGCCCAGGAGACATGGTCGCCGAACGTCTGGATCGCGCCGCCGGCCACCAGCGCCAGCGCGGCCACGAAGGCGATGGGCAGCAGGATCCTGACGGTGCCGCGTACCAGGTCCACCCAGAAGTTGCCCAGGCTGTCGCTGCTGTTCCTGGCGAAGCCGCGCACCAGCGCGATCGCGACCGCCAGGCCGACGGCCGCCGAGACGAAGTTCTGCACGGCCAGACCGGCCGTCTGCACGACGTGGCCCATCGTGGACTCGCCCGGGTACGCCTGCCAGTTCGTGTTCGTCACGAAGCTGACAGCGGTGTTCCAGGCCAGGTCGGGGGCCACCGGCTTCATGCCGAGGCTCAGCGGCAGGTGGTTCTGGAGGCGTTGCAGGCCGTACAGGAACAGGATCGAGACGACCGAGAACGCGAGCACGCTGCGCGCGTAGACGGCCCAGCGCTGCTCGCCGTCCGGCTTGACGCCTGCCAGCCGGTAGAACGCCAGCTCGGCCCGCGAGTGCCTGGTGCCGGTGTAGACCCGGTACATGTAGTCGCCGAGCGGCCGGTAGCAGATCGCCAGGGCGAGCAGGATCGAGGCGATGAACACGATCCCGGCCAGGGACGAGGGCATCAGAAGCGCTCCGGGAACAGCAGGGCCACGACCATGAGCACCACCAGGACGGCGGCCAGCGCCAGCCCCGCGGCGTTGACGGCGTTCACAGCCGCTCCACCGCCTTGACGGCCAGGCCCAGGACCACGAAGACCGCGATCACCAGGGCCAGGTAGACGACGTCCGCCATCCCCGCTCCTCACTTCCGGATATGTCCGGCCGTCCCGCTGAACGGCCCCATGACGAGCTAAGCGCGACATTTGGCGGGTTCTGCGAATCTTGACGGATTTCATACGCCAGCTGCGCGAATGTTGACGAGATCCCTACGCGACCCGCTGCCCTGACTCGCGGCGTGACGACGGCCGGGGGAGTGGCCCGTGGATGTGCTAGGCTGAACTCAGTTGCAGTTGAGGTACCCATACGAACGTGTGCGCCTGACGGTATGTAACCTTCAGGCGTATTTTTGTTTGCCGGTCATCTCCGGATGGGCTCATTACGGCGACGCGGCGTCCGCACACGGCGGACACCGGCCCTGCCAACCAGAAGGAGATCGACATGGCTAACGGAACCGTGAAGTGGTTCAACGCGGAAAAGGGCTTCGGCTTCATCGAGCAGGACGGCGGCGGCGCCGACGTCTTCGCCCACTACTCCAACATCGTCTCCCAGGGCGGCTACCGCGAGCTGCGTGAGGGCCAGCGCGTGGCCTTCGACATCACCCAGGGACAGAAGGGCCCGCAGGCCGAGAACATCGTTCCCGCCTGACCCAGGGCACACCCGAGCCGGGGCTCGCACCTTCACCGGTGCGGGCCTCGGCTCGTTTGTATGTCCGGCCGGGTCCGGTGGGCTGCGTTCCCCGCCACACCAGCGGGTCAGGGTGCCGGTCGCTGTACGTGATCTCCCCTGCGCCGCAGGCAAACCTTACAGCTCGTTTGAAGCTTCGCGAAGAGGCACCGTAAGATGCCATCCGGCATTAGACGGACGAAAGGTTCCTCTGTGACGGATGCGTTCGAGGGCGAGATCGGAAGGCTCGCCGGTGAGATCAATCAGCAGTTGGCGCGTATTCGCGAGGCATACGAAGAACTCTCCGCCACGGAGCACACGGCATGTTCCACGGACGGGATGGTGAGAGTGACTGTTGGCCGCAACGGTCAGTTACGCGGCATCGAGCTGAGCCCCCGGGCGTATCGCACCCTGTCCCCCTCGCAGTTGGCCGACGCGATCATGCAGCAGGCCGACAAAGCCACCGCCGCGGTCTCGGAGCAGAGCAAGCAGCTCTTGGAGCCACTCATGCCGGAGGGCATGCCGTACCAGGAGGTCTTCGGAGAGCGGGACATGCTCGACGCGTTCTTCCCCAGCCCTGTGAAGCCGGCCCCGTGAGCGGCTACTTCGTGCGGTTCGAGGCGCTGCGCCGACGGGCCAAGGCCTACGACCGGCTCGCGCACGACGCGGAGGAGGTGCGTGCCGACCTCCGCGCCGCCTTCGACCGGGACAGGAACACGCTCGGCCACGACATGTACGGCGCCGAACTGGCCAAGAAGCTGCCCGCGATCGAAAGCGGCATCTTCGACGCCCTGAAGACGCACATCGACGAGCTTGAGCGGGTCGCCTCGGGGCTGAACGTCAACGCCCGCACCTACGAGGGGACGGAGCCACCCTCCGTCGAGCGCAGCTGATCTTCCGTGGGCTTCGACGGGTTCCTCGTACCCGACTTCGCCAAGCCGTACATCGGCTGGGTGGTCGGCATGGACTGGCCGGAAGGGGACGAGGCCGGCTGCTTCCGGTTGGCCGACGCGTGCGTGAGCGCCGCGTACCGGCTCGTCGAGGGCACGGACGCCGAGCAACCGGGAAGCGCAGCCAAAATCGGCGCCGACTGGGACGGGGAGGCCCACCTCGCCTTCGCCGCCCACGTCAACACGGTGGTCGGCGGTCAGGTCGCCACGGTGGTCAAACGACTCGTGGAGGCCGCTGTCGCGCTCAACGGCGTGGGAGTGCAGATCCAGTACACCAAATACATGATCGAGATCACCGTCTGGCTGCTGATCGCGCAACTGGCGTATCTGCTGGGCGCGGCCCTGGCCAGTGGCGGGGCGAGTCTGGCGCTCATCCCACCACGTCTACAGATTGCCCGGATGACGGTCGCGCAGATCGCCAGGCAGTGCCTGCGCAACATGGCGCTGTTCGCCGGGATCATGGCCGGCATGGACATGGGCGTCCAGATCCTGCAGATGGTGAAGGGCCGCAGAGACGAAATCGACGTTCCCCAGCTCGTGATCTCGGCGCTGACCGGTGGTGCCATGGGCGCGCTCATGGGGCTGCTCTCCGGCGGGCTGAACCGGCTGGCCTCGCAGGCCCTGCGGGCCGGCCTGACCAGGGCCGAGATGTCCACGGCCGAGAAGCTGCTGGCCGCGGCCAGCTCGTCCCTGTACGGGCAGGCCGCGCAGTATGCCGTGACCGGCGGGATCACGACCGCGGGGACCTTGTTGGCCCAGGGGAACTTCAGCTGGGACGTGCTGGCGAAGGGCATCACGTCCAGTGCGCTCGGGGCGGACGGGCAGCACCTGGCCGGGTCCCTGCCCCATGGTGCCGACGCCTCGCCCTCGCCTCACCCGGCCTCTCCGTCCGAACATCCTCCGTCCGGCCCGGACGCCGGCCTCAAGCGCATACCCGGGCCCGACGCTGAAACGATCCTGGCGGCGGTGCAACACAACCAGGAGGCCATCAGGTCGACTGCTTGGAAGGGCCCCGACGCGCTGTTCTCACAGGCCGAATTTCCCGCGCCTCGTCTGGCTCTCAACACGGAGATGCCGCAGCCTGTCGCGTACCTCTCTGCGGGGTTGCGGCCTGATGGTTCGCCGACCTGGAAGCGGCTTGAGGCGTCGGCCGGGATGGACAAGCCCGAGCTCCATCCACCTCGTACCGTCGAGATCGGCGCCTTGGGCGAAACGGCCGTACACGACGTCAAGGTCCCGCGAGACTCGAGGGCGACGGCTCAGGCTGTGTCCGACGGCGTCCAAGGTGTCACCCCGCGGGAACGAGCTGCGATTCGCCACTGGCTGACGCAGGTGCTTTCCGACGGCAACCGCGAAACATGGACCGACCGCCTCCAAAGGGGCGTGGCGCTCGGCGTCGGTGGCGATGTCGTCTACCTCAAGCTGAGGCCGAGTGAGTTCAGGCACGTGGAGCACCCGAGCCTGGCGCCCGAGAAGCCGGTCGCCTTCGGCGGGGATGGTGTGGAGGGCAAGTCCTCGCGGGCCTCCTCCCTGGATCGGAGCGCGGGTCTGATGAGAGGGCTGTACCACTCGCCGGACGAGGCTGAGGCCAGTGCCCTGCCTCGTGCGGGCATCAGCAGTACGTCGCGCACGACCCACACGAATGGCATCGAGATCATCAGCGGTCACAAGGCCGTTTCCCCGGTGCACGACTACTTCGCCGCGGGCATCTCCCTCGACATCTACCGCAACGGTGAAATGGTCACAGAAACCGCGGCAGTCCCCGAACTGTCAGTGACCCTCCCTTTCCCTCGGCAGTTCACCCGGGAAGGGCCGCTTCTGCCCGCCGACCACCCACCGCCGCTTCCCCGCCACGAGGTTCCGATCGGAGCTGAGCACAAGTTCCGTGATCACGGAATCTCCATCACCGGGATGGACGTCACGCCCCTTGTGCTGGAGGTGCAGCGTCGGGCGCTGTCGGCGGGTGTGCCCGCGGGTGAGGTGGTCAAGATCATTGAGCACCTCACGTCCACGGTGCTCAGCGAACAGGGAATGAAGAACCGTGGCCAGTCGATGCTGTCGAGCGGGGCCGCCTCCGAGGCGGTCCGGTACAAGAGCTCCCCGCTGCGATCAGCGGAGGACTCTGTCCAGATCACCAGCCGGATCACGCGGATCGAGCCTGTCGACGGAAGCGGGCGGCCACCGATCGAGACGATGTTCCGGGACGACATGGGACGGCGCGAGAGCGAGGGGACGATACATCGGCAGGGCGCGAGCCTCAACGTTCATGCGGGTGGCAAGATAGGTGTGCCCCTGGGGAGCGGGTCGGAGGTCGTCGCCCGGGCCATTGGCGGGTTCGGCTTCGGAACGGACCATGTGGCGGGCACCAACAGGGCACACGGCAACCACACCGTCTTGACCCAGGTCCGTGACGTCACCATGTACGACGCCCACATGGTGCTGCGGGTCGAGACCGAGAAGATGGGCACGTTCGAGGTCGGGGTGAAGGCCGAGCTGCTCATACCGGCTCGCGACGCGCCCCGGATGGAGCAGGACATCTTCGGGCACGATCTCCGGCCGCCCGGCGAATTCAACGCAATCCAGCGGAAACTCGCCGATCTCCACCGGGAGGTGGACGACGTACGTAGGGAGCTCGTGCGGAGCGAACCGGATGGTGAAGATCCGGCCAGGGGCGAGCATCCGGACGGTGGCTACGACCCGCACGTGCTGGAGCCTGAGACGCTCGCGGCCGGGCGGGGGACAGGACTGGGCAGCGGCGTCCGCGTCCACTCCGAGACGCTCCTCTCCACGGAGATCCGCCGGGCTGTCGACGAAGCACTGCCCGACCTCCCGCAAGGGATCAGGCGGCAGATCATGCGGGACATCGAAAGCCGCTTCGGGGGCGTGGCCCTGGAAGCCGACCTGACGCATGCTCTACACGGGATCAGGTACGACAAGACGATCGGCGGCTACACCGTCGAGATCTTGGCCGAGGGCTCTCTCGGCCGGCGGCACGAGGTCGGCTCGACCGAAATGACGGTGAACGAGCGCAGGATCACGTCGCAGACCAACACCAGCCAGCGGGAGACCTCCGTCGCAGGCCGTGGGGAGGTGCGTGGTGTCGCGCGCGCCGAGGTGAACGACGGGTTGAAGGTCGACCCGGTGAACCTGGCTCTCACCGGGAGCGGCACGAAGGCGGAGAGTGTCGGCTTCTCCGCCGGTAACACGAGGTACGACCGCACGGAGACCAGTGGCGGCTTCACCATCACACGGGACCTCTCCTTCGACGTCAGGATGAGGACCTCGCGAAATGGCACAGAGGTGACGAACGCGTCGTGGGAGGTGCACGGCAGCAAGGCGGAGTTCCTCGTACCGTATGCCCACCTGCCGGAGGCGCCGGTGCTCGCGCAGGACGTCGCGCAGCTGGGACGTATCGAGTCGTCGATCGAGCCGCCCCGTGATGCATGGAGTCCTCGTGACGATGAGCTGTCCGCCATCGTCCGTCTGGGTGCCATGCCTGACCTGCCTCGGGCGGTGGCGGAGGCATATTCCAGGTGGGCGGGACTGCCGGTGCCTGCGGAGCGTCTGGACGTACCGCCGGTGTTCGAAACCGCCACTGACGTGATCAGGCTGGAAACCATGATCACATCTCACCCTGACGGCCTGTACTACACCGTCTCCGATCGAGGGGGATCGCGGCACGATGTGCACGTGAAGGCGCACGTGGCCGGGTTGGAGCACGTCAAGTCGGAGAACGGAGTAGAGCTCGAAAGCTACTCGAACAGTAATTCGAGGGTGACGAACAGCGAGCGCAGCAGGCAGTCCCTGGGCGGGCACGCCCGTACCGGTCTGCGCGTCACCCTCGGCAGCGATGGGGAGTCGGCGGGTCACACGCGAGGAGACGAGGAGCCCAGCGGAACCAAGCGAAAGGTCGTGGCGCGAGCGGGGGTGCATGGCACCTCGAAGCGGATGGCGCAGGAAAGCTCCTATCTGGGCGGCAGCGACGTAGCCCGGGTTACTTACGCAGATGGGAGCACCTCGCACTGGTACCGCGCGGACCTGGTTCTGGAGGTGACACCGACCAGAACCAGCGGGGAAACGGTCGAACGGGGCCCGACCACGTACGTCCGGGTGCAGGAGATCATGGACCTCGTCCTTCCGGACGAGGTGGCACGCCGTCACGGACTGGACGGCCCGGAGGCGGTGGAGCCCGCCCAGCAGGCGGGGGACACGGCCCGCGCCTACGCCGCGCCCGAGGCGGCGATGAACACCGCCTCCGTTCAGCATCTCGACGCGCATGCCGTACTCCCGAAGATCGTCGAGATGCTCCGCGACGATGGCCTTCTCTTCCCGGAGCAGGAGTTCACGAACCACCCAGTGGCGGAGCACCTGCGAGGCCACTACGGCCAGGACGCGCTCGGTACGAAATTGGGGGAGCTTCGCGGAAACGGAGTGTCATCCTGGCTGTTCGTCACAGATGAACACGGCCGAGTCACCGAACGCGTGGGTATCCGGGTCACCGCCGAGATCGGTGACGGAGTACACGTCGGTGAGCGTCCTGACACCGGCCTGATGCTCCGCAGCGAGCGCCTCGGTGGCGACTTGAGGGTGCGCGAAGTGGGCTCGGACCACGGCGCGGAGGTACTCGCGCGCTACCTGCAGTCTTCGGACGGCGATCTCAGGGGAGGCGAAGCGGGGTACGCGAACCATCGCGACTCCCACACCGCGGACGCGCAGGGAGCAGGTGTGAAAGAGATCAACCGTTACCAGACACGCGAAGCCCCGCAGGAGTTCAGGCATCCGGTCGCCTACGAGATCACGCTTGAGCGCGTCCCGGTCCGCCCTGTCCTGGAACCCATGCAGAGCGCGGCCCGCAGGATGGTGCTCAAGGTGGGCGAGGTAACCGGACACGACGGAGCCGGGAGGCTCTTCGACAGGCATGTCGGGGTCGTCTCGACGTCCAGAGCGGTCGCGAACGGCGGGCTCGGCGTGTTGGTGCCGGGACACCTCACCACGGAGGTGCCGCAGGGCACCCCGGTCGCGGCGCCTACGCCGGTCGTCGCCGCGGACCCGCGATGGGCGGAGACGGCAGGGCCCAACACCATGTCCACCACCCTGAGGGAGGGTGTCCCCAAGGGAGACGTCAGCCAGGTCGCGTTCCCGGCCGCCACACTGGTGGAGCAATGGGCGCCGATGGCCGCGGTACCGCCGAAGCTCCGGGCGGAGGTGCCCTCGCTGGCCGACCGGCCCAACGGATTCGAGCTCTCCAGCCCGGCCGGCATGTCCCTTGCCGAGGTCACCAAGGAAAGGACCATGCGCGCCCATCTGCAGCAGTTGCTCGCGCATGACTACGAGATTCCCGGGATCGGCAAGGTGGGGATCGACGTCAACGGGGCCCACGAGATCACCAGCGCGCTGGTCAAGCAACGCGTCTACGCGCAGACCATGACCACCAGCGGGCACGGCCAGGAGCGTGGCCGGGGCCAGGCGGTCCGAGGAGGCGGGTCCGCCGGATCGACCGATGGGAATCTGGGCTTCGGCGGCATCGGTGGCAGCACCAAGACGGCGGACGAAGCCGGATCGCGGAACGCCGACATCATCGAACGCAACTTCCTGGAGAAGCAGCACGAGAACACGTATCTCGAATTGGACATCTCCATCGTGCTCCATGGCAAGGGCACGCCTCTGGTGGTGGACGTTCCCGGCGGCCTCTACCTGAGGCTCACCCCTGAAGGGCTCGCCGAGTTCGACGCCGCGCATCCCGGGATGATCACGCGCTGAACCTCACCCGCGCCCACCTGACCGCCCTGCTCGACGTGCTGGGCGGCAGGTCAGCGCGATTACGGTACGACTGTGAGGCTGCGGTGCAAACCGGTGATGCGCAGCAGCCTGCTCATGTGCGGGCGCGGCGCCCGCAGGGCGAGCGCGACTCCCCGCGACCGGGCCTCGCGTTGGATGCCGACCAGGACCCCCAAGCCGGAGGCGTCGCAGAACGACACCGAGGACACGTCCACGACGAGCCGGCCGCCCTCGCAGGGCAGGGCGCGCAGCAGTCGCCGCCGGAGGGCTTCGCCGGTGAAGATGTCGATCTCGCCGGTCAGGTACACGATGGTGGTCACCGGACCGGCTCTGCCGGGACGAGCCGGCGAGAAAATGCGCATGGAAGCCTCCTGTCACAGCACAGAGAACACATGTGGGATGCCCGGCGGCCACTCAGGCCCCAAGTGTTCTATCGCCGTGGGCGACGCCGGCCCGCTGCCAACGCACAAGAAAGTCCTCGGTAGCCCGAGTCTACTCCGGTCCGTCCGCCGTGCACGGCTGTCCCGGCGCCCGCGCAGGTCATGGCGTCGTGTTCGTTCTTGCCCCGGCCCCGCCGGTGGTGGTGGGCCGCGACGCCGCGCGAGCCGCCGGGGTGTGCCGGCGGGTCAGCGCGGTCATGGCGAGCACGCCGAGGGCGCACGCGATGGGCACGGCCAGCCCCGCCCGAGCGGCCGGCCCCCACCCCGACTCCAGCGAGCCCAGCAGGACCGTCCCGGTGAGCGTGCCGCCGAGCACGCCCCCTGTCTCCTGTACGGTCCCCAGCACGCCCGCCGCCGCCCCGGCCAGCGCCGGCCGTACCCGGGCCAGCGCGGTGGAGAGCAACGGCGGCATGAGCAGCCCCATCCCGCCGCCCGTCACGAGCAGCGCTCCGGCGACCTGCCACGCCATCGCCCCGCCCCCGGAAGCGGCGCCGGCGTGTCCGGCCACGGCGTGGTCGAGCAGGAGCAGCCCGAGCAGCAGCATGGCGGCTCCGGCCACGGGCAGCCGCGCCCCCAGGCGCCCGGCCATGGCCGCCCCCCGCGCGGAGGCGGCCAGGAACCCGCCGTTGAGCGCCGTGCACACCGCCCCGGCCGCCGCGGGCCCGAGCCCGAGCCCTTCCTGGAGGTACAGCGCCAGCACGAACGACAGCCCCGCTGAGCCGCCGAACAGCAGCGCCACCGCCACCAGCCCGCCCGCGAACCCCTTCTCCCGGAACACGCCGAGGTCCAGCAGCGGCTGCCGCCCGGCGGCGGCGAGACGGCGCTGCCGGTGCGCGAACGCCCAGAGCAGGGGAGCCGAGGCCGCCAGGCACAGCCACGTCCACGCCGGCCAGCCGTGCTCGCGCCCCTGAGCCAGCGGCAGGACGACCGCCACCAGCCCGGCGGCGACCAGTCCCGCCCCGGCCACGTCCAGCCCCCGCCCGGCGCCGGCCGTGAGCCCGTCCTCCGGTCGGACAGGCGGTGCAGAGGGGAGGACACGCGCGGTCGCCACGAGCGCGGCCAGGCCCAGGGGCACGTTGACCAGGAAGCAGGCCCGCCAGCCCAGCCCCCCCGGGTCCGCCGCGATCAGCAGCCCGCCGATCACCTGCCCGCTGACGCCCGCCAGCCCCACCGCCGTGCCGTACCAGCCGAAGGCCCTGGCCCGGTCCGCCCCCTGGTACAGGCCGCCGAGCAGGGCCAGCACCTGCGGGGCGAGCAGCGCCGCGGCCACCCCCTGCACGGCCCTGGCCTGCACCAGGACCCAGGCGGCCGGCGCGGCCCCGCACGCGGCCGAGGCGAGCGTGAACAGCGCCAGGCCCGCCGAGAAGACCCGGCGCGGCCCGTACAGGTCGCCGAGCCTGCCGGAGACGACCAGCCCGGCGGCGTACGCCAGCCCGTAGGCGGCGATCACGAGCTGGGCCTCGGAGCCGTCGGCGTGCAGCCCGGTCCTGATCGAGGGGACGGCCACGTTGGCGATGAAGAAGTCCAGCGTCGTCATGAAGACGGCGACCAGCACGACGGGCAGTGCCCACCAGCGGTTCGGGGCGGCGGCCATGAGGGTGGCTCCAGGGGAGGAAGGGACGGACGGTGCGGTGGGAGAACACCGCGCCCGTCCGGTCGGTTGACCTCACCCTGGCGGCGACCGGTTATGAACCCCTGCTGACCGGCTACGGACGGCGTTACGGAAATCTCACGCCGGGTCCGCCCCGCGCACCTGAGCTCACCCCGTGGCGACTTTGACGTTCTTCATCGTGAAGTGCGAGGTGACGTTCCTGATCCGCGGGATGGTCATGACATGCCGGCTGAGGAAGGCCTCGTAGGCGGCCAGGTCGGCGACGGCCACGCGGGCGAAGTAGTCGGGGCTGCCGAACAGCCGGCGCAGCTCGACGACCGCCTCGGCCCGCGCCAACGTCTGCTCGAAGTGCTCGACGGTCTCGGCGTCCTGGGTGTCGAGCGTGAGGTCGACCAGGACCTCGAACGAGCGGCCCACGGAGGCGGGGTCGATGACCGCCCGGTACCCGCGGATGACGCCCTCGGCCTCCAGCCGCTGCACGCGCCGCAGGCACGGCCCGGGGGTGAGCCCGACCCGCGTGGCCAGCTCGACGTTCGTCAGCCGACCGTTCCGCTCCAGCTCGGCGATAATTGCTCTGTCCACCGCATCCATGTGTCGAACATTGCCGTAGCCGCCCGCGTGAGGGCAATACTCGCAACCACATGGCGAGGGTTCTGCGAGACCATAGAGGGGTGCAATCGAACGTTCGGCCCCATATCGCCACACCTGCGCTCATCTGCGCTCCGATCACCCGGAGGCAGCAGATCGTCGCAGGAGTGCGCGACTCCTTCTCCGCAGGACTGGGGATCTTCCCGCTCGGCATCGCCCTCGGCCTGCTGATCCTCCAGGCCGGCCTGCCCTGGTGGTTGACCCCCGCCCTGTCGCTGGCCGCGTTCGCCGGATCCCTCGAACTCCTGCTGGTGGGCATGATCGCGAGCGTCACGCCGCTCGCCGCCGTCGCGCTGACCGTTCTGGTGGTCAACTTCCGGCACGTCTTCTACGCCTTCTCCTTCCCCCTGCACCTGGTCAGGGGCCGGTTGGCGAAGGCGTACTCCATCTACGCGATGATCGACGAGGCCTACGCCGTCAGCGCCTCACTGCCCGCGGCGGAGCGCTCGGCGCCGCGGCTGCTGGCGATGCAGCTCTCCTCCCAGGCCTACTGGGTGGGCGGCGGGCTGGTCGGCGTCGCCATCGGCGCGGCGCTGCCCGCGCCGGTCAAGGGGCTGGAATTCGCGCTGTGCGCCCTGTTCACCGTGCTCACGCTGGACGCCTTCCGCTCCCGCCGTGAGATCGCCCCGGCACTGCTCGCGGGCGCCAGCGTGACCGTCGCCCTCATCGCCACTCCGGGCGCCGCCATGTTCACCGCGCTGCTGCTGTTCGTCGCCCTGCTGCTGGCCCGCCACGCGCTCACCACCCGCCGCCCGGCGCAGGAGCCCGCCCGGCAGCCCGCCCAGGAGCCCACCCCGGAGACCGTCGATGCCTAGCAGCTCCTATCTCGTCGCCGTCCTGGCGATCGTCTTCACCATCACCTTCGCCCTGCGCGCCGTCCCCTTCGCCCTGCTGCGCACCTTGCACAGCTCCGCCGTCGTGCGGAACCTGGCCGTGTGGATGCCGGTGGGCATCCTCGCGATCCTCGCGGCGACCGCCCTGCACGGCACCGTCTCCGCCGAACCACGCGCGATGCCGTACGCGCTGCTCGCGGTCGCCGTCACCGCGGGCGTGCACCTCGCCTTCGGGCGCCGCACGATCCTGAGCGTCGGGATCGGCACCGCCGTCTACGTCGTCCTCGTCAACGCCTTCTGAATTCATGGTCATGTGCGTTGAGCCCCACCATCCTCGACCATAGGGTGGAGGATGCTCCGGAGCTGGACGCCGGGCTGGTGGAGCGGACGAGGAGGCCTCATGCCCGCAGAGCCCGTCAGCTTTCCCGCAGTACGCCACGAACACACCCTGATGGACGTGGTGCGGCGATGACGGCCGACCTCGGGCCCGCGACGGACGCCCTCGCCGCGATCATCAGGAGCCTGCCCGGCGACCGGCTCTCCGCCCCGACGCCCTCCGGTGGCATCACCGTGGCGGAGCTGCTCGACCACATCGACGGTCTCTGCGTGGCGTTCGCCGCCGCCGCCACCAAGACGCCGTTGGAGGACGGCGGCCGTGCCCGGACGCCCGACGCGTCGCGGCTGGGCGACGACTGGCGTGAGCGCATCCCGGCCCGCCTCGACGAGCTGGCCCGAGCGTGGCGGGCTCCGTCGGCGTGGAGCGGGACGGCGGAGGTGGGCGGCGGCCGGATGCCGGCCGAGGTCGCCGGGGCCGCCGCCGTCGACGAGGTCGTCATCCACGGCTGGGACGTGGCCGTGGCCACGGGGCAGCCCTACCCCGGCGAGGAGCCCGCACTGGCGGAGGCCCTGCGGGAGGCGTACGCGTGGGTGAGCGCCGTCGCCGCCGGCTCTCCGCAGGGCAGTCCCGGCCTGTTCGGGCCGCCGGTGCCCGTGCCCGGCGACGCCCCGCTCATGGACCGGCTGCTCGGCCTCACCGGCCGCGACCCCGCCTGGACGCCGCCCGCCCCCTGACGAGGGGGACGGTCTCCCTCCCGAAAGTCATCCGGGAAGGGCCCCGGGCAGGCCGAGGAGGGCGGCGTGCTCCGGGCCGAGGAACGAGGTGATCGCGGCGATGGCGTCACCGCGGACGGTCAGCACGTTCAACGACCACGCCCGGTGCGGCCCGGTGCCGCCGTGGCGCAGGTAGGAGGCCACGGCGGGCTGGCCGTTCGCGCTGGTCGTCAGGTGCCGCCACGAGCCGCAGCGGGTCAGCGGGACCTGGACGGCGAAGTTCATGACCGCCTCGACGCCCCGGTACCAGTGGGGGAGCGGCGGCATCGACCAG
Source organism: Nonomuraea sp. 3-1Str (assembly GCF_031570565.1). NCBI lineage: Bacteria > Bacillati > Actinomycetota > Actinomycetes > Streptosporangiales > Streptosporangiaceae > Nonomuraea > Nonomuraea sp. 3-1Str. The sequence continues at coordinate 118,373 of NZ_JALHBK010000013.1, forward strand.
GTGACGTCCTCGGTGAGCAGCGCCGCCAGGGCCGCGGCGTCACCGCGTTCCATCGCGGCCGCGTACCCGGCGACCAGGTCGCGCAGCCGCGCGTCGCCGAGCTTGCGCACGGCCTGCCGCTGGCTCTGGGCCGGCACCCGGTCGGCGATGACCTTGCGGGCCCGGGCCAGCGCGGAGTTGACCGACGTGGTCGAGGTCCGCATCGTGGCGGCGATCTCGGCGGCGGACAGGCCCAGCACCTCGAACAGCAGCAGCGCCGCCCGCTGGTTGCCCGGCAGGTGCTGCAGGGCCGCGACGAACGCCAGCTCGACGGCCTCGCGCTGCTCGTAACGGGCGTCGGGACCGAGCGGGCCGTCGCCCAGTGCCGCGTCGGGGTAGGGGCCGAGCCAGGCCACGTCGTCACGCGGGGCGGCGTCCACGACGGTGTGGTCGCTGGAGGGGCCGAGGTCGACGGGCAGCGCCCGCCTGCCGCGCGCCTCGATCGTGTCCAGGCAGGCGCGGGTGGCGACGGCGTACAGCCAGGAGCGCAGCGAGCCGCGGGCCTCGAAACGGGAGAGCCCCCGCCAGGCGCGCAGCAGCGCCTCCTGAAGGGCGTCGTCGGCGTCGTGCGCGGAGCCGAGCATGCGGTAGCAGTGCGCGTGCAGCTCCCGGCGCAGCGGCTCCACGAGCCGGCCGAACGCGTCGCCGTCCCCCTGCCGGGCACATGTCAGGTCATCTGCGGAAACCTCGCTCACGAGCCACGATTCTGCCTCACCCAGGGGAGCCCCCCGCGACGCGCCGCAGCACTCGTGGTGGCCGAGAAAAGTTCGGCGAATCGGCTCGCCGAATGTCGTCAACGGGCGTAGCCGTTCGTCCAGAGAGTGGGAACGGTGAGAGGCATCGGCCCGGAGCGAGGGGAGCGAGCGGATGAGCATCGTCATCACCGGCGTCAGGACCATCGGGGTTCCCGTGGCCGACCAGGACCGCGCCGTCGAGTTCTACGTGGGCCTGCTGGGCCTGGAGAAGCGCGTGGACGTCCCCCTGGGGCGGCTCGGCGGGCGCTGGATCGAGGTGGCGCCGCCGGGATCGGCGACGACGATCGCCCTGGTCCCGGCGGGCGAGCGTACGAACACCGGGGTCGAGACCGGGATCCGTCTCACGACGGCGGACGCCGCGTCCCTCCACGAGGAGCTGGCCGCGCACGGTATCGCGGTCGGCGAGCTGCTGCGGTGGGAGGGCGTCCCGCCGATGTTCGCCTTCCGCGACGCGGACGGCAACGGCCTCGAGATCGTCCAGTGAACGGGAAAGGACCCACGATGGCGGACACCGGACGGCTCCACGACGAGCCGCAGGCGCTGGACCAGGAGTTCACCGCGACGCTGCGGAAGAGCCCGGCCAAGGGCGGCCACACCTACGTCGTCTGGCCCGAGTCGGCCGGGTTCTTCGGGACCCGGGGTCTGGTGAAGGTACGGGCGACGATCGACGGTCACCCGTTCGAGAGCTCGTTCATGGCCATGGGCGGCGGCATTCACAAGCTGCCGGTCCGTGCCGAGGTCCGCCGCGCGATCGGCAAGGATGCGGGCGACACCGTCACCGTCCGCCTGCTGAGCCGTACCCGGTGACGGCCTCAGCCGTCCTGAGGCGGCAGGCCGGGGGCGAAGTCCGGCGGGGCCGGGCGGCCCCGCAGGCGCCGCAGGGCGAGCAGGCCGCCGACGCCGGGGACGACGGCGCGCCACCGCGCTCCGGAGCCGGCGGCGGCCGGCGCCATCCAGACCGCGCCGATGACGACCAGGTACGACATGCCGTGCAGCGGCCCGCCGAACGTGGTGATCGCCTTGGCGTGGACGGTGAGCAGGTTGACCAGCAGCGTCGCCAGGGAGAGCGCCTCGACGCCGGACGCGAGACGCAGCACGCGCAGGTGCGCCGCGCTCATCCCGGCAGCGCCTGCCGGGGTCGCGCTCATCGGCCCGAGCCGGGGCGGACGATCATGATGATGACCACGACGGCCCACGCCAGGTTGTAGACACCGGCGAGCACGGACAGCGTGCGCAGCGCCCGGCCGTCGCCGGGGGCGCGGAGAGCCTCGCGCTGGCGCGGGTGGATCTGCGTGGCCAGCAGGCCGCCCGCGACGGCTGTGAGCAGCATGGACACGGTGATCCAGATCTCGCCCATCCGACCCTGGAGGGTCGCCAGGGCGATCCCGGCCAGTGGAACGATCAGCCCGAAGGCGGCGTAGCCCCCGGTGACGCGGTGCAGCGCGACGGCCACCGCGCGGTTGCGCACCTCTGGCTCCGCCCCCTCCGAGTCCGCCCCCACCGAGCCCGCCCCTCCGGTGCCCGCGGGGACGGCGACGGCGATCGGCGCGTACCGAGGGAACAGGCTCACGGCGACGGCCGACCCTCCGACGAAGACGATGCTCGCGAGCACGTGCACCGACAACAGGACATGTTCCATGGGCGATCCTTCCGACCTTCAGATTGCCTGAAGCTTAGCCGAAGCTTCAGGCGCCCTGAAGGTCAGGAGGGGGCGTCCGGGGTCGCCTCGCCCGGCCGTGACCGGCGCTGAAGCGGCGGGGCATGTACGGAGCCGGCTGTCTGCCCTCCGGGCGCGTGGCCTCAGGGGTTCTGGAAGGTCACTTCCGGGTTGGTGGGGGAGGGACCGTCCAGCAGGGGCTGGTGCTCGCTGTTGAGGTGCTGGTCGAAGAAGGCGCCCACGTACGCCGTGGTGATCTCGCCCGACCGCTTGCCCGACAGGGGCGCGGCAGGGTCGGTGATCCCGGCCTGCCCGCCCAGGATGGGCAGGTCGATGAAGGTGAAGTGGCCGGAGTCGGCCACGGTCAGCCAGCGCTTCCAGCCGTCCAGGCGTCGCCAGTTCCGCGGCCAGGTGGCGTCGGCGGAGCCGGGCGAGTGCTGGGCCTTGGTGCCGAGCATGAGGAACGGCCGTTCGCCGAGGCCGGAGACCGGGACCGGGGCGAAGAACGAGCCGTCCAGGTTCACCCCGGCGCTGACGCGCTGATCGGTGGCCATGACGCTCGCTGCGGCGTTGCCGCCGAGCGAGTGGCCGGCGGCGCCGATCCGGCGCGGGTCGATCATGCGCGAGCGCTTCCAGGCGGGCGCGGACCGTGCGGGGTGGGTCAGCCGGTCGATGACGAAGGACAGATCGGCTGCCCGGTTGACTGCGGCCTTGGCCATCAGTGCCTTCTCCGCCTCATCGGAGGGGGCCTTCTCCACCGTCTCGCATGCGACGCAGGTCAGGGTGCGGCCGCCGGGAAAGGTCGTGCCGAACGACTCGTAGGCGTGATCCACGAGGGCGACGACGTAGCCCTTGGAGGCGAGCTCTTCGGCGAGTGTGGTCAGGGTGGCGCGGTTGAGGGAGAATCCCGGGGAAAGCACCACCAGGGGGTGCCTGCCGCCGACGGGGCGGGCGCCCACGTGTGCGTTCGTGCTGACACCGGCGAGTTGCTCGGCCTTGAAGACGGTGTCCAGTTTCTGCCCTTTGAGGAGGAGACGAGCCTCGTCCACGGTCATGTACGGCGCGGCGCTCCCACCGGCGCGAGCCGGGTAGTACATCGACACCATCAACTCGCGTGCGCCGGCTGCGGGCATCCACGGGTCGCGGCGGCCGACGTCGACGAGATGCAGGGTGTCGCGCCCGACTTCGTACCGGCCCGTGGGGCGAGGGATGGCGAAGCGCACGTCGGAGGTCCCCGTGGAGGAGGCGGCGGCGGGCAAGGACGTCGAGGCGGCCGCCGCGGCCGACACCGGTAGGGCCAGTGCCAAGGCGAGGAGGAGGGCTGCGGGGTTGCGTCGAGTTCTGATCATGTGCAGCACTGTAGGAATGACGGCACCCTGCCCGACATGCCCGAAAGGCCGGGTCGAGCCCTTACTTTCGTCAGGGTCAGGGTGGGCCGGGCAGCGGTGACTGCGGTGGCGTGTCGGCGTCGGGTCACCAGTGGGTGATGAGCGGCGTGTCCGGTTCGTGCTGCCGCCAGGCTTCGGTGAGCCGGGCGAGGCGGGTGGGGGCGGCGATGCCGCGCACGGTTGCGATCCTGCCGTTGGTGATGTCGAATGTCACGGCCCCGACGACCTGGTCGCCGGGCACGAAGAGGATGGCGGGGGCGCCGTTGACGAGCGCGTAGTGGACGGCGGACGTGCCGCCGGCAAGTCGCCGTTTCGCGGGTGTGGGTGTGAAGCCGGCCCGGACGATGGCGGCGATGCGCTGCGGAGTGTCGTACCGCAGCAGCCTCTCGGTCAGGCCGGCGCCGTCGGAGATCGCGGTCGCGTCGTCGGTGAGCAGCTCCACCAGCCGTTCGGTGCGGCCCGAGGAGGCAGCGGCGAGGAATTCCTCGACGATCCTGCGGGCGGATGCGGGGTCGATCTCGCCGCTGCCGCGGCGTGCGGCGGTGATGCGGCGCCGGGCCCGGTGGAGGTGCTGCTGGCTTGCGGACTCGGTGATGTCGAGGATCTCGGCGATCTCGGCGTGGCTGTAGGAGAACGCTTCGCGCAGGAGGTAGACGGCCCGTTCGTGGGGTGACAGGCGCTCCATGAGAGTCAGCACGGCCAGGGAGACCGATTCACGCTGCTCGAAAGTGCCGGCCGGGCCGAGCATCGGGTCGCCGTCGAGGAGCGGTTCGGGCAGCCAGGCGCCGACGGTGCGTTCCCGGCGAGCCTGTGCCGAGCGGAGCCGGTCGAGGCACAGGTTGGTGACGACCTTCGTCAGCCATGCTTCCGGCACCTTGATCCGCTGCCGGTCGGCGGCCTGCCAGTGCAGGAACGCATCCTGAACGGCGTCTTCGGCGTCGGCTGCCGAGCCCAGCAGCCGGTAGGCCAGTGAGGCCAGCCGGTTCCGGCTGGCCTCGAACCGACCGGTGTCGAAGCGATCAGTGGCGGTGGCGTCCATGCGGATCAACCCTAGGAGGCGGTCAGGCGACCGCTTTCTCGGCGGGCGCGTCCGGCGTGAAAGCGGTCGCCTTCTCGGGGGACGCGTCCGGCGTGGCGGCCAGGCGGCGCCTGCGCTTGGGCAGGCCGAAGGTCGGGTGCGAGTTGGCCCACAGCGAGACCTTGAGGATGCCCGCCTTGATCCGCGCGGCCTTCCGGCCGCCCACGTACTTCGGCTTTGCCTGCCCTTCGTCGTCGACCATCTGCAGGATCCCGTCCCGCCGCCCGAGGCTGATGTGGTTGTAGGAGTAGACCAGCTTGGTGTGTGGGACCTTGCGGCCGGTCAGATGTCCCACGATCGCGGCGATCGCCTGCCCGCCGGTGAAGCCGGCCGAAGCGCAGGACATCGGCAGCGGCCGGCCGTTGTCGCCGATGGCGTAGGCGCTGTCACCGGCGGCGTAGACGTTCGGGTGCGAGACCGACCGCATGGTGCGATCCACCACGATCTGCCCGTTCTCGGTGACCTCCAGCCCGCCGGCGGCGGCGATGGGGCTGACCTCGAACCCGGCCGTCCACACGGTTGCGTCGGATGCCAGGGCGGTGCCGTCGGCGCACAGCACCCGCGTCGCTTCGACGGCTTCGACGCTGGTGTGCTCCAGGACGGTGACGCCCAGCCGGTCGCAGGCCTGGCGCAGGTGGCCGCGGGCTGCGGCGGACAGCCGGGCGCCCAGCTCGCCGCGGGCGATCAGCCCGACCGACAGGCCGGGCCGGGCTTCGGCGATCTCGGTGGCGGTCTCGATGCCGGTCAACCCGTCGCCGACGACCAGCACATTCCCGCCTTCGCCTCGCCTGCCCCGCTTGTCCAGCCTCTCCAGGCTGTCCAGGCGCTCGCGCAGGCGCAGCGCCGAGGGCCGGGCGGCGACATCGAACGCGTGCTCTGCCACGCCGGGGACGCCCTGGTCGGCGCCGTGGCTGCCGAGGGCGTAGACAAGTGTGTCGTAGCCGAGCTCGCCGCCGCCGTCAGTGTCGGCCACGGCGACGACCTGGCGCTCGGGGTCGACGTCGGTGACACGGGCCACGCGCAGCCGTATCCCCGTGCCCGCGAAGACGTCGGCGAGCTTCTGAGTCTCGATCTCCCGGCCGGCCGCCAACTGGTGCAGCCGCAGCCGCTCGACGAAGTGCGGCACCGCGTTGACCACGGTGATCTCGGTGTCCGCCGTGGACAGCCGGCGGGCCAGGTTCCCGGCCACGTAGGCCCCGGCATAACCGGCGCCGAGGACGACGATGCGGTGCTTCATGTGGTGCTCCTGTCGGTTCGCTTGCTCCCGGTGAGTTGAGCGGAACGGCGCCCCGATTGCTGACAGGAACTGCATGTGGCATGGGTCACAGAACGGGAGGCGTGCCGTCCGACGACGCTCGCGCCGCCGAGGCGGCGTGGCGATTGTGGGGGCGCCTGGTGTCGACGTTGGAGGTCAGGGTCTTGAGAAGGCTGGGTAGCCCTGCCACCGTTTCGGCGGGCAGGCCGGCGAGGGTCTCCTCCGCCAGGGCGCACCATAGCCGCTTGACCTCCTCGGTCAGGGCTCTGCCGCCGTCGGTGAGTTCGACGACGGTGGCGCGCTGGTCATCGGGGGCGGGGCTGCGCCGGATGTGACCGGCCGCTTCGAGCTTGCGGGCCATGAGTGTGACGCTGGGCCGCTCGACGCAGAGAGCCTCGCTCAGCTGGGCCTGGATCATCGGGCCGGTACGGGCGAGTTCGAGCAGGAGCGCCTCCTGGCCGGGGTGCAGCCCGAGGGGGGCCAGCAGTTCGGCGGCCCTGGCCCGGTGACGCAGGGTCAGCAGACGGATGGCCTGGTTGATGGTGTCGGCTTGGTCGAAGTCCACGGACGCTCCTCTTGACAAGTTCGTTACGCGGATAACTATTATGCGGATAACGTTATTCGCATAACTAATCCTACGCAACCATCGGGAGCCGACATGACCGCTAAGGTCGCCGTCATCTACTACAGCGCGACGGGCACCGTGCACGCCCTCGCCCAGGCCGTTGCCGAAGGCGCCGCCTCGGCCGGGGCCCAGGTGCGGCTGCGGCGGGTCGCCGAGCTGGCGCCCGACAGCACGATCGACCAGAACCCGCAGTGGCGGCGGCACGCCGACGCGACCACGTCGCTCACCCAGGCCACCGTCGAGGACCTGGCCTGGGCCGACGCGTTCGCGTTCGGGACGCCGACGCGGTTCGGCGCGCCGGCCGCGCAGCTCAAGCAGTTCATCGACCAGGCCGGCGGGCTGTGGCAGGAAGGCGGCCTGGCCGACAAGCCGGTGACGGCCTTCACCTCGGCGTACAACCGGCACGGCGGCAGCGAGGCCACGATCCTGTCGCTGGGCAACGTGTTCTACCACTGGGGCGCGCTGATCGTCCCGCCCGGGTTCACCGACCCCGCCGTGTACGCCGCCGGCGGCAACCCCTACGGCGTCTCCGCCGTGACCGGACCGACCGGAGACGACCTCAAGGGCGCGGCGCTGGACGCCGCCCGCTACCAGGGACAGCGGCTGGCCCGGACCGCGATCCGGCTGCTGGCGGGCAGCCACGTCACCGGCACCGACGGGGACGGGGACGGGGACGCCCGCGCGGCCGAGCCCGCAACCACCCTCCGGACCGCGTGAGCGGCGCCGGCACCTCGACCGAATCCTGCCCTCAGGAGACTTTTGTGACCTCGCGACTTTCCGCGTCCCCCGTGATCAGCGACCAGGCCGGAACACGCACCGGCCCCGAGTGGCTGATCCTGGCGCTGGTGTGCGCCTGCCAGTTCATGGTGATCCTGGACTCCTCCATCGTGAACGTCGCGCTTCCCTCGATCGACCGGGATCTCGGCTTCGCACCCGCCGGCCTGTCCTGGGTGGTGAACGGCTACCTGCTCACCTTCGCCGGCTTCATGCTGCTGGGCGGCCGAGCCGCCGACCTGTTCGGCCAGCGCCGTATCCTGACCGGCGGACTGGTGCTGTTCTGCGCCGCAAGCCTGGTCGCCGGCCTGGCGACCCTTCCCGACGTCCTGGTGGCCGCCCGCGTCGCACAAGGCGTGGGAGCCGCGTTGCTCGCCCCGGCGACGCTGGCCGTGATCAACACCAGCTTCACCGAGGGTCGCCGGCGCGCCCGCGCGTTCGGCGCGTGGTCGGCCGCGGGCGGTGTCGGCGGAATGGCCGGCGCCGTCGCGGGCGGCGCCCTCACCACCGGCCTGTCCTGGCGGTGGGTCTTCCTGATCAACGTGCCGATCGGCGTGGCACTGATCGCCGCGGCCTTGAGGGGGCTGCCCAGCACCCGAACCGCCCGACGGGAAACCCTCGACATCGTCGGCGCGGTCACCGGCACGGCAGGGCTGGCCGCGCTGATCTACGGGATCATGCACAGCACCGACCACGGCTGGACGTCCGCGCCGGTCCTGGTGCCGGCCGTGGCCGGCTTGCTCCTGCTCGCCGTCTTCACCGTGGTGGAGGCACGTTTCGCCACCCACCCGATGATGCCCCTGCGGCTGCTACGCATCCGCGGGGTGGCCGTCGGCAACGCCATGCTGCTGCTGTTCGGCGGGATAGGCATCGCGATGTGGTACTTCACCTCGCTGTTCCTGCAGAACGTCCTCGGCTACGGCGCGCTTCAAGCCGGGCTCGGGCAGACCCCCGCGGCGGTGACGTTCATGGTAATCGCGCGATCGGCCGCCGCCCTGCTGCCACGCACCGGCGTACGGCCCCTGATCCTGGCCGGCAGCGCCTGCTTCCTGGCCGGGTTCGGCTGGCTCGCCCAGGCCCAGACCGACAGCGGCTACCTCGTCGGCATCCTCGGACCCACCCTGCTCATCGCCACCGGCATCGGACTGACCTTCCCCACCCTCATGGCCGCCACCACCGCCGACGTACCCGACCGCGACGCGGGAACCATCGGCGGCCTGGCCCAGACCGCCGGCCAGGCAGGCGGATCGCTGGGCCTGGCGGTGCTCGCCACCGCCGCCACCCAGACGGCGGCCGGCGAGAGCTCCCCGGTCGCCCTCGCCGCCGGCTACGACCGTGTCTTCCTCATCGCGGCCGGACTCGGACTGGCCATCGCAGCGACCAGCCTGCTGCTGCCCCGGCGCCGGCCCACGGCACCCAACTGAACGAAGGCCCCCGTACCGGCTCGAGCCTCTCAACGATGAGAGCGGAGGTTCTGCTGGTCCAGCCAGGTGGAGATCGCCGCGGCGATCGTTTCAGGCTGGTCTTCGGTGGCGTGGTGACCGGCTGGACCGCAGTGTTCGATCTGGAGGCCGGCGATGTGGTCCTTGCACCAGGCGGCGACCTCCGGGGTGACGAGGAGGGTTGGTGAGGAGTCGAAGGTGAGCAGAAGTTTGGGGACGTCCTGGCTGGAGGCCAGCCAGCTGCCGTAGGCGTCGATCCGGGCGGTCACGTCGGCGGGGTCGCCGTCGATCGGCAGCGAACGGGTCCAGTTCAGCAACGGGCGACGGCTCTCCCGGGTGGGGTACGGCGCCCGGTAGAGGTCGAGCTCCTCCTCGCTGAGCGGGTTCAGCACGCCCCCGGTGTAGGCGGTGTCGATGAGGAAGTGCGAGTCGAGCACCAGGGACTCGCCCTCGGTGGCGCGCAGCTTCGCGGCGCGGGCGCGCGCCTGCTCGGAGAGTTCGTTCGAGGCGATCGGACGCACGATCGTCTCGAAGAAGGCGAGACCGCGCACCCGATCGGAGTGCCTGGCCGCCCGGTCGAAGGCGAGCGAGCCGCCCCAGTCGTGGCCGACGAGCACGACGTCGTCCAGGCCGAGCTCGTCGAAGAACGCGTCGAGGTAGCGGGCGTGGTCGGCGAACCGGTAGTCGCCGAGGGGCTTGCCCGAGCGGCCCATGCCGATCAGGTCGGGCGCGATCAGCCGTCCCGCTCCGACCAGGGGCAGCACCTTGCGCCACATGTGTGAGGAGGAGGGATTGCCGTGCAGGAAGACGACGGTGGCTCCGCTGCCGTGGTCTTCGTAGTGAATCGTCGAGTCGAGGACGTCGATCGTGGGCATGAGGTGGATTCCTTCTGAGATGAGGGTTTCAGGCGCGGGCTGGAACGGCGTTGGCCCTGTGGCCGTCGCCGGTCGCCAGGGGATCAGCTCTCGCGGGTCCAGGCGGGCGTGATCCGCTGCTCACGGAATCTCCAGCCCGCCGGCGTCCGCACCGCGGTGCCCGTCATTCGCAGGCCGCCTGTGAAGTGGGGTGCTTGGCCGTCGCGGTAGTAGTGCACGAGTGAGTACGCCGAGGCAGCCGCCTGATCGCCGTCGACGTCCACCAGCAGGTCAGTGGTGATGTGCTGGGCTTGCTGCCCTTCGACCTCGCTCTGTCGCATGAAGCCGACGACCTTGTCGATGCCGCGGAGTTCGCCCCCGCGCGGCGAGTGCACCGCCACATCGTCGGTGAAGACGGTGCCCGCATCCTCCCATCGCTTCTCGTCGAGCAGCCGCGCGAAGCGGGAGAACAGGTCGGCGATCTCCATGCGGTCGGCGATCAGGGTATCGGTGGACATGGCGCCCTCGTTCATTCGTCGAACTAACGTTTATGTCTCTAACGTTTCCGTCATGAACGAATCTACATCGTTAGTCGGACGAACGCAAGGGGATAGGATCAGCGTCATGAGCAGCAGAGCCGAAGCCGCGGACATGCCGTACGACGGCGAGACGAAGACGCCGGAGAGGCTGCGCCGGCGGGCCAGTCGCCTGCTCTCAGGGGTGTCCGCGCAGTCGGACCGGCTCATGAACGAGGGACTGGCCCAGGCCGACGCCCGCAAGTGGCACTACGCCGTGCTCGCCTCGTTGCAGGAGCACGGCCCGGGCAGCCAGGCGACGCTGAGCCGACGCACCGGCATCTACCGCAGCGACATGGTCGGCGTTCTCAACGAACTGGCCGAGCGCGGCCTCGTCGAGCGGATGCCGGATCCCGACGACCGCCGCCGCAACGTCATCACGATCACCGCCCAGGGCCGCCGGCACCTGCGCCGCCTCGACAAGGTCCTGGACGACCTCCACGACGAGCTGCTCGCCCCCTTGACCCCTGCCGAACGCGACCAGTTCGTCCAGCTGCTCACCCGCCTGCTGGACCACCACACCCGGCAGGCACCGCACCCCCCGACCTCCTGACCCGAGACCGACCCTCGGCTGGTTCGGCCGATCGTGGAGGGCCAGATCGGGCCCTACGTCAGGCCCGGCCCGGTCACCTCCGGCGGGCGCCCTGGTGGAGCAGGCTGTCCCCACCGCGGAGATGAGCCTGCACGGCGCGATCGAGTTCGGCAACAGGCTCCTCACCAGCGGCCATCAGGCGCCCTCCGGTAGCTCACATCAGGAGGCGGGGATGCGGGACATCATGCGCTCCATGCCGTTGACCCAGTTGTCGTGCAACGCCTGGACGGCCGCGGCCCGGTCGCCGGTCATGAGCAGCTCGGCCACCCGGCAGTGCTCGGCGGCCTCGCGTTCGAGCGGCGTGTCGTCGCCCGCCAGCAGGTGGGCGTAGCGGCGCAGCCCCGCCTTGACGCTGGTGATCAGGTCGATCAGCCGCTCGTTGCGGCAGCCGCTGACGAGCAGGTCGTGCCACTCGTCGTCGTGGCGCTCTATCACGTGCTGCTCGGCGATCCGGTCGGGGAAGTCGCGCGCCAGCCGCAGCAGCTCGGGCGCGATCTCGCGCAGGTAGGCCGGGTCGGAACGGTCGAGGGCCAGCGCCTCCAGCCCCGCCACGATCTCGCAGAGCTCCCTGAACTCCTTCCTGCTCATCGGGGCGAACCGGAATCCGCGCCCCTGGTTGCTCTCCAGGACGCCCTCGCCCGCCAACGTGATCAGCGCCTCGCGCAGGGGAGTGCGGCTGACACCGAGCTCGGCCGCCAGCGCGACCTCGTTGATGTCGGTGCCCGCGGCGAAGTCTCCCCGGTCCAGCCTGCCCAGCAGTTCTTCGCGGATCTGCTCGCGTAGCGGTCGCCGGTCGATCGGCATGACGCTCCTTCGGTTTCGGCCGTGCCCATACTAGCCCTTGACGTGATTCAAAATACTGCACTATGAATTCTGAATACAAAACACAGGAGGGAGTGTCGAGTGGGTCTGACCCGGGTTCCGGGGCTGCTGTACGGCGGCGACTACAACCCCGAGCAGTGGCCTGAGGAGGTCTGGGCCGAGGACGTGCGCCTCATGGCCGAGGCCGGGGTCACCATGGTCACCGTGGCGGTCTTCGCCTGGTCGCGGCTGGAGCCCGAGCCGGGCGCGTACGACTTCGGCTGGCTCGACCGCGTGCTCGGCCTGCTGCACGAGCACGGCATCGCCGCCGACCTCGCCACCGCGACCGCCACCCCGCCGCCCTGGCTGGTGCGCCGCCATCCGGAGGTCATGCCGGTCGACGCCGCGGGCACCCGCCTGGAGTTCGGCTCCCGGCAGGGCTACTGCCCCAGCTCGCCGGTCTTCCGCGAGCACGCCGTACGGCTGGCGACCGCGATGGCCACCCGGTACGGCGATCACCCGGCGCTGGCTCTGTGGCACGTGGGCAACGAGTACGCCGACCACACCCTCGAATGCTTCTGCCCCGAGTCGGCCCGCCACTTCCGCGCCTGGCTCCAGGCCCGCTACGGCACGGTCGGCGGGCTCAACGCCGCCTGGGGCACGTCCTGCTGGGGCCAGCACTACACCGGCTTCGACCAGGTCGAGCCGCCCCGCAGGGCGCCAGGGCCGGTCAACCCCGCCCAGCTCCTCGACTGGCGGCGCTTCTGCAGCGACGCCCTGCTGGAGCTGTTCACCGCAGAGCGCGACGCGCTGCGCGCCGTCACCCCGGACGTGCCCGTCACCACGAACTTCATGAGCATCCTGCACGGCCTCGACTACTGGGCCTGGGCGGAGGCCGAGGACCTGGTGAGTGACGACGCCTACCCCGACCCGGCCGACCCGTCCTCGCACATGGCGGTCGCGCTCAGCTACGACCTCATGCGCTCGCTCAAGCGGCGGCCCTGGCTGCTCATGGAGTCCGCGCCGTCGGCCGTGTCGTGGCGCGAGGTCAACGCGCCCAAGCCGCCCGGCGTGATGCGCCTGCACAGCCTGCAGGCCGTCGCCCACGGCGCCGACGGGGTGATGTTCTTCCAGTGGCGGCAGGCCAGGTACGGGCCGGAGAAGTTCCACTCGGCGCTGGTGCCGCACGGCGGCACCGCCACGCGCGGCTGGCGCGACACGCTGCGGCTCGGCGCGGACCTGCGGCGGCTCGCGGAGGTCGCGGGCGGCCACACCAGCGCCGACGTGGCGCTGGTGTTCGGCTGGGACAGCTGGTGGGGGCTGGAGGCCCCGGAGTCGATGCCCTCCGACCGGCTCAGGCTCAAGGACCTGCTGCTGTCCTGGTACGCGCCGCTGCACGCCCGTGGGATCGCCGTCGACCTGGCGCCGCCCGGCGCCGACCTGTCGGGCTACCGCGTGGTGATCGTGCCCAACCTCTACCTGTGCACCGCCGAGCAGGCCGAGGCGCTCGCCGCCGTGACGGGGGAGCTGGTCGTCGGCCCGTTCAGCGGAGTGGTGGACGAGGCCGACCAGGTGCACGACGGCGGCGCGCCCGGCCCGCTGCGCGACCTGCTGGGCGTCGCGGTCGAGGAGTTCTGGCCGCTGCCCGACGGCCTCACCCAGCCCCTGCGCCACGCCGGCGGCGGCGCGGGCGCGGCCCGGACCTGGGCCGAGTGGCTGCGCCCCGACCAGGGCACGGCCGTGCTCGCCCGCTTCGAGGGCGGCGACCTGGACGGGCTGCCCGCGATCACCCGCAAGGGGAACGCCACCTACCTCGGCTGCCTGCCCGCCGACCTGACGCCCGTGCTGGACCGCGTGCTCGCCGGAGTCCCGGCGATCGCCGTGCCCGCCGGGGTGGAGGCGGTCCGGCGGGGCCGGCACCTCTTCCTGCTCAACCACACCACCGACGAGCAGCGGATCACCCTGCCGTACCCCGGCCGGGACCTGCTCACCGACACCGACCTGCGAGGCGACGCCGTCCTCGCCCCGCGCGACGCCGTCGTGCTCAGGATCGAAGGAGACACGTGACGCACCCGTACATCCCGAACGCCGAACCCGGCGTGCGGGCCGAGATGCTCGCCGCGATCGGCGCGGAGAGCATCGAGGAGTTCTACGCCGACATCCCCGCGGACCTGCGCCTGAACCGGCCGCTCGACCTGCCTGCGCCCTTCACGGCCGAGCCCGACCTGGTCCGCCACATGAACGGCCTGCTCGGCCGGACCACCGGCACCGACGAGGCGCTGAGCTTCCTCGGCCACGGCTGCTACCCGCACCACGTGCCCGCCGTCTGCGACGAGGTCAACTCCAGGAGCGAGTTCCTGACCGCGTACGCCGGCGAGCCGTACGAGGACCACGGCCGCTTCCAGGCCCTGTTCGAGTACGTCAGCATGATGGGCGAGCTGCTGGAGATGGACGTCGTCAACGTCCCCACCTACGACGGCTTCCAGGCGGCGGGCACCGCGCTGCGCATGGCCTGCCGCTACACCGGCCGCTCGAAGGTGCTGGTCAGTGAAGCGGTGACCGCCGACAAGCTGAGCAAGCTGCGCGACTTCCTCGCCCCGGACATCGAGATCGTGCCCGCCCCCGTGGGCGACGACGGTCAGATGGCCGTCCCCGCCTTCGACGGCTCGTACGCCGCGATCTACCTGGAGACGCCGAACGTGTACGGCGTCGTCGAGACGCGCGGCCGGGAGCTGGCCGACCTGGCCCACGCCCACGGCGCCCTGCTCGTCGTCGGCGCCGACCCGATCTCTATGGGCGTCCTCGCCCCGCCCGCCGCGTACGGCGCCGACATCGCCTGCGGCGACATCCAGTCGCTCGGCATGCACCAGAGCTTCGGCGGCGGCCACGCCGGCTACATCGCCACCCACGACCACGAGCCGCTGGTCGCCGAGTTCCCCTCCCGGCTGTTCGGCATCGCGCCGACGAAGGTGCCCGGCGAGTACGGCTTCGGCGACGTCTTCTACGACCGCACCTCCTTCGCCCACCGTGAGGAGGGCAAGGAGTGGGTGGGCACCGCCGCCGCCCTGTGGGGCATCACGGCCGGCGTCTACCTCGCGCTCATGGGCCCGCACGGCATGCGGGAGCTGGGGGAGACGATCCTGGCCCGCACCAGGTACGCGATGGACGCCCTGGCCCGGTCTGTTACCGTGCTGCATCCGGACGCGGTGCACTTCCGCGAGTTCGCCGTACAGGTGCCCTCCAGTGCCGCCCTGCTCGACCGGCTGCGCGAGCGCGGCATCTACGGCGGTGTGCCCCTCGACGACCGCACGGTGCTGGTCTGCGTGACCGAGCGCCATTCCATCGCCGACATCGACCGCCTCGCCGCAGAGATCGCCGAGATCGCCGCCATCCAGGAGACGCTGTGAACACCGCGGAGCCCTTCGCCGAGCTGCCCGTCGCGCCGAAGCCGCCGCTGCGCCGCTTCCACCAGGCCCGCTGGGACGAGCCGATCATCTTCGAGCTGTCCAGGCCGGGCCGCCGCGGCATCGCCGTGCCCGAGCCCGGCGCCCCCCGCGTCGAGCTGCCGGAGTCGGTGCGCCGCGCCGAGCCGCCGAAGCTGCCCGAGCTGGCGCAACCGCACGTGGTGCGCCACTACCTGCGCCTGTCCCAGGAGAACCTGGGCCACGACCTCAACATCGACGTCGGCCAGGGCACCTGCACGATGAAGTACAGCCCCAAGGTCAACGACCGGTTCGCCGCCGCGGTCGCCGAGCTGCACCCGCTCCAGCACGAGGACACCGTGCAGGGCGTACTGGAGATCTACTGGCGGATGGAGCGCATGCTGGCCGAGATCTCCGGCATGTCCCGGGTCTCGCTCCAGCCGGGCTCCGGCTCGGCCGCCATCTACGCGAACGTCGCCATGATCCGCGCCTACCACGCGGCCCGCGGCGATACCCACCGCGACCAGGTCATCACCACGATGTTCTCCCACCCGTCGAACGCGGCGTGCGCCAAGGTCGCCGGCTTCGAGGTCATCACCCTGATGCCGGACGCCGACGGCCTGCCGGACATCGAGGCGCTGCGCGCGGCCGTCGGGCCCCGCACCGCCGCCCTGATGATCACCAACCCGGAGGACACCGGCATCTTCAACCCGCGCATCCGGGAGTTCGTGGACCTCGTCCACGAGGCGGGCGGCCTGGCCTGCTACGACCAGGCCAACGCCAACGGCATCCTCGGCATCACCCGGGCCCGCGACGCCGGGTTCGACCTGTGCCACTTCAACCTGCACAAGACCTTCTCCACCCCGCACGCCTGCGGCGGGCCCGCGGCCGGGGCGTGCGGCGTGTCGGCCGACCTGGCGCCCTTCCTGCCCGGCCCGGTCGTCGTCTTCGACGGCTCGGCGTACAAGCTGGAGACCCCGGAACGTTCCATCGGCAAGGTGCGGCCGTTCCTCGGCGTCACCCAGAACATCGTGCGCGCCTACGCCTGGATCATGTCGCTCGGCGCGGAGGGCCTGCGCCAGGTGGCCGAGACGGCCGCGCTCAACAACAACTACCTGATGGGCAAGATCCTCGCCATCCCCGGCGCGTCGGCGCCCTGGGGCACGCGGCGCATCGAGCAGGCGCGCTACTCCTGGCAGGAGCTGTCGGAGGAGACCGGGGTCCACTCCGAGGAGATCGGCGTGCGGGCATCCGACTTCGGCGTGCACTACTGGACCAGCCACCACCCGTACCTGGTGCCCGAGCCGTTCACGCTGGAGCCCACCGAGTCGTACTCCAAGGAGGACCTCGACGAGTACGCCGCGATCCTGGCCCACGTGGCGGACGAGGCGCGCCGCGATCCCGAGCTGGTCAGGGGCGCGCCCTACAACCAGAGCGTGCACAAGATCGACCCGTCGCCGCTGGACGACCCCAAGGCGTGGGCGCCCACCTGGCGCGCCTACGTCCGCAAGCACCTGTCATGAGCGGAGGGGTGTCGGTGGGCCTGGTCGTCAACCCGGTCGCCGGGCTGGGCGGGGCGGCGGGTCTGAAGGGCAGCGACGGTGCCGAGGTGCAGCGCGCGGCCCTGGCCCGGGGCGCCACGCCGCGGGCGGGGGAGCGGGCGGCGCGGGCGGTGCGCGCGCTGCTGTCGCGCCGTCCCGGCACGCGCCTGGTCACGGCGCCGGGCCCGATGGGCGAGCACAGCGCCCGCGCCGCCGGCGCCCCCCACGATCTGGTACGTTCCAGCCGTTCGGCGGAGCCGGGACCGTCCGGCGCCACGTCGGCGCGGGACACCCGGGAGGCCGTCCTCGCGATGGCCGGGGTGGACCTGCTGCTGTTCGCGGGCGGCGACGGGACGGCGCGGGACGTGCTCGACGCCGTCCGCGAGCTGCGCGAGCGCGGCGACCGCGTCCCGCCCGTGCTGGGGATCCCGGCCGGGGTGAAGGTGTATTCGGGATGCTTCGCCGTCAGCCCGGCCGCGGCCGGGCTGCTCGCCGCCGCATACGTCTCCGGGGCGTCGGCAGCATCCGGGGCGTCGGGAGGATCCGGGACGTCCGGAATCTCCGGGATGTCGGGCCGCGAGCCGGGGCGGGCGGCGCTCGCCGAGGCAGAGGTGGTGGACCTCGACGAGGACCGCTACCGGCAGGGGCTGGTGAGCCCGGTCCTCTACGGCGCCCTGCCGGTTCCCGCCGCCCCTGCCGCGCTGTCGGGCCGCAAGGCCGGCTCCTCCGGGACGGCGCCCGGCACGGTCGAGGGCATCGCCCGGGAGGTCGTCTCCCGGATGCGGCCCGGCGTCCGCCACGTCCTGGGACCCGGCGCCACCACGCGGGCCGTCGGCCGCGAGCTCGGCCTCGCCACCACCCTGCTCGGCGTGGACGTCGTCGAACGCGACGAACGCGACGGCGCCGGTGGCCGGCTGGTGGCGGCCGACGTCTCGGAGGCGGAGCTGTCCGGGCTGGTCGGCGGCCGGGAGACGGTCCTCGTGCTGTCGGTGATCGGCGGGCAGGGCTTCGTGCTCGGCCGCGGCAACCAGCAGGGGTCGCCGCGCGTGCTGCGCACCGTCCTCGGGGACGCGCCCGGGGACGCGGCGGGCGCGCGAACCGGGCGGCTGCTCGTCCTGGCCACCCAGCAGAAGCTGGCCGCGCTCGGCGGGCGCCCGCTGCTCGCCGACAGCGGCGACGAGGACCTCGACCGGATGCTCGCCGGGCACGTCCAGGTGATCACCGGTTACCACGAAAGCACGATCTACCGCCTCAGTGCGGCAAGTGAGG
Source organism: Nonomuraea sp. 3-1Str (assembly GCF_031570565.1). Taxonomy (NCBI): domain Bacteria; kingdom Bacillati; phylum Actinomycetota; class Actinomycetes; order Streptosporangiales; family Streptosporangiaceae; genus Nonomuraea; species Nonomuraea sp. 3-1Str. The sequence goes on from NZ_JALHBK010000013.1 coordinate 136,440, forward strand.
AGTCGAATCGATGAACGCCCAGCTCGAGGGCAAGGTCGCGATCGTCACCGGCGGTGCCTCCGGCATCGGGCGCGCCACCGCGCTGCTCTTCGCCGAGGAGGGCGCCCGGGTGGTCGTCGCCGACATCGACGGCCCGGGAGCCGAGACGACCGTCGCGCGGATCAACGACGCCCGGCCCGGGGCCGCGATGGCGGTGCGCGCCGACGTGTCCGCCCCGGACGACTGCCGGCTCGTCGTGGACACCGCCACCCGGACCTTCGGCGGGCTGCACGTCCTGTTCAACAACGCCGGCATCATCCGCCGCACCACGGCCCTGGACCTCGACGTCGAGGAGTGGGACCGCGTCATGGCGGTCAACGTCCGCTCCGTCTTCCTCATGTGCAAGTACGCCGTCCCGGCGATGACCGAGGGCGGCTCGATCGTCAACACCGGGTCGGGCTGGGGCCTCAAGGGCGGCGGCAACGCCCTGTCCTACTGCGCCTCCAAGGCGGCCGTGGTCAACATGACCCGGGCGCTGGCCATCGACCATGCCCGCGCCGGGATCCGGGTCAACTCCGTCAACCCCGGCGACACCGACACGCCCATGCTGCGCGACGAGGCCCGCCAGCTCGGCGAGGACTGGACCGCGTTCGCGAGCGACGCCGCCGACCGGCCGATGGGCCGCGCCGGAACCCCGGAGGAGATCGCCCGCGCCGTGCTGTTCCTGGCGGGCGACGCCTCCAGCTACGTCACCGGATCCGCCCTCGTCGTCGACGGCGGCGGACTCGCCTGACACCCCCCGCAAGAAAGATCGAAGGAGCCACCTTGAAGTGTGCGCTGACCGTCCTGGGCGCCCTCGCCCTCGCCACCACCGCGTGCAGCGGAAGCGGCGGGAACGTTCCCGGCACGGGCGAGGGCCGGGGCCCGGTGACCGTGCGCTGGTCCACCTGGGGATCGGCCGAGGACGTGAAACTCTACGAGAAGTTCACCGAGGACTTCCAGCGGCGCCACCCCGGCATCCGGCTCAAGCTGGAGTCGGTGGCGAAGTACGAGGACTATCACCCCAAGCTGCTCACCCAGCTCACCAGCAAGACCGCGCCCGACGTGTTCTTCGTCGGCGATGACAACATCGGCAAGTTCGTCTCCGCGGGCGTGCTCACGCCGCTCGACGACAAGCTCGCCGGCCCCGACTCCAAGAGCCGCCCCGAGGACTTCTTCGACGGCGTGTACGGCGGCGCGAAGCGCGACGGCAAGATCTACGCCGTCCCCAACGACACCAACCCCGAGGTGCTCTGGTACGACAAGAAGGCGCTCAAGGACGCCGGCATCACCGAGGACCCGGCCACGCTCAACGAGACCGGCCAGTGGACCATGCCGAAATATCTGGACATGAACGCCAAGCTCAAGGCCGCAGGCAAGGCCGGCTCCATCTTCTGGAACTGGTACGGCTCCACGTACTCGGTGATCAACGGCTTCGGCGGGAAGGTCTGGGACGGCGGCAAGTTCGTCGCCACCACCGACCCCAAGGCCCGCGAGGCGCTGAGCACGCTCGCCAAGGGCTACCAGGACAAGACGTTCCTCAGCGCCGACACGCTGCCCGCCAGCAACGGCCCGAGCACCCAGTTCCTCAAGCACAAGGCCGGCTTCTACGCGGGCGGCCGCTGGGTCATCGACTCCCTGCGCAAGGGCGGCGAGCTCGACGACTACGACATCGCGCCGTTCCCCTCACCGACCGGCGAACCCATGCCGGGCGCGGTGGCCGCCTCCTACCTGGCGCTCAACAAGGACACGAAGCTGCCCAAGGAGGCGTTCACGTTCCTCACCGAGTTCGTCGGCAAGGAGGGCCAGACCCTGCGGCTCAAGGGTGGCGGCGCCGTGCCGTCCGTCAAGGGCGCCGAGCAGGTCGTCCTCGCGGACGGCTACCCCAAGCACGCCCAGACCTTCATCGACGTGCGCGACACCGGCTTCGCCAACTACCCCGAGGAGGTCGCGGTGCCGGGCCTCACCGCCGCCATCAACGAGCACCTCATGAAGATGTGGAGCGGCAAGGTCGGCTTCGACCAGGGCATGACCGAGCTCCAGCAACTCGTCCAGAGCAAGCTGGGCTGAGGCCGTGGCTGTTCTCACCCGTGCCCGCCCCCGGGCGGGCCGGCGTCAGGCCCCCGGCGTGCGCAACCGGGACGGCTGGTGGGCGGCGTTCTTCCTCGCCCCGCAGGTCACGGCCCTGGCCGTGTTCCTGGTCTTTCCGCTCGGCTTCGCCGTCGTGCTGGCGTTCATGCGCTGGGACGGCCTCGGCCGCAAGGAGTGGGCGGGCCTGGACAACTTCGCCGCCCAGCTCTCCGATCCCGACTTCGGGCTGGCGGTGTGGAACACGGTCAAGCTCGCCCTGCTCACCGTGCCCGTCGGCCTCACCCTCGCGCTGCTCATCGCGATCGCCCTGAACAACGTGCGCGGCGGCTCCTTCTACCGGGCGCTCTACTTCATGCCGGTGGTCACCAGCTCGGTGGCCGTCGCGCTGATGTGGCAGATCATCCTGGCCGGCGACGAGAACGGCGTGCTCAACAACTCGCTGCGGAGCTGGTTCGGCCTCACCCCGCCCGACTGGCTCGGCGACACCGGCTGGGTGATCGTGGCCATCGCCGTCGTGACGATCTGGTCGTCGCTCGGCCTCAACGTGGTGATCTTCCTGGCGGGGCTGCAGACCATCCCGCCGCAGATCGTCGAGGCCGCCCGGATGGACGGCGCGGGCAGCGTGCGGATCTTCCGCTCGGTCACCCTGCCGCTGCTCTCGCCCACGATCTTCTTCTCCACCGTGGTCGCCGTGATCAGCTCGTTCCAGGCGTTCGACCAGATCTACGTGCTGGTGCGGCCGGAGGACAACGGGGGCGCCCGCACGATCGTCTACCAGGTCTACGAGCTGGGCTTCAAGGACTTCGAGTTCGGCATGAGCAGCGCCGCCACGCTCATCCTGCTGGCCCTGACGCTGCTCGTGACGCTCGTCCAGTTCGCCGCGCAGAAGCGCCTGGTCCACTACGACTCGTGAGGGAGAGCTGATGCGACTCCGGCAGGCGGCCCTGCACGCCGCGCTCACAGCCGGCGGGCTGGCCATGGTGTTCCCGTTCGCCTGGATGCTGCTGACGTCGTTCAAGGGCGTGCGGCAGATGCTGAACAACCCGCTCGACTGGCTGCCCCAGCCCTGGCACTGGCAGAACTACCCCGACGCGCTCGCGGCGATGCCGTTCGGCACCGCGTACTGGAACAGCTTCTACATCGCCGCGCTCAACGTCACGCTCACCCTGTTCACCTCCGCCATGGCGGCCTACGCCTTCGCCCGGATCCGCTTCCGCGGCTCGGGCGTGCTGTTCGTGGTGTTCCTGGCCACCCAGATGGTGCCGGCGCAGGTGACGATCGTGCCGCTGTACCTCATGCTGGCCCGGTTCGGCTGGATCGACTCCCACCTGTCGCTGATCCTGCCCTCGGTGGCCAACCCCTTCGCGGTGTTCCTGCTGCGCCAGTTCATCAGGGCCGTGCCGGTGGAGCTGGAGGAGGCGGCCCGCATCGACGGGGCGGGCCGCTGGCGGTGCTTCTGGAGCGTCGTGCTGCCCAACATCCGCCCGGGCCTGGGCGCTCTGGGCATCATCGCCTTCCTGGCCTCGTGGAACTCGTTCTTCTTCCCCCTGATCTTCCTTAACTCGCCCGAGCTGGCCACCGTGCCGCTGCTGCTCAGCCAGTTCTCCGGGCAGCACACCGCGGTCGACTACGGGCTCATCCTGGCCGGGTCGGCGATCGCGGTGGTGCCCACGCTGATCGCCTTCCTGATCGGCCAGCGGAAGATCATCAATTCGATGGCGGCCTCCGGACTGGGCGGGCGATGATGCTGGACCTGCGCGAACGACCCTTCACCGACCGCGGGTCGCGGCTGCTGGTGATGGCGGCCGACGACGGCTCCCTGTGGATCGCCGCCGCCCGTTACGAGACCCCGCTGCGCGAGACGACCGTCCTGACCGGCCTGCGGGTCCTCGCCGGCGACCGGGAGCTGCCCGTACGGCGGACGCTGCCGGACCGGGTGGAGTTCGAGGGCGGCGCGGCCCTGGCCTTCGCCGGCCCCGACACGCTCGTGCTGACCGGCGACGGCGGTGAAGGCGTGCATGCCGTGTGGGACGGCGGCCGGGCGCCCGCCGGCGGCGGCCTCGTCCTGGTGGGACCCGGCCGGGACGGCGCGCACGTGGCCGCCCCCGGCGGTCCGCCGCCCGACGGCCGGGCGGTGCTGGAGGCGGCCGCCGCGCGCTGGCGCGACTGGTTCGCCCGCATGCCCGCCGTCCCCTCCGGCCTGCGGGAACGGGCCGAGCAGGCGTGGTGGACGCTCGCGGTCAACCTCGTGCCGATCCAGGGCCGGCAGTCGCTGGTCCCCTCCAAGTACGGCTACGTCGGCCTGTGGAACTGGGACTCCTACTTCCACGCCATCGCCCTGCGGCACGCCGACCCGGGCCTGGCCAGGGAGCAGATCCGCATCCTGCTCGATCACCAGCGCCCCGACGGGCTGATCCCGGACGTGGTCCACGACCACGGGGTGCTGGCCGAGACCACCGACCTGCCCCGCTCCGACCTGGCACGGCTGGCCCAGCACGTCGGCGGGCCGCCCGTCCGCGAGGCCGTGCCGGTCACCAAGCCGCCGCTCACCGCGTGGGCCGTGTGGAAGATCCACCAGGCCGACCCCGACCCGGGCTTCCTCGCCGAGGTGTACGAGCCGCTGGTCCGGGCGCAGGAATGGTGGTTCACCCGCTCCGACCCCGACGGCGACGGCCTGGCCGAGTACCTGCACCCGTACTCCTCGGGTCTGGACGACAGCCCGATCTGGGACGACGGGCCGCGCGCCGAGCCCCCCGACCTCAACTCCTACCTCGCCCTGCAGTACGACCGGCTGGGCGACATCGCCGCCGCGCTCGGCCGCGACCCGGGGGAGTGGCGGGCCAGGGCCCAGGCGCTCGTGGACCGCATGGTGGCGAGGCGGTGGACCGGCGCCCGCTTCGTCACCCTGGTCGGCGGGCGGGAGGCGGACGTCCGCACCCCGCTGGAGCTGCTGCCGCTGCTCACCGGGCGGCTGCCCGCCGACGTCGCCGACCGGCTCGTGGCCGACCTGCGCTCGCCGAGCTTCTGGGGCGAACGGCCGGTGCCCACGGTCGCGTTCGACGACCCCCGGTTCGACCCGGACGCCATGTGGCGCGGACCGGTCTGGCTCAACGTCAACTACCTGCTCATCGAGGGCCTGCGCCGGTCCGGCCATCCCGAGACGGCCCGCGAGCTGCGCGATCGCACGCTGGCGATGGTGCGCGACGGCGGCGGCCTGTACGAGTACTGGAACCCGCTGACGGGCCGCCGGGCGGGCCGGGCGACGAGCGGGTTCGGCTGGTCGGCCGCCCTGTTCCTGGACCTCGCCCACGAGGCTTTCACCGACTCCGCCGACCGGGAGGGGTGAACGGCGTCCACGTGGTCCTCGAAGGCGCGCCGTCGCCGCCACGCGATCACCCGCTTCGAGCGCGGCCTCGACGAATGCGCGACCCGGACCGCGCGAATTTCCTGTCACGAACCACACCTCGGACATAGACGCTGCTAGCCATTGATCGCAGCGTCATCTCCCGGTGCGGTACGCTCTCGCGGCCCACGGCCGACGACGGCCTCCGCGAGGGTTCTCCGTTGTCTGTAGTGTGCGGAAATGGCAAGAAGCGAGCGGCTCGCGGAGCAGCTGGACCGGCACTGGCGCAAGAACCTGCGGCCGCGGCTGGATGGTCTCACCGATGAGGAGTACTTCTGGGAGCCGGTGCGCGGCTGCTGGAGCATCCGCCCACGTGGCACGTCGGCCGCACCGATGTCGGCAGGTTCGGGGGAGTGGACGGTGGACTTCGCGTCCCCTGACCCGGTGCCGGCGCCGGTGACCACGATTGCCTGGCGGCTGGCACACATCATCGTCTCGTGCCTGGGCTATCGGGTCGGATGGCACTTCGGCGGCCAGGACATGGACTCCCGGACATTCGCCTACGCGGGGACCGCTGACGAGGCGCTGAAGCAGCTCGATGAGATGTATGGGAGATGGAACGCGGGGGTCCGCGAGCTCTCGGACGCTGACCTGGAGGATCCGCCCACGGTGGGTCCCGAGCGGTTTCCCATGGAGGGCATCGTCCTGCACGTCAACAGGGAGCTGATCCATCACGGCGCCGAGATTTCCCTGCTGCGCGACCTCTACCGCTCGCAGGACGGAGCCGTACCGCGGAAGCCCCTGGCATGAGGCCAGGTCCATCACGGTGGCGGTCATTCGGACTATTGATATCCATATCTATATGAAGGAATGGTTCATAGCGATATTGGACATCTCTGCGCAGCTTCTGATCTTCTCTTCGGCATGACACGACATCTCCGACTGCGCTCAGCGGTCGTCACCTTGACCACTTCCGCGCTGCTGGGCGCTCCCGCCTACATGGCAGCTGCCGCCACCGCCGAGACGAGCACCTCCAGCGTCGCCGCCCGGACGGAAAGCGACACCCCCTCCGGCGCCGACCTGACCACGACGCTGCAGGAGCTCGAGAAGTCCTACGACGGGCGCATCGGCGCGGTGGGCATCGACCTGGGGACCGGTAGAACGGTCGGCTACCGGGCGGACGAGCGCTTCCCGTTCAACTCCATGTTCAAGGTGTTCGCGTGCTCGGCAGTACTGCACAAAGCGCGCACCGACGACCCAGGGCTGATGGACAGGGTGATCCGCTGGAAGCCTGCCGAGATGGCCGAGCTGACCGCGAACTCCCCGGAGACCACCGAATACACCGACACCGGCATGACATCTGCGCAGCTGTGCCGCGCCGGGATCACCAAATCCGACGGCTTCGCGGGCAACATGCTGCTGAAGCAGATCGGCGGGCCGCGCGGGCTGACCGAGTTCTTCCGCGCCACCGGTGACCGGACGAGCCGCCTGGACCGACCGGAGCCCGGGCTGATCGAGTGGAAGCCCGGCGAGGAGCGCGACACCACCACTCCCGCGGCGGCCGCGCAGACCTTCACCAAGCTCACCACCGGTAAGACCCTTCACACCCTCGACCGAGCGCGGCTGGTCGGCTGGCTGAAGGCCAACCGCACCGGCGCCAACCGGATCCGGGCGGGACTCCCCAAGGACTGGACGATCGGCGACAAGACCGGCAGCGGCGGCGCGAGCAACTACGGCACCGCCAACGACCTGGCGATCGTCTGGACACCCGGGTCGAAGGCGCCGATCATCCTGTCGGTGTTCACCAACCGCAACAACACCAACACGCCGAACGACGACAAGGTGATCGCCTCCACCGCAGCTGCGCTGGCCAAGGCCCTCGGCAGGTTGTGACCGGCCATCGGGTCGAGACGCGGTCGTCCTCGTCCGACCGGTGAGGCGTTCATAGAGGAACACGGCGTATCGAGGCCCACGACACGCCGGCGCAAAGTCCCAGGCCCTGCCGTGTTCCTGGAAATCGCTGACCGATTTTCGCATCTGGGGTTGGACGAGGCGCCGGACCTCCTCCTCCAACCCCAGACCGGAATATGGGCCGATACGGCCGGCTTACAGCTCCGGCGGAAACCAGGCTTGCAGGTTCTCGGGGTTGATCGGCATGGAGATATGTTCGTGCGTGATCGACCACTTGCCGTTCGACCGTCGGCAACAAACGGTCGATCGCACCCATACCGCGCTCTGGAGTCCGTCCTTACGGGTTCCGGAGTCGAGGTGCAGCATGTGAGCGAACGCGACGTCGGTGCTCGTCGCGATCTTGAGGTCGTGCGTCTCCAAGCCGATGGGGCCGTCGTATCCATCGAACCATCGCAAGAAGTTGCGACGGACTTCTTCGGGCCCCGCGAACTGAAGAGGGGGAACGGCATCGTAATAGACGATGTCGGATGAGTAATGTGACATGAGTCGATCAATGTCCTTCTGCTGGCAGGCATCGACTCGACTGCTCAAGAACGCTGCAACTTCGGCATCGTTCGAAGTCATCGCATCCCTCCGATCAAGAATTCGATCGCAACCAGGTCGCCTGACCGCGATCCCTGTGAGTTCAGTGCTCCGACGACGCAGCCGCCTGGAATGTGAGGTGGGGCCGCCTTCGGAAGTCGCGGCTGTGGCGGCCGGTCTGCGGGGCTGCTCGCCCTGCTGACGGCGGGGAAGCCGGAGCGGCCGTGTCGGTCTGGGTTCAGGCGGCGCGGCCGGCCTTGAGTGCGGCGGTGGTTTCAACCACGCGACGGGCCTGGTGGCGAGCCGCCTCCAAGGACACGTCGCCGGGCGGGCCGTCGCCGGCCACGTGGGAGGTGCCGTAGGGATTGCCCGACCGGAACTGGACGGGATCGGTGTAGCCGGGGGGCACGATGATGCCGCCCCAGTGGTAGAACGTGTTCCCCAGCGCCAGGATGGTGGATTCCTGTCCGCCGTGGGCGGTGTTGGAGGCGGTGAAGGCCGAGTACACCTTGTCGGCGAGCTTGCCCTGGAACCACAGGGGGCCGGTGGTGTCGATGAACGCCCTGAGCGCGCCGGCCGGGTTGCCGAAGCGGGTGGGAGTGCCGAACAGCACCGCGTCGGCCCAGTCCAGGTCGTCGTGGCCGGCCTCGGCGACGTCGGCGGTGTCCTGGCGGTGCTGGACCCAGGACGGGTTGGCGCTGATCGCCTCCGGTGGGGCCAGTTCGGCGACCTTGCGCAGTCGCACGTGCGCGCCGGCCTTTTCCGCGCCCTCGGCGGCGGCTTGCGCCAAGGCATGCACGGTGCCTGTGGCACTGTAGTAGATGATCGCGACGTTCACGGGTTCCATGATCGACTGCCTTCCATAGGTCCGTCTCGGCAGTACGACGACACAGCTCTCCGGAATGTCAGGCGCTCTGTCCGGAGATGCTTGGCCCTCCAGCGGCTTCTCCCCGATGTACGCGCGTTCGGACTCGGCGATCCCGGCGCGGCCCCGGTGCCCGCTCGGGTCGTACACGCGTGCGCCGCACGGGGGTGGGGACGACGGCTCTGAGCGCGGGCCACGCCGGCAGCGCCAAGGCCGCGGCGAGTGCCGCCACGGCCGGCATGGCGCCCGGCAGCCCGGTCGCCTGCCCCCAGTGCCCCACGTAGCGCGCGCCCCGGGCAGGGGACCCAGCCTGACCGGTCCGGCTGACCTCGGGCGGCTGCACAGCGCCAAGATCCGGTGCGATCCTCCCCGAAGGCCGTCAGGCGCCGGTGACGCCGTCCACGCCCTGCCGGATCAGGTCAGCGTGGCCGTTGTGCCGGGCGTACTCGCCGATCATGTGGTTGAACACGAGACGGAGCGAGACCGCCCCCCAGTTCGGCACCTCGAACGTGGTGTCCAGCGAGGCCCCGGCCGACGCCTGCCGGGCCAGCTCCTGCTCCTCCAGCAACCGCGCGTAGTCGGCTTCGGCGCGGGCGGGGTCGAGGTCCTCGAAGTCGGCGTCGGGTCGCTCGGGCGTGGAGTACAGCTTCGGTACGTCCTCGCCGCGGAAGCGCTGTCGGAACCAGATGCGCTCCACCTTCGCCAGGTGCCGTACGAGGCCCAGCAGCGACAGGTTGGAGCCGGGGACGGGCGCGACGGCGAGCTGCTCGCCGGTGAGTCCGGCGCACTTGTGCAGCAGGGTCGAGCGATGCCAGTCGAGCAGGCCGCGCAGCAGCTCGGCCTCGGGTGCGACGAGCGACCCTTCGGGGCGGGTCACTTCGGGAGCGGTCCAGGTCATCCGGACATGATCCCACGGGCGGCGGGAGGGGTTGTGAGGACGGAGCATCGATAATGCCGAGATGATCGACAAGCAGATGCCGGGGCCGCGCCCCCTACTGCGCCGTCCCGAGGACGGCGAGCTGATCGACGTGGCGGGAGTGGCCCACTTCTTCCGGCTGACGGGTGAGCACACGGGCGGCCGCTTCGCGTTCGAGGAGTTCACCCTGGCCGGGGGCATGGTGGGGGCCCGTCCGCACATACATCACGGGCACGACGAGTATTTCTACGTCCTGCAGGGTGATCTGAGCTTGCACCACGGCGACGGGGAGGTGACGGTCGGCCCCGGGCACCTGCTCGCCGCGGTGCGCGGAACCCCGCACGGCTTCCGCAACGCGGGGACGGAGCCGGTCCGCGCCTTGTGCCTTTACACGCCGGCCGGGTACGAGGGCTACTTCCGCGAGGTGCATGCCGCCGTGGCGGCCGGCGCGGAGGTGACCGACGAGCTCCTGGCGGAGTTCCGCGCCCGCCACCGCACGACCTCCCTCTAGCCGGTGCCGACCGGCCGAGCCCGCGCAGGACGTTGAGGGTCCCGCGCGGGTCGCGGCGGATGCGCGTGGCACGGCTCAGGCCCGGGGGTGGGTCAGGCGGGCAGGTCGGCCACGCGGGCGGCGATCCGGCCGAACAAGTCACCGATCGCGGTCAGGGCGGCGGCGTGCAGCATGTCCGCCGGAATCGGCGTGCCGTCCGGGCCCGCCAGGGGCCGGGTCGCGCACGCCTCGGCCACGACGGTGGGCCGGTAGCCGAGGTTGAAGGCGCCCTGGGCGGTGAACTGGACGCACATGTGGGTCATGAAGCCGGCCAGCACCAGGTCCGGGCCCGCGTCCAGCCGGCGCAACGTCTCCAGCAGGTCGGTCTCGTGGAAGGAGTTCGGGAAGCGCTTCACCACGACCGGCTCGCCGTCCCGCGGCGCGACCTCCGCGGCGATCTGCCCGATCTCGGCGCGGATGTCGTACGGGCTGCCTTCGCCACCGTCGTTGACGACGTGCACCACAGGGATCCCCGCAGCGCGGGCCCGGCTCAGCAGGTGGGCGGCGGCGTCCAGAGCACGGGCGGCGTCCGGGAGCGCCATCACTCCGGTGCGGTAGGTGTTCTGGAAGTCGATCATGATCAGGGTGCCGGTGGACAGCGCCGGCAACGCGCCGTCCAGGCCGATCACGTCGCGCAGGGTCGTCGAAACGGGTGTCGTCGAAACAGTGGTCATTTCATCCTCCTGGGATCTTCGGGGCATCCGGCCGGGGCTTCCTGGAGCCCGACCCGGGGGTTTCTCGGCGGGCGCGGGCAAAGCCGGCAGGGTGAGTCACCGGCCGCGCGGGGCAGGCCGGAGAACGGGGAGACAGGTCAGGTCAGGCGGCGGTCCGGAACCGTCGCCGGTAGGCCGCCGGGGTGGTGCCGAGCCGCCGGCGGAACGCCCGGTGGAGCGTCTCCACCGAGCCCAGGCCACACGCGGCGGCCACCTGGTCGAGCGGCTCGTCGGTGCCCTCCAGCAACCGCCGCGCGGCCTCCACCCGTGCCGCCTCCACGTAGGCGGCCGGGGTGACGCCGCTCTCCTTGCGGAAGACGCGGGCGAAGTGCCGCTCGCTGAGGCACATCCGTTCGGCGAGCGCCGCCGCCGACAGGTCGGCGAGGAGGTTCGTGGCGATCCAGGCCCGCAGCTCGTCGATGTCACGGCGCTCCGTCGGGGCCTGCCACAGCGGGACGCTGAACTGGCTCTGCCCGCCCGGCCGCTTGAGGTACATCACCAGTTGCCGGGCGACCGCCAGGGCGAGCCGTTCGCCGTGGTCCTCGGCGACCAGAGCGAGCGCGAGGTCCATGCACGCGGTGATGCCCGCGCCCGTCCACACGTTCCCCGAGCGGATGTAGATCGGGTCGGGGTCCACGGTGACGTCGCGGTGCTCGGCGGCCAGCAGGCCGGCGGTGGCCCAGTGCGTGGTCGCCGTCCGGCCCGACAGCAGCCCCGCGGCGGCCAGCAGGTGCGCGCCGACGCACACCGAGGCCACCCGGCGGGCATGCCGGGATGTCTCGGCGATCCAGTCGACCAGGGCCGGATCGATCACTGGCATGCCGCGGGCGTCGACCGCACCGGGCACCACGAGGGTGTCCACTCGCTCACCGACCTGGTCGAACGGCAGGTCGGTGGCGAGCCGGACCCCAGCACTGGTGCGAACCAGGCCGCCGCCGGCTCCCGCCAGGAGCACCTGGTAGGGCGTCTGTCCGGACATCTCCCGGTTCGCGACCGCGAACACCTCCGCAGGCCCGGTGACATCAAGGAGATCGACGTCGGGGAACACGGCGACAACAACACGGTGCGGAGCGGACATGCACTCATTGTCCCCGGTGTCGCCTTATGTCCGCCATGACGGTCTTCTGGCAGATCCGGACACCGCCGGTGGCCGCCGGCGCGAGTGCCGCCTCCGGCAGCCCTGCCGGAGGCGGCGAGGTCGCATCACGCGACGGCGGTTCCCTCAAGCTCGACCATCAGGGTGGGGATCGCCAGGCGGGTCACCCCGAGCATCGTGGTGGACGGTGCCACCCCGGCGGCGCCCAACCGCGAAGCCAGCACGCCGTAGTGCTCGAAGAGCCGATCGACGTCGGTGGTGTAGACGTTGAGCCGGACGAGATGCGCGAGGGACATGCCGGCCTCGCCGAGCACGGCCTCCAGGTTGTCGAGGCTCAGCGCCAACTGCGCCGCCATGTCGTCGTCATGCTGGGGCTTGCCGTCGCCGCTCATCGCGGTCTGCCCGGAGACATACAAGGTCCGGGTGTGCCCGGAGACGAGCTCACCCTGGTTGTACCCCAGCTCCGTCGACCACGCCCACGGGTTGACCGCCGTTCGTTCCATCGCCATATCGGCTCCATTCGATTCGTCGGGGAGTACGTACGTCGATCGGCTCGGTGGCCGCCATCTTCGACGTCGCGTCGCTGAGCCTCCCAACAAATCACGACATCCTGTGTCGTGTATTTCGGTAGGGTTTTCGTGTGCGCGCCGACCGGTTGGTCTCGCTGGTGCTGCTGCTGCGGCGGCACGGTCAGCTGTCCGCGGCCGCGCTGGCCCGCGAGCTGGAGGTGTCCACCCGCACCGTGCTGCGTGACATCGAGGCGCTGTCCGCGGCCGGCGTCCCGGTCTACGCCGAGCGCGGCCGGCACGGCGGTTTCGCGCTGTTGCCCGGTTTCCGGACCGAGCTCACCGGACTGAACCCCGACGAGGCCCTTGCCCTGCTGGTCGCCGGATCGCGGCGCGGCGCGCAGGCCTTCGGCCTCGGCTCGGCGCTCGCTTCGGCGATGCTCAAGGTGGTCGACGCGCTGCCCGACAGCTATCGGGCCACCGCGGCCGGGGCGGCGGAGCGATTGCTCATCGACCCGGAGACCGACCTGCTCTCGCGCCGGCTGGTCGATGAGGAGGTCCCTGACGCCATAGCGGCCGAGATCCTGCGCGCGGTGTTCGCCGGACACAAACTGCAGATCCACTACGCGGCTGTGGACCAGCCCCCGAAGTGGCGCACGGTGGACCCGATCGGCCTGGTCACCATCCGTGACCGGGGCTACCTGCTCGCCACGAGGTCCGGCGCGGACCGCACCTACCGGCTGTCCCGGGTCCTGGCCGCCAAGGAACTCCCCGAACCCGCACAGCGACCGGACCGGGTCGATCTGGACCGGGCCTGGCAGGAACGCAGCAAGCGGTTCCGGACCGGCGGCGACCAGGTCACCGTGCTGGTACGGCTGCACCCCGCGCGGCGGGAGGACCTGGTGGGCACGGCGCTGGCCGTCCTCGCCGAGGAACCCGAGTCAGACGGCTGGCTACGGCTGGAGGTGACCTTCCAGGACCCCAGACACGCCGAATGGGCGCTGTGGCAGCTCAGCACCAGCGCGGAGGCTCTCGCCCCGCAGTGGTTGCGCACCTCCCTGCGCAACCGCGCCGCCGCGATCGCCACCCGGTACGGAGCGTCATCCTGAGCTGTGAGCGCGCCGCGGTCAGCGGGGCAGCGCCGGCCTGGGCAGCACGGGGGCGCCGACTTCCATGGTGAGCCGGAGCAGGCTGGGCGTGTGCCGAGTCCCCAGCATGCCGAGGTTCGTCACGAGAAGTCCGTCTTCGACGACGGCGATGGCCGTGGGGCCGTCGAGTCCGTCGTCGGCCGTCGCCAGGACAGTCGTGGTTCCGTCGGGGGCGATGCGCCGCACGGTGTTCTCCGGGTGCACGGCGAGATAGAGATTGCCGGCGGCGTCGAAGGCGAGATCGTCCGCCGGGATGTTCGCATGCACCTCGGTGACCTTGCCCGGCCGGCCGTCCTGGATGTCGACGCGGTGCACGGTGGCCTGCGCCGTGTTCGTCACGTAGAGGTCGTCGTCCCAGACCTTCAGGCCATTCACTCCCGTCGATGAGACGGGGTCGTGCGGCGACGTCGGTTTCATCCGGTCGTCGTCCAGCCAGGGCCGCAGTGTGTCGTCGCCGGGCGGCAGGAAGAGGATCTCCCCGTTGACGGAATCCGCCGCGAACAGGGTGCCCGCCTCGTCGAAGGTGATGCCGTTGAGCCCGGTGCGGATGGCGGCGGCGGCGAACCGGGCCCAGTGGCCGGCGGCGTCGCGCCTCCAGATCCCCGCCACGTTCGCGTCCTCGCTGCGCACGGCGACGTAGAGGCGATCGTCGGCGTCCGAGGCGATGCCCACCGCCATCGCGTCCGCGCCCGGCCCGGCGACGTGCTCCACACCGGTCGTCGAACGCCAGACCGTCCCGCCCGTCAGCAGCGTCGTGCAGATGGTGCCGTCCGTCAGGACGACGATGTTCTCCGGTGTCTCACCGGCGCCGAAGTCGAAGGACGCCACGGTGGTGATGCGCTCGACGATGCTCGACGATGTCATGTCTCTCCTTCAGGGGCGGGTTCACTGCCGGCGCGGCGACGGCCATCGAGAAGAACACGGCCCAGTCGGTTCATCATCCATACCCAGGTGGGTGATCAACGGCAGGCGCGACTAACGGCCCGGCCCCGGGCACTCTGCGCGTGTTGACCAGGACCGGTGAAGCGCGCGTGCGTACCGAGGTCGCCCAGCCGGTCGAGCGCGGCCAGCCAGCTCGCCCCGCCCGCCCCGTCCCGCGCGGTGACCACCTCGCGCTCGCCCAGCAGCGCCATGACCGCCGTGCGTACCGGGCCGTCTGCGGTCAGCACGCCGCCCGCCAGCACGATCGGCCCTTCGCCGGGCACGCGGCCCGCCGTCGCCGCCAGCCGCCGCGCGGCCTCGCCGACGATCCGCGCCGCGCCCCCGTCCCCGGCCCCCGCCGCCTCGGCCACGAGCGGGGACGCGGCCGCCACCAGCATCCGGTCGGCCTGCGCCAGCCGTACGATGCGGTCGGCGCGGCGCCGCGGCTCGCCGGTCACGCCGAAGTGCGCGCTGACCAGCTCCGCCAGCGGTCCGGACGGCAGGCCGCGATCGAGCGCGTGGACGGCCGCGCGCACCCCGGCCCGGCCGATCCAGAACCCTCCGCCCTCGTCGCCGAGCAGCCACCCGAGCCCGTCGGCGACGGCCGTCACCGCGCGGCCGGAGAAGCGGGCGGCCGCCGCCCCCGTCCCGGCGAGCAGCAGCGTGCCGGAGGGCGCCGGGGTGCCGGCCGCGTAGGCGACGTCCACGTCACCCACCAGCCTGGGCGGTGACGCGATGCCGCATCCGGCCCAGATGTGTCGCAGCACCTCGGCGAAGCCGTCGTCCGCGCCCGCCACCCCCGCCACCGAGGCGGCCACCAGCGACGGGTCCAGGCCGTCGAGCGCGCGGCGCAGGGCCTGCTCGATCGCCGCGCCGGCCGCCGAGGCGCCGTGCGCGGCCGGGTTGCCGGGGCCCGCGGTGCCGTATCCGAGCCTGGTGCCGTCCGCCGCGTGCAGGGCGGCGCGGGTGGTGGTGCCGCCGGCGTCGACGCCGGCGAAGAGGATCACCGGACCAGCCGCGCCGCGCCGGGCGCGAGGGTGAAGGCCGTGCCGCAGGGCGCGTAGGTACCGGTCGCCGGGTCGAAGGCCTCGGTGATCCCGTCGATCGTGACCTCGACCGGCTGGTCGAAGCGGGCGTTGCAGACGAACCTCAGGCGCTCGCCGTAGCGGCCCACCAGGGCGTCGCCTGTGTGCTCGACCGACGTCCACTCGGGCAGCTCCGCGTCCACCGGGCGCAGCCAGCGGGTGTTGAGGTCGCGCACGATGCCGTAGCGCTCGGTCGGCGCGCCGTCCCCGTCGATCAGCGCGGGCTGGAAGCCCTCGCCGCGCGCCGGGTCGGGCGTCCAGTAGGTGAAGTACTGGATTCCGGTGTAGCCGTGGGCCAGCGCGGTGTTGACCTGCCAGGCCAGCTCGGCGGCCGACGGCTCGCGGTGCCCGTCGTAGGCCAGCGTCTGCACGTACATCCAGGCGGGCAGGCCGGCTCGGCGCGCGTGCTCGCGCACCGTGGCCAGGTCGGCGAGGTAGTCCTCGTCGAAGCCGTCGGCCAGGAACGGGTAGCGGTCGAAGGAGAGCACGTCGGGCCGGACGAGCCTGGTGAACTCGCCCACGTACGCGTCGTAGGGGCCGGTGGCGTGGCTCGGCAGGAGATTGGCGTAGGCGAGGGCGCCGGCGGCGCGCACGGCGGCCACCCCGGCAGCCACCCGGGGGAACTGCTCGGCGTGCGGCTCGTCCATGAGGCTGAGTCCGCGGAAGGAGCGGAACGGGCGGTAGTCCTCGACCACCTGGCCGATCAGCGGCGCGGGGTCCGTGTCCAGGTCGCGCATGAGCACGTCCACGCGCGGGTCCGAGGCGACGAGCACGCCGAGCCCCGCCTCCTCGGCGCGGGCCAGCGCGTGGCGCAGGATGACGCGGTCGTTGAGGTAGTTGCCGGTGATGACCAGGTCGATGCCGGCGTCGGCGATCTCCCGGTAGCGGGCGGCCGTCGTCTCGTGGGGCGGCGGCGGCCAGAAGGCGGCGATCGTCAGGTTCACAGCGCCCCGGTCCTGATCCGCCCGGCGTAGCGGGCCACGAGGGCGTCGTTGTGCGCGTCGGATCCGGGGATGTTGGCCGACCGGTAGACCGGCGGGATCGTTCCGTCGGCCAGGAGCAGGCCGATGGCCTCGGCGACCATCAGCTGCACGATCAGCGCGGAGGTGATCGAGGAGATGCCGCAGATGGGGCCGTGCTCGGTGGGCAGGACGGCGTCGCCGTACGGGGCGAGGTTGTCGATCACGAGATCGGCCAGCTCGAACAGCCGATGCCCCGACGGATGGCGCGAGGTGATGGCGCTGGAGTGGGCCAGGGAGGTGATCGCGATCAGCGGCAGGCCGCGCTCCTTGACCAGCCAGGCCATCTCCACGGTGGACCCGTTGCCGCCCGAGTTGGAGGCGATGACGAAGGCGTCGGACTCCTCGATCGTGTGCAGGGCCAGCACCTGGTGCGCGGTGCGCGGGTCGCGCTCGGCCAGCGGGTCGAACGCGCCGGGGTCGGCCGAGCCCAGCACCACCGGGTCGCGCAGGGTGAGCCGGTTGGTCGGGATGAGACCGCCCGCCCGGCCCGCCACCTCCAGCGCCACCGCCTCGGAGTGGCCCGTTCCGTAGGCGTGCAGGACGCCGCCGGCGCGCACGGTCGCGGCGATCAGCGCCCCGGCCTGCCTGATGGTGGGCGACTGGCCGGCCACCAGCCGGTCCAGGCGGGAGCGGGCCTCGTCGGCGAAGGCCATCACAAGATCCATCAACTGTTTTCCTCAACGGTTCATGCCGGCGGTCAGCCCGGCGACGATCTGGCGCGCGGCCAGGACGAAGAGCACGACCAGGGGGATGGTCGTCATCACCAGACCGGCGAAGATCGTCCCCCAGTCGTTCTGGAACTGGCCGAAGAAGTGGGTGAGGCCGACCGGCAGGGTCAGCTTGCTCTCGTCCCGCATCAGGACCAGGGGGTAGAAGAAGTCATTCCAGATCGGTACGAACTGGAAGACCACCACCGTCGCGAGCGCGGGCCGGACCAGCGGCAGCATCACGTGCCAGAAGGTCGCCCATGGCCCGGCGCCGTCCAGGGCGGCGGCCTCGTCCAGCTCGTACGGCAGCTGACGGAAGAAGGCGGTCAGCACGAAGACGTTGAACGGCACCGACCCGGCCGCGTAGACCAGCACCAGCCCGGCCAGCGAGTCGACCAGCCCCATGCTCTCCAGCAGGTAGAACAGCGGCAGCACGCCCAGGTGGGCGGGCAACGTCATGCCGGAGACGAAGTAGGCGGCGAACACGCTCCGGCCCCGGAACTCCCTGCGGCCCAGCGGGTACGCGGCCAGCAGCGAGACCACGGCGCCCAGCAGCACCGCGCAGACCACGACGACCGTCGAGTTGACCACGTACGTGGAGAAGGACGCCTCCGTCCACGCCTTGGCGTAGTTGCCGAACCCGGTGGGCCAGCCGAGCGGCTGATCGAAGATCTCGCTGGTGGGCCGGAAGGAGCTGAGCACCATGACGACCAGCGGCGCCATGGAGAAGGCGGCGTAGCCCCAGAGCAGGATCCTGATGCCCAGCGCTCTCACGCTCTCCTCCTCAGGACCCGCTCGAGCAGCAGCGTCGAGCCGAAGATGAAGGTGAACATGAAGACCGCCAGCGCCGAGGAGGTGCCCAGCGCGTTGACGTCGCCCGAGGCGAAGGCGGTCCGGTAGAACAGCAGGCCGAGCACGTCGGTGGCGCCCGCCGGTGCGCCGTTGGAGCCGCCGAGGGCGTAGACCAGGGCGAAGGTGCCCATGCTGCCGATGAAGCTGAGGATCGTGACGGTGGCCATGGCCGGCTTGAGCAGCGGCAGCGTGATGCGCCAGAACACCTGCCAGGAGCCGGCGCCGTCGGTCCTGGCGGCCTCGCCGTACTCCTGGGGGATGCCGGCGAGGGCGGCGCTGAACAGCAGCATCGGAAAGCCCACCCACTGCCAGGTGGTGATCGCGATGACGGTCGGCAGCGCGGTGCCGGGGTCGCCCAGCCACGGCATCGCCAGGCCGAGCGGCTTGAGCAGCGCGTTGACCGGGCCGAAGGCGGGGCTGAGCAGCAGGGTCCACAGGTAGCCGATGACCAGCGGATTGACCAGGTACGGCAGGGCGAACATGGTCTGCAGCGCCCGCTTGCCGCGCCGTGCTCGGGACAGGGCGAGCGCGAAGGCCAGGCCCAGCGTGTTCTGCACGAGCATGGTGCCCGCGAAGAGCAGGGCGTTGTGTCCCAGCGCCGGCAGCAGCTGGTCGAGGAAGGCGCCCGACAGCAGGCCGGCGTAGTTGTCCACCCCGGCGAAGCCGCCGCGCAGCGTGCCCTTCCAGGAGAAGAAGCTGTAGGTCAGGCCGGTGAACAGCGGGTAGACCACGAAGACCGAGTAGAGAAGGAAGGCGGGGATCAGGAACAGGTACGAGGCTCCCCGCCGCGCGCCTAGAGCCATGTGGACACGCTCTTGTCGAGCTGCTCCGCCGCCTCCTTGGCGGTGATGCGGCCCAGCAGCATCTCCTGCAGCGCCTTGGAGAACACGGCGGCGGAGGAGGGGTTGCCGTAGGCGAACTCGTTCATGAAGTAGGTCGCGCCGTGCCGGCCGAAGGTGGCGGCCACCTCGCCGAGCAGGGGGTCCTTGGGCGTGACGCCGGGCACGGCGGAGAACGTGCGCTGGGTGTCGGTGTAGAGCCGGCCGTAGTCCTTGGAGGCCAGCCAGGCGGCGAACTTCAGCGCCTCGGCCTTGTGCTTGGTCTTGACGTTGATGCCGTAGGAGCCGTCGGTGAAGCCGGGCATGAGGCCCTGGCCCTCCGGCGCGGGCGGCGTGAAGACGCCCAGCTCGACGTCCTTGGCGTTCTCACTGAAGAAGTTCAGCTCCCACAGGCCGCCGGGGAACATGGCGGCCTTGCCGGAGGAGAACAGGATCTGCGCGTCGGTGTAGGAGACGCCGGCGGCGTTGTCGGGGAAGTACGGCTTGAGCTTGTTGAGCTGGTCGATGCCCTCGACGAAGCGGGGGTCGGCGAACTTCTTCTGCTTGGCCTTGACGGCGGCGATGAACTCGTCGCCGCCCCAGTGGGCGGTGCCGAAGATGCTCGCCACGATCGGCAGCATCCAGTCGTCCTTGCCGCCGAAGGCGAACGGGATGACGCCCTTGGCCTTGAGCTTGCCGGCGGTGGAGATCATCTCGTCGTACGTCTTCGGCGGGGTGAGGCCGTTGTCCGCGAAGATCTTCTTGTTGTAGATCACCTGCAGGGTCTGCACGGCGAACGGCACGCCGTACACCTTGCCGTCCTTGTCGCCCTTGGCGGCGCGCAGGACACCTTCGTCGAAGCTCGCCAGGCCGGGCACGTCCTTGGTGTCGAGGGGGAGCAGCCGGCCCGCCTCGACGAGCGGCTGCAGCTGGGGTCCGGCGCGCAGCCAGGCGAGGTCGGGCCCGCTGTCGCCGGCCAGGCCGGTGGACAGGATCGTGTCGTACTCGGTGGAGGTGGTGAAGGAACGGGCGTCGACGTCGACGCCGGGATGGAGCTTCTCGTACTCGGCGAACATCTTGTCGAAGTTCGCCTCGGGGCCCCACCCCCAGACCGAGAGGGTGGTCTTGCCGTCGTCGGCACGGGTGGTGGTCGAAGGGGCACAGGCGGTGACCGCCATCGCCAAGGCGACAGCGGCGGCGGCGAGGCGCATGAGGGGCTCCTAGCGGGGGGGCAGGCGGTGCTTGGCGACCGCGTCGGTGGCTGTGGTCAGCAGCTCGTTGCTGGTGGCATGGGTGCGCTGGACGACGCCGATGTAGAGGCAGTCCAGGACCAGCATCTGGGTGTGGCGGGCGGCCACGCCGCCCGCGCGGAAGGGGGTGTCCTGCGCGGCGGTGGTGAGGACGATGTCGGCGGCCTCGGCCAGCGGGCTGCGCGGGAAGTTGGTGACCGCGATCGTGGTGGCGCCGCGTTCCCTGGCGATGGTCAGCGGCTCGACCACCTCGGCCGTGGTGCCCGAGTGGGAGATGCCGATCGCCACGTCCTGCCGGCTGCGCGCGTTGGCGCTGCAGACGGCGCTGTGCACGTCGGTCCACAGCACGCACGGCCGGCCGATGGCGTGCAGCCGCAGGTGCAGGTCCATGGCGACGCCGGCGCTGCCGGCGACCGCGAAGAAGTCGATGAACCTGGCGCGCACCACGGCGGAGACCGCCCGGTCCACCGCTTCGAGGTCGAGCTGGGCCGCCGTCTCCTCCATCGCGCGCATATCGCTGGCCAGCAGACTGCGCAGCACCAGGCTCGCGGGGTCGTCCGGCGAGAAGGCGATCAGGCCCTGCTCGCGCGGGGCGGCGTCGTTGCGGCCGAGCTCGGCCGCCAGCGCCAGCCTGAGCTCGGGGTAGCCGGCCAGGCCCAGCTCGCGGCAG
This sequence comes from Nonomuraea sp. 3-1Str, assembly GCF_031570565.1. Lineage (NCBI taxonomy): Bacteria > Bacillati > Actinomycetota > Actinomycetes > Streptosporangiales > Streptosporangiaceae > Nonomuraea > Nonomuraea sp. 3-1Str. The sequence goes on from NZ_JALHBK010000013.1 coordinate 157,504, forward strand.
AAGCGGGTGATGGTGGTGAGCGAGGTGCCGCACCGCTCCGCCAGCTCACCGATGGTCGAGGCGGCCACGACGGCGGGCTCGGCGAGGATCGTCTCGGCGATGCGCCGGTGGGCCGCGGTGAGGGTGGGCTCGACCCCCCGGATTCTGGCCAGGATCGGTGACATGGGAGGACCTTCCCGCTTCCCGGCAGGTATGTCAATAGTTCACATTCGACATACGATGTTAGAAATTTTCCCCCTTGCGTGATTCATTGGGAGCATGTCACTTTCGAGGCCATGCGCAACCTTCTCCTGGCGCTGGTGCTCGGAAGCACCAGCCTGCTGCCCGCCCGCGCCGACACGGTCGACATCCAGTTACTGACCTTCAACGACTTCCACTCGTCCCTGCCGTCGAGCCTCGCCATGACCCCGGAAGGCCCCGTCGAGGCGGGCGGAGCCGAGTACCTCGCGGCCCATATGGACCGGCTGCAGAAGGACAACCCCCGCGGCACCCTGCGCCTGGCCGCAGGGGACAACATCATCAACAGCCCGGCCTCGGCGGTCATGAACGACGAGCCGGCCATCGAGGCGCTGTCGCTGATGCGCCTGGACGCCTCGAGTGTCGGCAACCACGAGTTCGACCGCGGGCTGACCGAGCTGCGCAGGCTGGAGAACGGCGGCTGTCACCCGGTCGAAGGCTGCAGCGTGCCGGGCTTCAAGGGCGCCTCCTTCCCGTTCCTGGGCGCCAACATCGTCGACACCACCACGGGCAAGCCCGCCTTCGACCCCTACCTCGTCAAGGAGGTGCGCGGCGTCAAGGTCGGCATCATCGGGCTGACCCACAAGAACTCGCTGTTCGAGGCGCCCTCGCCCACGGCGCCCCTGCAGGGCCGTGACGAGGCCGAGACCGTCAACGCCTACGTCGCCGAGCTCAAGGCCAAGGGCGTGCGGACCATCGTCGTCCTGCTCCACCAGGGCGGCGGCCAGACCGGCGGCGGCCTGCCCAACCAGTGCAACAACCTGGCCGGGCCGGTCAAGGACATCGTCGCCAAGTTCGACCCCGAGGTGGACGCCGTCTTCTCCGCCCACACCCACAACGCCTACAACTGCGTGATCAACGGCATCCCCGTCACCCAGACGTCGGGGTTCAGCCGCGAGCTCACCCGGCTCAACCTCACCGTCGACCGCGCCACCGGCAACCCTGTCGCGGCGAAGGCGGAGAACATCACGGTCACCCACGACATCAAGCCCAACGGGCCGATCTCCGTGCTGCGCCGCAGGAGCGAGGAGGAGGCTCATCGCCGGCTGGACAAGCCGGTCGGCATGATCACCGGTGACCTCACGGCGGCCAGGAACGCCGCGGGGGAGTCGACGATGGGCCACGCCCTGGCCGACGCCCGGCTCTTCGCCACCTCGGCGCCGGAGAACGGCGGGGCGCAGATCGCGATCCAGCCTCCCTACGGCGGAGGCATCGGCGGCGACCTGTACGTCTCGGCCACCGGCAACGACCTGCCCAACCTGGTCACCCACGGCGAGGCCATGCGCGTGCAGCAGTTCAGGAACGCCCTGGTCACCATGACCCTGACCGGCACGCAACTGGAGCGGCTGCTGGAACAGCAGTGGTGCGGGCAGGTCACGGCGCGCGTGCTCGGCATCTCCAAGGGCCTGACCTACACCTACGACAACGCCAAGCCGGCCTGCGACAGGATCGACCCGGCCACCGTCAAGCTCAACGGGACCGTCGTCGACCCGGCCGCGCAGTACCGCCTGACCGCCAACTCCTTCATCGCCAACGGCGGCGACGGCTTCTCCGTGCTGACCGAGGGCACCGACCGGGTGGAGAAGGTACGCGACATCGACGCCTTCGAGTCCTACCTCCGGGCCAAGAGCCCGCTGCCGGCCCCGGCCCTGGGCCGCGTCACCCGCGTGAACTAGCCCTTCGCGGCGCTTCGAGGTCGTCGCTCGTGCCCGGCTTGCCGGTCAGTCACCCGTCAGGCGCGCGAGTTCCGCGTGGTCGGTGTCCGGGAGCCAGTCGCGCTCTGGTGCGTAGTCCAGCCAGCGCCGGGTACGGCCCGCTTCGGCGAAGCCGCGCAGCAGGGTGTCGAGGCTCGGGTGGCGGCGCGACTCCTGCCACGCCAGCGACCACGCGTACAGCGGGGTCGGCGCGGTGAGCGGGATCGAGCGCAGATCCGCGTAGCCGGGCAGGGGCGCGTCGCTGGGAAAAAGCGTGAAACACGTCGGATCAGTGCGAATGTGCTGGACGAGGTGGTCCGGGCCCAGGTTGGGGCCGTCCTGGCGACGCGTGATCCCGAACTCGTCCGCGAAGCGCCGCAGGAAGTCGAGGCGGGTCAGCTCCGCCGGGCACCACAGGGTGCTCTCGCGCAGGTCGGCGGGGCGCAGTTCATCCGCGCCGGCCCACGGGTGGGAAGCGCTGACGACCGCGTCGACGGGCTCCAGGCGGACGAGCCGCTGGGCGATGCCCGCGTCCCGGCCGCCGGGCAGCGGGTGCACCCGGCCGAAACCCACGTCGGCGTCACCACGCAGCAGCGCTTCGGCGGCCGACGGCCAGTCGCGTGCCGGGCCGGTCTCCAGGCGTGTCGCGTCGAGCCTCTCCACCGCCTGCGCGACGGTACGCATCGGCGCGTAGAGATGGCCCCACACGTCGAGACGTACGACCTGCCCGGCGCCCAGCGCCGCCGCGACCGCGCGGTCACCCGCCGCGAGAGCCTCGCGCGCGGCCGGCTCGAACCGCTCACCGGCCTCGGTCAACCGCGTGCCGCCCTCCCGTTCGAACAGGCGGACACCGAGCAGCGTCTCCAGGCGCGCGATGCGTTTCGACAGCGCCTGCTGGCTGGTGCCCAGCTGGTCGGCGGCGCGCCCGAAGTGCAGCGTCTCGGCCGTCGCGACGAACGCGCGGACCAGGGCGAGGTCGAGATCCATGCCGCTGACCATATGCGACAACCCGGCGTTGTCGGCGTGGGAGCTCCGTTGTTGGCCCGACCGCCGCCTCACCCGGTGAAGTGTTCTCGAGACACCACCCAGGAGGCAATGACCATGAAGGCTCTCGTACCGACCGGAGACCCCGCCGAACCGGTCGTGCTCGCCGACGTCCCCGAGCCCACCCCGCGCGCCGACGAGGCGCTGGTGAGGGTGGAGGCGTACTCGGTCAACCGCGGCGAGACGTTCAAGCTGGAAGCGCCCGTGCCCAGCGAACGGCCCGGCAAGGACATCGCGGGGCTGGTGGTGCAGCCGGCCGCCGACGGCAGCGGGCCGGCCGGTATCGCGCGCGTCGTCGGTCACCCCATGGCGGGCGGCTGGGCCGAGTACGTGGCCGTGCCGACCGGCGCCCTCGCGGTCCTGCCGGACAGCGTCTCCGCGGTCCAGGGCGCGGCGCTGCCGCTCGCGGGGCTCACCGCGCTGCGGCTGTTGCGCGCGGCCGGGCCGGTACTGGGCCGGCGGCTGCTGCTGACCGGGGCGTCGGGAGGCGTGGGGCACTATGTGACCGAGCTCGCCGCCGCCGCCGGGGCGGAGGTCACGGCCGTGACCCGGGACGCCGAGCGCGGTGCCCGGCTCACCGAGCTCGGTGCGACCCAGATCGTCCACCACCCGGCCGACGCGCGCGGACCGTACGACATCGTGCTGGAGTCGACGGGTGGCGAAGCCCTTCCCCTGGCGCTCGCGCGGCTCGCCAAGCGGGGCACGCTCATCTGGTTCGGGCAGGCCAGCCGGACCCCGGCGACGCTCGACTTCTTCGACTTCTTCCAGGGGCCCGAGTCGGCGGTCATCCGCCACTTCCACTACCTCGACGCCGACACCGGTCTCGGCGAGGACCTCGCGACGCTCGTCCGGCTGACCACCGAAGGCCGCCTGCACCCCGAGATCGGCCGCGTCGCGGACTGGTCCGCGACGGCGACCACCCTCACCGACCTGCGCGACCGCCGCATCCGCGGCAAGGCCGTGCTCACCCTGTCCTGAACGCCCGCATCTCTGAACGACCAGACAAGGAGTTCGCACCATGACCACCGAGCCCAGGGACGTCGTCATCCGCTACGTCGAGGCCGTCCGCGACGGCGACGCCGACGTCATCCACGACAGCTTCGCCGAGGACGCGACCTGGCACTACCCGGGCGACCTGCCGATCTCGAAGGTGTGGCGGGGCCGCGACGCGATCATCAACGACTTCCTGGGCGGCATGGGTCCCGTCCTCGTTCCCGGCACCATGAAGATCGAGCTGGTCGGGACGATCGCCGAGGGCGACCGCGTGGTCGCCGAGTGGACCTCGAAGGCGCGGACCGTGTACGGCGGCACCTACGACAACCGCTGCGTCGGGATCTACATGGTCCGCGACGGCAGGATCGTCTCCGTCGTCGAGTACGCCGACACCGGGCATGTCGCGGCGACCCTCTTCCCCGGCCACGGCGGTTCCGAGCCGGCCGGCGCCGTCTGAGCCGCCGGCGCGATGCTCGACCAGGTCGTCTCCCGGGGCGCGGCCCCGCAGGAGCCGCGTACGTGACCCGCGGTCACGCCCGCCGGGTGACGCGGATCTTCGACTGCTTGTGCGGCAGGCGTTCCCAGTCCTCCATGAGGACGGCGTCCAGGCCGTACCGGCCGGCGAGGGCGACGAGCGTCTCGGTGCGGTAGTAGAAGTCCTCGCGCAGCACGTGGTGCTCCTCGCCCTCCGTGCGGTCGAAGGTGAAGTCGAACCAGCCGTCCGGCCGCATGATCCGGCCGACGTGCGCGAAGCACTCCTCGATGACGTGCGGCGGCGAGTGGGAGAAGACACTGTGGGCGTGCACGACGTCGAAGTGCTCGTCGGGCAGGAACGCGAAGCGCAGGTCGCGCACCGGCGTCAGGTGCGGCAGCTTGTCGCGCAGGCCGTGGGCGGCGAGCGTGTCCTGGGCGGCGATGAGGATGTCGGGGGAGATGTCGACGCCGTAGTAGTGGCCCGTGTCCAGGTAGTCGATGAACAGGCGTCCGGCGCGCAGGTTGCCGCAGCCGATCTCCAGCATCCGCAGGTCCGGCTTGAGCCCGTGCTGCTTCAGGTAGTCGAACTGCATGCGCCCGAGCGCCAGCCAGCGCTTGTGCGAGTGCGAGCCCACGGCCCCCTCGGGGCTGCGGGCGGTGTCGGACCTCATCACGGCCCGGTAGTACGCGACGTGGTCGCGGGTGCGCAGCCGCAGCCACGTGTCGCGGGCCAGCCGGCGCAGGTGCGGGGCGATGCGCTCCGGGTGCGTCAGGGCGTAGCGGGCTTGGTGGGCGATGCTCGACCGGTTGTGCTTCACGTCGGGACCACCAGACGGGTGACGGTTGGGCCATGGAATCTAGGCGCCGCCGCCCCTCCGCTCAACGACCGGCCCGCACAGGGCGCGTCCGGATACGGCAAAACCCTCCCCGGGCGCACGCTCGGGTGGCCGGGGAGTAAGGAGAGGGTTGACCGAACTTGACGGTTAGTGGATAACGGAGTTCCGGCACGGGCAGAACACCGCACGGTTCGGAGCCTCCGATGACGAGTCCCGCCCCGCTTTCGCTGGTCGGACGTGACACGCAGCTCAGAGCGCTCCTCGACGCGATCACCAGCCCGCCCGCGGTGGCCCTGGTGCAGGGCGAGGCGGGGATCGGCAAGACCCGGCTGGTACGGGCCGCCGTGGAGCTCCTTCCCGACGGGGAGCGAACCGTGCTGGTCGGCCACTGCCACCAGCTCCGGGAGCCGTTCCCCTACGGGCCGGTGTTCGACGCGCTGCGCCACGCCGCGCCCGCCCTGCCCGGCAGGTCGGCGCTCAACCCGGTGACGGGGGCGCTGCGCGGTTATCTGCCGGAGCTGGCCGAGCACCTGCCGCCGTCGCCGCCCCCGCCGCCGGTCGACGACCCGCGCGCCGAGCGTCACCGGCTGTTCCGCGCCGTCCACGCGCTGCTGTCCGCCGCGGGGCCCGTCGTGCTGGTGGTGGAGGACCTGCACTGGGCCGACGACGGCACGCGCGACCTGCTGCGGTTCCTGACCGACCAGCCGCCCGCGGGCCTGGCCCTGGTGGTCACCTTCCGGCGGGAGGGGCTGCCGGTGCCGGAGCTGCCGTTCGGTCACGCCTACAGGCATCCGCAGGGCGTCAACAGCGAGGTGGTGGCGCTGGCGCCCCTGGACGTGGAGGGCGTCAGGCGCATGGCGGGCACGCTGCTCGGCCGGGCGGAGCTGTCGGCCTCGTTCGCGGCCATGCTGCACGAGCACACCGCCGGAGTCCCGTTCGTGGTGGAGGAGGTCGTCCGCTCGCTGATCGACGACGCCGGCCGGCTCACCGATCCCGGGGAGGGCGGTGAGGCGGAGCAGGCGGCCCTGGACCGCATCGCGGTGCCGCTGCTGCTGCGCGAGGCGATGGCGGAGCAGCTCGCCGGGCTGTCGGCCGACGCGTTGCGCGCCGTGCACGCGGCCGCCGTGCTCAAGCTGCCGGCGGACGAGCCGCTGATCGCCACGGTCTCGCGGGTCTCCGGCGTCTCGGACGACATGGAGCTGCGTGAGGCGCTCAAGGCGGGCGTGCTGCTGGAGCAGCCCGACGGCCAGTACGGCTTCCGGCACGCCCTCGCCCAGCAGGCCGTCTACGACTCCATCCCCGGCCCCGACCGGCGGCTGCTGCATGGGCGGGCCATGGCCGCGCTGGCCGCGCTGGAGCCGCCGCCGCTGGTCCAGCTCGCCTACCACGCCCGGCGCGCGGGCGACTTCGACGCCTGGCGGCGGCACGGCGGCGCCGCCGCCGAGCAGGCCGCGGCGCTCGGCGACGTCCCGCTCGCCGTCGAGCTGCTCGAAGGGATGCTCGCCGACCCCAAGCTGCCGCGCGACGCGCGCGGCCCGTTCGCCCTGCAACTCAGCAGGCTGGCCGCGGTCGGGCTGTCGCACCGGCGCGTCGCCCGGTTGCTGCGCCACCTGATGTCGGACGACTTCCTGTCACCGGAGGTACGCGGCGAGGCCCGGCTCAACCTGGGCGTGCTGCTGTCGAACCAGGCGGGCGCCATCGCCGAGGGCCGGCAGGAGGTGCTGGCCGCGCTTCCCGACCTGGCCAACCGGCCGGGCATGGCCGCCAGGGGGCTGGCGCTGCTGGCCATACCGGCCTGGGGCGGCGAGCCGATCGCCACCCACCAGAAATGGATGGACCAGGCCGAGAGCCTGGTCGTCGCCGACGAGGACGTGGAGCTGGCGGCGACCGTGCACGCCAACAAGGTCGCCTTCGCCATGCTGGTCGGCTCGCCGGAGGCGTTCGCGCTGGCGGACACCCTGCCGGACAACCACCCGTCCGCCGGGGTGCGCCGGCAGGTGGCGCGCGCCTACTCCAACCTGTGCGACGCGGCGATCCCGCTCGGCCACTACGCGGCGGCCGGCCGGTACGCCCGTCTGGGCCGGCGGATCGCCGAGGAGAGCGGCGCCATGTACCCGGTGTACCTGGTGGAGATGTCGTCGATCAGGCTCGACTGGCTGACCGGCCGCTGGGAGGGGCTGCGGGAGCGGGCGGTCGCGGCCGTCGAGATCATGCCGGAGGCGCCGCTGCTGGGCGTGGACGCCCAGCTCGTCCTCGGCATGCTGGCGCTGGCCCGCGGCGAGTGGGAGGAGGCCGGCCTGCGCCTGGAGGCCACCGGGGTGCGGGCGGGCGACTCGGCGTTCCTCCCGGTCGCCGCCACCGCGTCCGGCGGCCTGATCGAGCTCTGCCTGATCCACGGCCGGCTGGAGGCCGCGCTGGCCGAGGCGGGTGGCGCGGTGGCCCGGCTGCGCCGCAAGGGCGTGTGGGTGTGGGGCGACCAGCTCGTGCCGCCCGCCGTCGGCGCGCTGCTGACGGCCGGGCGCCGGGAGGAGGCGGCCGAGCTGGTGGCCGAGTTCGCGGAGGGCATCGAGGGCCGCGACGCGCCGTCGGCCATGGCGGCGCTGGAGGTGGTCCGCGGCGCGCTGGCACGGGACGCGGGCCGGCTGGAGGAGGCGGTGGCGTGCCACGGCCGGGCAAGGGCGGCGTACGAGGCGATGCCACGGCCCTACGGCGCGGCGCGGGCGGCGGAGGCCGAGGCGGCCGCGCTGCTGGAGCTCGGCGACCGGGAGGAGGCCGCGCGGATCGTGGCCGACGCCGCCGAGCGGTACGCGACGCTCGGCGCCACCCACGACGCGGCGCGCTGCCGGCACAAGCTGCGGCAGATCGGCGTCGGGGCGCCGCCGCGCAAGGCGCGCAAGGCGCCCGGCGGCGGGCTGTCACCGCGGGAGCGGGAGGTGGCCGGGCTGGTGGCGCAGGGCCGGACCAACAGGGAGATCGCCGAGGTGCTGTTCCTGTCGCGTCGCACGGTCGACACGCACGTGGCCAAGGTGCTGCAGAAGCTCGGCGTCCGCTCCCGCAACGACGTGATCCTGCCGTCGTGACGGGCGAAGGCCCCGGCCGGGATTCCTCCCGGGCCGGGGCCTTCGGTGTGCGGGTCAGACGGTGATGCTCCAGGAGTCCAGGAACCCGGTGTCACCGAGGTACTCGTCGGTGACCTCGAGGGTCCAGGTGCCCGCGGCCTGCTGGCTCACCGGCACCGTGTACGTCCTGGTGCCGTAGGAGGTGCAGCTCGTGCCGCCGTACCGGTCGACCGCGTACCACTGGCCGCTCGGCCCGCGCAGCCAGATGTCGAGGTCCTCGGCGCAGGTGTGGCTGATGGTGACGGACAGCTTGACGGGCGAGGTCGCGGTGCCCGTCGCCGTGGAGCTGATCGGGCTCTGCACGGTGGAGTAGTCGGAGATCGTGTAGTTGGTGCCGTTGGTGAACGTCCGGCCGCCCGAGGTGCCCTGGACGGTCAGCGCGTACGTCACCGTCCGGGACGCCGTCTCGCCGGTGCCCGTCACCGTCACGGTGTAGGAGCCGGCCGGGGTGGTCGGCGCCGTCGTGATCGTCAGGGTGGACGAGCCGCCCGACGTCACGGAGGCGGGGTTGAAGGCGGCGGAGGCGCCCGTCGGCAGCCCGGTCGCCGACAGGTTGACCGCCTGCGCGGTGCCGGCCGTGGTGGTGGTGCCGATGGTGGTGGTGGCCGCCGAGCCCGCCTGCACGGTGCCCGAGCCCGGGTTCGCCGAGATCGAGAAGTCGCGGGTCGATGTGCCCACCTGGAGGGTGTAGACGGCGGTGTGCGTGGCCGAGCCCGTACCGGTCACGGTGATGCGGTAGCTGCCCTGCGCCGCCGACGAGCCGACGGACAGCGTGAGGGTGGAGGAGTTGCCGGAGGTCACCGACGACGGGTTGAAGCTCGCCGTGACACCGCTCGGCACGCCGGTGGCGGTCAGGTTGACAGTCTGCGCGCTGCCGGAGGTGGTCTGGGTGGCGACCGTGGTGGTCACCTGCTGGCCGGGCTGGGCGGTGCCCGACGACGAGCTGAGGGTCAGCGAGAAGTCGTTGCCCGGAGTGCTGCCGCAGGCCGCCTCGCCCGACTGCGCCGGCACGGCGATCGCGCTGAACGACGCCTTGGTGGTGTTGCACTCGACGCTGTTGGCGCCGAACAGCTCGACCGCGGCCGCGACGGCGGCGGAGCGGACGGTGGCGTACCGCCAGCTCGAGGTCTTGCGGTTCAGGGCGCCCATGAAGATCTTGCCGGCCTTCTCGATGCCGATGCCGGTCACCGAGGAGGGTCCGCCGGAGCAGATCGGGCTGGACGGCTTGCCGCCGCCGGGGTTGCTGCCCTCGGCCAGCAGGTAGAACCAGTGGTTCAGCGGGCCGGCCGCGGAGTGCACCTCGGTGCTGGGGATCGAGGTGGACCAGCAGTTGGGGTCGCCGAGCGCGCTGGGGTTGTACATGTTGCGGATCGGGCCGTCGCCGACGAGGTCGACCTCCTCGCCGACCAGGTAGTCGGGCGGGTCGTTCGGGTTGTTGGCGTAGTGCTCGGTGATCACGCCGAAGACGTCGCCGGTGCCCTCGTTGATGCCGCCGTTCTCGTTGCCCGATCCGGCGCCGCCGGGCGTGGTCTGGAAGATGGCGTGGCCGAACTCGTGCGCCACCACGTCGATGGGCGTGGCCTGGCGGGTGTTGGCCTGGTTGTGGCCGAAGTTGGTGTAGCTGCCGTTCCAGTAGGCGTTGACGTCGGCCAGGCCGACGCGGGCGGGGAAGCCGTTGCCGTTGCCGTCGATGCCGTTGCGGCCCAGCCAGTCGCGCAGCATGTCCCACTCGCGCTGGACGGCGTACAGGGCGTCGACGCAGGCGGTCTCCAGGTTGGTGCCCTGGCCGTTGCCCCAGGCGTCGTCGGTGCCAGTGTAGGCGGAGCCGTTCTGCCCGCCGCACTTGATGCCGGGCCTGGTGGTGTCGGTCATGGAGTACGAGCTGCCGGAGCCGCTCGTGCCGATGGTGACCTGCCCGTAGTAGTAGCCGTTGCCGCTGCCTTCGCGGACCTGGTCGTAGGAGTCGGCGATCTCGCCCGTGCGGGCGTCCACGAAGACGTGCTGGATGCTCGGCCGGCCGTCCTTCAGGCCGCTGACGACCGTCTCCCAGGTCAGCCGCCGCTTGTCACCCCAGGTGAGGACGACCAGGCGGGGGGCGGCGCTGTCGTCGACGCGTGAGAGGCGCGTCTTGGCCACCTCGGTGGCGCGCGCGGCGTCGATCTCGGGGGTGGTCGGCACGTCGCCGCGGCTCGGCCCGGACTCGGCCACGGTGTCGCGGACGCGTCCGGCGGAGTCGGTCACGACGACGGCGTCGCCGCCGACCATCGGCAGGCCCTTGTACGTGCGCTCGTAGGAGACGAAGAACATGTCTCCCGCGCCGCGGACGACCTTCAGGCGACGGTACGCCTCGTCGGGTCCCTTGACGAGGTTGTCCATGCCGCTGGAGACCGCCTGGTCGGCGACCGCCGCGGCGCGCGACTCGGGGTCCGCCGCGGCGGTGCGTGCCTGCGTCCCGGAACTCTGCCGGGCGGGGGTCGCCCCGGGCGGGGCGGCGTACGCGGGTAAGGCGGACAACACCATGGCCGCGGCCGTGGCGAGTCCCACGGTCGCGGCAGCCAGGCCCTTGCGTTTCACGCTGCGCTCCTTTCGGCTGTTCCCGGCCCGCCGCCCGGGTGGGCGCGCGCCGGCCCGTGCCGAAGGGTCGCCTCGGAGTACGGGCTGGCCGGGAATCGGGGGGTGGATCAAGGGGTGCGAAGGGTCACTGCCGCCAGACGGTAGGCGCTGCCCTCAGACCTGCAAATCCGTACGCATATCGGTATGCATACCGATAATTCGCCCCGCTCGATGCCCGACCGGCTCGCCGCCCGCGAGCTCACCCCCTGATCGTCCGGGTGACCTTGCCGGTGGCGTCGAGGAACTGGATGCGCGGAGAGCCGTCGTGCCCGACCCGCAGCACCAGGCGGGGCGTGCCCTTGGCGTCGGCGAGCGTCACGACCGACGCCCGGTCGGGGCTCTTGCCGGCGAACATCCGCTGCGGCCCGGCGTACCTCTCCCGGAACTCCGCCTGGGCCCGGTCCCGCTCGGGGCCGGGCGGCATCGCCTCGATCCTGCGCATCTCGGCCAGGAGCTGGTCGAGCGGCGTGTCCACCCGGTCGTGCACCGCCAGCCCCACGCCGCGCGCGCCGTCCTGCTCCGTGTAGCGCAGCACGAGCGTCTGGTCCTGCTTGTACTGGTCGAACGCGAGCTGCCCGGACGCCCACGGCCTGCCCTCGTCCACCCCGCTGTCGGTGCCCATGCCGCCGGACTCGTCCCCTTCGGCGTTGTAGAGGGTCAGGCCGGGCCGCCGCCCGGCGTTGCCGAGATCCACCCCGTTGACGACCGCGCCGGGCGACCTGACCTTGTTGCTGAGGACCAGGCGTGGCTTGCCGTCGGGCTCGACCACGTTGATCCGCTGCACCTCGATCTCCTCGAACCTGGCCTTGCCGCCCGGTCCGCTCCCCGCGTCCGCGGCGACCGCGTCCTTCCCCCCGGCCAGCAGCGCGCCGACGGCCACCGCCGCGGTCACCGCGCTCACCAGGAGGACCCGCATGCGGTGCAGCTGCGCCTTCACCTGCCGGATGTCCGTCTCGATCTGTGCATGCTCCCTCATGCCCCTACCGTCCTCCGCACGGGGGCGGGGGCGCGATGGTGCCTCCTGGTGAATCGCGCGTGGGGTTGTCCCGATGGAGCTGTTCCGCGTTCCGACGCGTGCGACGGCTAGCGCGGCAGGCGCAGCCCCGCGATGAGCAGCTCGACCAGCCGGCGCGCGTCGTAGTGGGGATTGTTCTCGCTGCCGATGCAGAGGTTGCCGACGCCGCGCATGAGTTCGAGGGCGGACAGGTCGGAGCGGATCTCCCCGGCGGCTGCCGCGGCTTCGAGCAGCCGGCCGCACACGGGCACGAGCCGGTCGAGGAAGTAGGCGTGCAGCGCGTCGAAGCCGGCCTCGTCGGACTGCAGCACGGCGGCGAGACCGTGCTTGGTGACCAGGAAGTCGACGAACAGGTCGATCCATCGCCCCAGTGCGGCGTGCGGGGTCGCGCTGCTCGCCAGCAGCGCCGGGCCGGCCTCGGCGAGGGCCTCGATCTGGTGCCGGTAGACGGCGATGATGAGATCCGCTCGCGTCGGGAAATGGCGGTAGATCGTGGCCGTCCCGACTCCGGCCTTGGCCGCGATGTCGCGCAGCGGAGCTTCGACGCCCGAGGTCACGAAGATCGCCGCGGCCGCGTCGAGCAGGGTCTTCTCGTTGCGCCGGGCGTCGGCCCGCTTGCGGGGGGCCGCATGCGCTCCTTCTTCCTGGCCGTCTCTCGCCGCTTGGCTGTCTCTGGCCGCTTGGTTGTCTCTGGCCGCTTGGCTGTCGCTCACCGCGCCGTTCCCTCCGCTGCCGCAATTGCTAAACGGGACAGCGTCCCGTATTGTCAAGCGGGACAAGGTTCCGTTTGCTCCATCATGCCAGAGCAGGGGACCGACGACCAAGCCATGCCTTCCCACGGAGGAAACACGGTCATGCAATACCGCACCTTGGGCCGCACCGGTGTGCAGGTCAGCTCGCTCGTACTCGGCGCGATGAACTTCGGCGCGATCGGGCGCACCACCCAGGACGAGGCCACCGCCATCGTCGACGCCGCCCTCGACGCCGGGATCAACCTCATCGACACCGCCGACTGGTACAGCGGCGGCGAGTCGGAGGAGATGGTCGGCAAGGCCATCGCCGGCCGCCGCGACGACATCGTGCTGGCCACGAAGGCGAACATGCCGATGGGGGAGGAGCGCAACCATCGGGGCAGTTCGCGCCGCTGGCTGGTCACCGAGCTGGACAACAGCCTGCGCCGCCTCGGCGTCGACCACGTCGATCTCTACCAGATCCACCGCTGGGACCCGAGCACCAGCGACGAGGAGACGTTGTCGGCTCTGACCGACCTGCAGCGCGCGGGCAAGATCCGCTACTTCGGCTCCTCGACCTTCCCGGCCTACCGCCTCGTGCAGGCCCAGTGGGCCGCCCGCGAGCATCACCTGAGCCGTTACGTCACCGAACAGCCCAGCTACTCGATCCTGCAGCGCGGGATCGAGACCCACGTGCTGCCCGTGACCGAGGAGTACGGGCTCGGCGTGCTGGCGTGGAGCCCGCTGGCCTCGGGCTGGCTGTCGGGGGCGGTCCGCGAGGGCCGGGACATCACCACCAACCGGTCGGCGGCGTTGCCGGAGCGCTTCGACATCTCCCTTCCCGCCAACCGCGCCCGGCTCGACGCGGTCGAGCGACTGGCCGTAGTCGCCGACGAGGCCGGTCTGACGATGATCCAGCTCGCGCTCGGCTTCGTGACCGCGCACCCCGCCGTGACCAGCGCGATCATCGGTCCTCGCACACTGGACCACCTGCACTCGCAGCTCGCCGCTGCGGACACGGTGCTCTCCGCCGACGTGCTCGACGCCATCGACGCGATCGTCGCACCCGGCACCGACCTCGCCCCGCACGAGAAGTTCGACACCCCTCCCGCCTTGCTCGACCCGCGTCTGCGGCGCCGCTGACCGTCTCGTCCCCGGCAACCGGAAGAACCTCGGTGGCGCCCCGGCCGGCGCTGCCCGTCCCGAAAGGACCACGGCCCATGCCGCACCCTTCCCCGCCCCGCTTCGGGATCATGACCGCCCCGCAGCAGGTCGACTACCACGACGTCCTGCGGGTCTGGCGCCAGGCGGACGCGATCCCGGAGATCGAGCACGCGTGGCTGTTCGACCACCTCATGCCGATCGGCGGCGATCCGAGCGGACCGGCGTACGAGGGCTGGACGCTGCTCTCGGCCCTGGCCGCGCAGACCCGGCGACTGCGGCTCGGCCTGCTCGTGACCAGCAACCGGTTCCGTCCCCCCGCGATGCTGGCCAAGATCGCCACGACCGTCGACATCGTCTCCGGCGGGCGGCTCGACTTCGGCATCGGCGTCGGCTCACGCCCCGGCCACCCCCTGGCCAGACGTGAGTACGACGCGCACGGCCTGCCCTTCCACGACGCCGCCCACGCCGTGGGAAGCCTCGCCGAAGCGTGCACGGTGATCCGGCGGCTGTGGACCGAGGCCGAACCGTTCGACTTCCACGGCACCTACCACCACCTCACCGGAGCGTTCGGCAACCCCAAACCGGTCCAGCGGCCCCATCCGCCGATCGTCATCGGCGGACGTTCGGCCCCGACGCTGCGGGTGGTCGCCGAGCACGCCGACGTGTGGAACATCCCCGGCGGCGACATCGACGACGTCGTGAGCCGCAGCGCGCTGCTGGACCGCTACTGCGCCGAGATCGGACGCGACCCCGCCTCGATCACCCGCTCGATCCACCTGCCCGTCTCCTACGAGCAGCCCGGCATCACCCGGGACGCGATCGGCGAAGCGATCGACGCCGGCTTCCGGCACATCGTGCTCGGACTGCCGGCGCCGTACCCCGCCGACGTCGCGCGGTGGGTCGCCGACGAGCTCATCACCACCCCGAACCACCTGGGATGAGGATCTTCTCCATGAACGGGGTGTCGGTAAGGGCGATTCTGCCCTCACCTGTTGTAGAGCCTGCGTGCCCCTAGATAACTGACCAGGGCGATACCCGCGCTCCATGCAGCCGCCTCCAGGAAACTGGATCCGGCCGGACGCCCGGCCAGCAGCGCCCGCAGCGTCTCGATGGCGGGGGTGGCCGGCTGGTGCTCGGCGAACCAGCGCAGACCGGCCGGCATCGACTCGGTCGGGACGAAGCCGCTGCCGAGGAACGGCAGCAGCATCAGCGGCATCGGCAGGTTGCTGGCCGTGGCCACGTTCTTGGTGACCATGGCGAGCGCGACCGACAGCCAGGTGATCGCGAAGGTGAACATGGCCAGCACACCGACCACGCCGAGCCAGTCCAGCACCGAGGCGGACGGGCGGAACCCGATCAGCGACGCCACCACGGTCACCATGGCGATCGCGAGGAACGTCTGCACCATCGCCCCGAGCACGTGCCCGGTGAGCACCGAGACGCGGGCGATGGCCATGGTCCTGAACCTGGCGAGGATGCCCCCGGTCATGTCGGTCGCCACCGAGATCGCGGTCCCCTGCGCGGCCCCGACGATCGTCGTGATCATGATTCCGGGGATGAGGTAGCCGACGTAGGCGGTGCGGTCGCCGCCGATGCCCGCGCCCATGGTGCCGCCGAGGACGTAGACGAACAGCAGCAGGAACACCACGGGCACGGCCGCGAACGTGAGGATCAGCGTGGGGTGGCGCCAGATGTGTTTGACCTGGCGGCGCAGCATCGTCGCCGAGTCGGTGATCGCTCTCATCGGGACGACTCCTTGGCAGAGGACTCCTGGGTCAGGGTGAGGAAGACGTCGTCCAGGTCGGGGGTGTGCACCGACATCTGGGCGACCTCGATGGCATGCGTGTCCAGCCATTCCAGGAGCTTCCTCAGCGTGCTGACTCCGCCGGAGTCGGGGATCTGGACGGTGAGCGCCGCGTCGTCGCCGGCGGTGGCGCCGACGTGGCCGGCCGCCCTGCGGTACCCGTCGGGGTCGGCGAAGCGTACGAGGATGTGGCCGCCGGGGACCATTCGCTTGAGTTCTTCAGGGGTGCCCTCGGCCACCAGCCGGCCCTGGCTGAGCAGGGCGATGCGGTCGGCGAGTTCGTCGGCCTCCTCCAGGTACTGGGTGGTCAGGAAGATGGTCACGCCGTCCTGCTGGACGAGGTCCCTGACGATCTGCCACATGGTGCGGCGGCTGCGCGGGTCCAGGCCCGTGGTCGGTTCGTCGAGGAAGATGAGCCTGGGCGTGCCGACCATGGTCATGGCGAGGTCGAGCCGGCGGCGCATGCCGCCCGAGTAGGTGGCCGCGGGCTTGCGCGCGGCGTCGGTGAGGTCGAAGCGCTCCAGCAGCTCGCGGGCGCGCGTGCGACCCTTGGCTCGGCCGAGGTGGAGCAGGTCGGCCATGAGCCGCAGGTTCTCCTCGCCGGTGAGGAAGCTGTCGACCGCGGAGAACTGGCCGGTGACGCCGATCGCGGCACGCACCTCGTCGGGTTCCTCGGCCAGGTCGTGCCCGGCCACCCGGATCTCGCCCGCGTCGGCCTTGATCAGGGTGGACAGGATCTGCACCGTGGTGGTCTTGCCCGCGCCGTTGGGGCCGAGCAGCGAGAAGACGGTGCCCTGCGGGATGGTGAGGTCGATGCCGTCCAGGACGCGGTGGGCGCCGTAGGACTTTCGCAGCCCCGTCACCGAGACGAAGGTTCGCATCGCGTTCACCCCCGATCCCAGGTGACGGGAAGGCTGTGCACGCCGTACACCTGCGAGGGGTCGGTGCGCAGCGACACGTCTTCAGCCGGTACGGCGAGCCGCAGCGTCGGGAAGCGGGTGAGCAGCGCGGGAAACGCGACACGCATCTCGATGCGGGCAAGCTGCTGACCGAGGCACTGATGGACGCCGTGGCCGAAGGCCAGATGCCCGGCGGCCGAGCGGCGCAGATCGAGCACGTCGGGGTCGGAGAACCTGGCCGGGTCCCTGTTGGCGGCGTTGATCGCGATGATGACCGTGTCGCCCGCCGTGAGCTGCCTGCCGCCGAGCTCCTCGTCGCTCAGGTCGCCGCCGGTGGCCAGGTCGCTGAGCAGGTCGTCGGTCGGCTCAGCACGCTTGGCGAGCGCGAGCTCCCGCAGGTAGGTGCCGAGCTCGGCGAAGGCGGCGTATTGCGCCTCAGCGGTCCCGGCGTCCGACAGGGCCCGGGTGGAGCTCCGGAACCGGTCGCGGTCCCCGTACGGCACGCCGAGCAGCTCACAGATCATCAGCGCTGGAACCGGCTGCGCGAAGACCTCGACGAGGTCGGCGGGCGGCCCCTGCCGCTCCATCGCATCGAGCCGCTCACGGGTGATCTCGGTGACCCGCTCGGTGAGCAGGTTCATCCTGCGGACGGTGAACTTGCCCGCCAGCAGCTTGCGGAAGCGGGTGTGCCGGGGTGCGTCCATGCCGGTCAGGTCGCCGACAGGGGCGGGCGGCAGGTGCCCGCCCGCCAGGGGGTGGTAGTGGGTTTCGTAGCGGGAGCTGAACCGGGGGTCGGCGAGGATCTGGCGGACCAGGTCGTATCCGGTGATCATCCAGACGCCGGGGGCGCCCCCGGGCGCGGCCAGGCGGGCGATCGGCTGCTCCGCGCGCAGGGCGGTGAGCGAAGGGGCGGGATCGAAGGGACAGGCGGGTGAGCGGTCGAGGGACGGAGTGACCGGCCGGTCGCGATAATACGTGTTCGACATGATGGAAAGCTACGTTGCGTTCAGAAAATATGTCAATCAATCGCTGCATATAAGCGCAGTTCAAAGGCGGTATATTGATACGTTGACCGTGAAGCTGAATGCAATGAAACATTGCATTGTGTGGCGTTGAACGCAATAGTGGTGTCATGCCAGAAGGAAGGTTGACCCAGCAGGACCGCCGGCGCATCGCGACCGGCCTCGCCGAAGGCCGCTCCTACGCCGAGATCGCCAGGCGGCTGGACCGGCCGACCTCGACGATCAGCCGTGAGGTCGGCCGCAACGGCGGCCCCGGCGACTACCGCCCCGAGCGGGCGCACCAGGCGACAGTGCGGCGGGCGCGGCGCGGCGCCCCGGCACGTTCACCCGAGGCCGAACCCCAGGACCGCAAGGTCTTCGAGGTGGAAGAGGGAGCCGTCGAGATGGCGATCGGGATGGGCCTGCCGAAGATGATGGCGCGCGTGCTCATCGGCCTGTGGCTGAGCGAGGACGGCAGGCTCACCGCGGCCGAGCTGTCGCGCGGGCTGAGAGTCAGTCCCGCCTCGATCTCCACGGCCGTGGGCTACCTGACGCAGCAGGGGCTGATCAGGCGCGAGCGTGATCCGCGGCGGCGGCGCGACATCTACGTGGTCGACGACGACGCCTGGTACCACTCGACGGTGATCAGCTCGCGGCAGACGCTCGCGGCGGCGCAGATCGCGAAGGAGGCGGGGCAGACGCTCGGACTCGACACGCCCATGGGACGCCGCCTGGCCAGGGGCGGTGCGTTCCTGGAGCGGATCAGCCTGGACGTTCTGACCTCGGCCGAACGCTGGCGCGACCTCCCGCCGTGATCGGATTTAGGTGAATCTGTGTCCAGAGTCAAGCTTGAGATGACCAGGGCTGGAAGACTGGCGGCATCAGGGGCCTCGTCAGCCGTGCAGGCCCCAGGTGTCCAAGCCTGAGTAGATGAAGGCCGTTCGGCATTGCGGTGCGGTCATGCACTCTGCCTCTCCTGTGTAGATGGCCACGAGTGAGTCGGCGCCGCGCCACCAGGTGTCCGCCAGCCCAGCGACCTCGGGGACACCCTCCAAGGCATCCAGTTGGAGGGTATCGACGTCCTGGCCCGTGAGCTTGGTGATCGTCTTCGCCCAGGAGGACGCATGATGCGCCAACGCCACAGACTCCACCCACCCTTCGATAGTCGAGTGCAGAGGCGTCCATCGGTCGCCGTAGACGCCGAACTCGCTATGAGGTCCGATCATGAAGGTGTAGGGAACGGCGGTACGCTCCGCTCCTGCTTCGAACCACCATCCTTCGTCCGGCGACCCTTCAGGAGTGTCAGGGTTCAAGATTTTCGGACCGCCGTCATAGTGCGGAGCGGGGGGAAGCACGAGCCCGCCCCAGCGCCTTGAGTAGGCGGCCGCTCGGTCGATCTCCGTAGCCGGAATGCCCAGTCCGAGCCAACGCTTCCGGTACTGGTCAACGTCGAGAGGGGCAGCCCGCAAGGCGTGCGCGCTCACGAAGTGTCGAGCTCGACGCGTAAGTCCCTCGGGAGGGTCGACCAGATGGAGACTCACGCGAGGACGTTATCTCATCGGCTGGATCTTCAGGGCGTCCCTACCTTCGCAGTGCTCCCCGCGGCGCGCTCCGCCCTGGCGCGAACGCCTGAGCCGCTGGGGCGGATCGAGGGTGACTGAGGCGTCGCCCCCGGCGATCCGCACATGTCCGAAAATGGCCAGCGTGCGGGGGCGGAAGGTCCGTACGGTCGGTCCCATGACTGAACGTGACACCGCCGAAGAGCCCTTCGACCGCGACCGGCAGGCGCGGCTGGCGGCGGAGTTCGCCGCCCTTCACCGGCGCGGTGACCCGCTGCTGCTGCCCAACGCCTGGGACGTCGCCTCGGCGGCCGTGATCGCCCGGGCCGGGGCCAGGGCCATCGCCACGACCAGCGCGGGGGTGGCCTGGTCGCTGGGTGTTCCGGACGCCGCCGACCTGGGCGCCGGCCGCGTGGCGGCGGTCGTGCGGGGCATCGCCGGCGCCGTCTCCGTCCCCGTCTCGGCCGACGTGGAGGCCGGGTACGGGCCCGCGCCCGACGACGTCGCCGCGACCGTGGCCGCGGTCGTGCGGGCCGGGGCGGTGGGCGTGAACCTGGAGGACCGCTCCGGCCGTGCGGACACGCCCCTGTTCGAGCCGGAGGAGCAGGCCGGGCGGCTGGCCGCGGCCCGCGCCGCCGCCGACCGGCTGGGCGTACCCGTGTGGATCAACGCCCGCACCGACGTCTTCCTGACCGGCGCGCCGGTCCGCGAGGGGGTACGGGAGGCCCTGCGACGGGCGGCCGTCTACGCCGAGGCCGGCGCGGACAGCCTGTTCGTGCCCGGGCTGACGAACCCGGAGGCGATCGCCGAGCTGGCCGCCGGGCCGCTGCCGGTGGCGGTCATGGTGTGGGCCGGAGCTCCGCCGGTGGCCGAGCTGGCCGCGGCCGGAGCCGTGCGGGTCAGCCTGGGCGCCGCCATCGCCCAGGCCGCCTACGCGCTGGCCGCCCGCGCCGCCGGGGAGCTGCTGACGGCCGGCACGTACGACGGCACCGCCTCGGGCGGCGAGGCCGACGGCCTGAACGAGCTGCTGGCCCGCCGCTGACCGGAGCCCGCTGGGCGGGGCGTCAGGCGTGCATGCGGCCCGCCAGGAAGTCCAGCACGACCGGTGTGGCGTAGTCCTGGAACTCCTCGAAGTAGGCGTGCCGGGCGCCGGCGATGAGGATCATCCGCGCGCCCGGGATGCGTCCGGCCAGCAGCGGCGCGTTGTCGGCCGGGGTGAGCAGGTCGTCGGTGCCGTGCAGCACCAGCGTGGGAGCGGTGATGCCGGGCAGGACGTCCCACGCGTCGTGGCCGTTGCTGGCGGCCAGGTGCCGCCGGCGGGCATGCGCGGGCATGCCGGGGTCGCCGGTGGTGTGGTACGGGCCGGGATGGGTCTCCAGCCAGCGTGGCGTGTACATGAGCTCGGCCAGGGCCCGGCCGGCCGCTGCCCGGTCCGGCTGGGCGAGCGCCCGGCGTACCGTGTTGTCGCGTTCGACTCCGTGCTCGCCGCCCGGCGAGGTGCAGCCGAGCACGAGCGAGGCGACCCGCCCGGGGTGGTCGGCGGCCAGCCACTGGGCGACCCGCCCGCCCATGGACGTCCCGTAGACGTGGGCCCGCTCGACGCCGAGGTCGTCGAGCACGGCGACCACGTCGGCGGCGAGTGCGCGGGTGCTGTAGGGCTCGTCGGGCTTGCCGCTGGCGCCGGTGCCCCGGTAGTCGAGCGTGATCGTGCGATGGGACTGCTCGAAGCCGGCGCGGACGCCGTCCCACCAGTGGTGGCTGTTGGCCTGACCGGACAGCAGGACCAGGGGCTCGCCCCGGCCGCCGACCTGGTAGGCCAGGCCGACGCCGTCGGGACCGGTGGCGATGCCGGTGGTGCGGGCGAGTGGGGACGTCGTGCTCATGAGCGGGGACCTCACGGGGTGTCGAAGCGGCGGGCCAGGACGACGAGCAGCCCGGCCGCGGCGGTCAGGACGATGGCGCCGGTGATCACGCCGGACCAGCCGGCGGTCTGCCACTGGTAGGCGGCCAGCGCGCCGAACACCGAGCTGCCGGCGTAGTAGGCGAGCAGGTACAGCCCGGCGGCCTGCCCGACGCCGACGCCGACCCGCTGCGCCCGGTCGGAGACCCAGCCGCTGACCAGCGAGTGCGTGCCCAGGAAGGCGAACGTCAGGACGCCCAGCCCGGCGACGATGGCAGGCAGCGCGCTCATGCGGGTCAGCAGCACACCGGCCCCCAGCAGGGCGACGCCGTGCAGGGCGGCCGGGCCGCGTCCGCGCCGCAACGCGAACCGGCCGGCCGCCAGCGGAGCCGGTATCCCCACAGGGTAGGCGAGGAAGGCCAGCGCGGCGGCGCCTCCCAGCAGGTACGGCGCCGCCTCCAGGCGGAAGGCCAGCGCGTTGCACAGGCCGACGAACGCGCCCATGGTCGCCGCGCCCACCAGACACAGCACGACCAGGGTCGGGTCCTTGAGAGTGCGGCCGGTGTTGGCCAGCAGGCCGCTCAGCCGGGGGCTGGAGCGGTGGAAGTGGCGCGAGGGCGGCACCAGCGCCCACAGGCCGGCACCGCACACGAGCGTGATGACGCCGACGGCGGCGCCGGCTCCCCGCCAGCCTCCCAGCTCGAACAGCGGCCCGGGCAGCAGGCGGCCGGCCGCCCCGCCGAGGGCGGTGCCCATGATGTAGGTGGCGTTGGCACGCACGTGGGAGCCGGGCGGTGTCTCCTCGCGCAGGTAGGCCAGCGCCACGGCGGGCAGCCCGGCCAGGGCGACGCCCTGCAGGCCGCGCAGCACGAGCAGGCTGTGCCAGGTGGGCGCGAACGCCGTGGCCACGCCCAGCACGCCGGAGCCCGCCAGCGACAGCCGCATGATCCCCACCCGGCCGACCATGTCGGAGATCGGGCCGACGAACAGCAGCGCGACCGCCATCGTGATCGTGGCCAGGGACAGCACCGCAGTGGACTGGGAGGCGCTCACGCCGAAGTGGCGCGCGACGCCGGGCAGCAACGGCTGGACGTAGTAGAGGGCCAGGAAGTTCGCCAGACCGCCGCACATCAGCCCGTACCTGATCCGCCGGTGGACGCGCTCCTCCGCCCCGAGTGAGGAGGACACGACTTCGAGCGTGCCCCGGCAGCCGTGATGCGCAAAATGCAGCGTTTGACGTAGCTGATGCTGAACGCGCATCATCGCAGGATGGACGTGCAGACGCTGCGCTGGTTCCTGTCGTTGTGTGACACAGAGAACATGCGCGACACCGCGGCCCTGGAGCGCGTCAACCAGTCGACGCTGTCGCGGGCCCTGGCCCGGCTGGAGGCCGACCTGGGGGTGGAGCTGTTCCACCGGCGCGGGCGGCGGCTGGCCGTCAACCGCTTCGGCGCGCTGCTGCGCGAGCACGCCGCCCGCGCGGTGGCCGAGCTGGACGACGCCCGCCGCCGGGTGGACGCCCTGGCCAACCCCGACACGGGGCTGATCCGCCTGGGGTTCCTGCACTCGGTGGGGCGATGGCTGGTGCCGGAGGTGCTGCGCGACTACCGCGCCGTCACGCCGGGCATCCGCTTCGAGTTGCGCCAGGGCTTCGCCCGCGAGCTGCTGGCCTGGCTGCACGCCGGCGACATCGACGCCGCGCTGGTCACCCCGCCGCCGCCCGGGAGCGGGGCGCGCTGGCACCGGCTGCGCGAGCAGCGCCTGTGCATCGCGCTGCCCGCCGACCACCCGTTGGCCGCCGTCCCGGCCATCACCCTGGGCGACGTACGGGCCGAGCCGTTCATCGCCTTCGCCCCGACCACGGACCTACGCCGGGTCATCGACGGGCTGTGCCGGGAGGCGGGGTTCGAGCCGGTCATCGCGTTCGAGAGCGAGGAGATCGCCACGGTACGCGGCCTGATCGCCGCCGGGCTGGGGGTGGGCATCCTGCCGCTGCCGGCCACGCCCGAGGTGGACGACCCGGTCTACCGGCCACTGGTGCCGGCGCAGCACCGCCCCATCGGCCTGGTGTGGAACCCGCCGCCACACCCGACGGCCGCCGTCGCCCGCTTCGTGGAGCACCTGACGCGGGCGACGTGACGGGGCCCTTCAGGGCAAGGGTGGCGAGGCGGTGTCAGATCCGGGTCATGGTGGACGGGTATCCGCCGCCGCCGGGGTAGACCCATGCGCCGTCGACCGTGGCGCCGTCGGCGCTGAAGACGCCCTCATAGTAGGCCGGGCTGCCCTTCGCGCCGCCCCAGATGGTCAGTTTGTCGCCGCTCAGCTCGTAGACGTAGTCGAGGGTGTTGCCGGTGGAGTCGTAGAAGCGCGACACCACGTCGGCGCCCGCCGGCTCGCCGAAGGGGCGCAGGTTGCCGATCACCTCCAGGCCGGTGACCGGCTGGCCGAACTGGGTGAGCTCGACGTGCTGGAGCAGGAAGAACCGGCCGGGCATCCACTCGTAACGCACGGTGCCCTCGGCGCCGCCGGTCACCGCCCAGCTGCCGACCAGGCGGTCCAGGGCCTTCAGCTCGGCGCTCGGCTCGTAGGTCTCCATCATCTCGTCCTCCTTGGTGAGTGCTTGCCGGTACCTCGGAGCGGGCGCCACGGTCCCGACGTGCGACAGGTGTGGCATGGATCACACGTGAGTCATGTCGAGATCCCGGCTCCGGCCACGAGGTAGCGGCATGGCACCGTCGCCGCGCCGCTCCGCGTGACCGGGCATACGGTTGTCCGAGCACGAACGACCAGAGGACGCACCATGAAGTACCTGCTGCTCAGCCACACCCCGGCCGCCGCCTGGGACGCCGCGACCGCCGGCACTCCCTCCGAGGAGGCGCTGGCCGCGTTCGCCGCCTACCAGAAGTTCGAGCGCGAACTGGTCGAGACCGGCGAGTTCGTCACCAGCGAGGGCCTCGGCCACCCCGCGCTCAGCACCACGGTCCGCAGGACCCCCGGCGGCGTGCTGGCGACCGACGGGCCGTTCGCCGAGCTCAAGGAGGTCCTGGCCAGCTTCGCGGTGATCGACGTGGTGAGCCAGGAGCGAGCCGTCGAGATCGTCTCGCGGATCGTCGAGGTGCTGGGTGAGCCGATCGAGATCCGGCCGATCATGGGCGAGGACTTCACGGCATGAGCCCGGATGTCGAGCACCTGCTGCGCACCGAGGCGCCGCAGGTGCTCGGCGCGCTGGTCCGGCGCTTCGGCCGGTTCGACGTCGCCGAGGACGCGGTGCAGGAGGCGCTGCTCGCCGCGAGCCGCGCGTGGCCGGCCGGCGGCGTGCCGCAGGACCCGCGCGGCTGGCTGATCCGGATCGGCTACCGGCGGATGGTCGACCTGCTCCGCTCCGACCAGGCCCGGCGCCGGCGCGAGCAGGAGGCCGGAATGGCCGAGCTGGCCATGCGGGAACCGGCGCGCCAGGCGTACCGCCCGCAGGAGACCGACGACAGCCTCGCCCTGCTGCTGCTGTGCTGTCACCCCGCACTGAGCACCGCCTCCCAGGTGGCGCTCACGCTGCGCGCGGTGGGCGGTCTGACGACCGCCGAGATCGCGCACGCCTACGGGACGACGGAAAGCACCATGGGCACGCGCATCAGCCGCGCCAAACAGCACCTCGCCCGCGCCGGCACCCGCTTCACCCCACCGGCCGACGCCGACCGGGACAGCCGGATGGCCGCCGTGACGCAGGTGCTCTACCTGATCTTCAACGAGGGCTACACGGCTTCCTCCGGCGACGAGCTCGCTCGTGTCGACCTGACCCGCGAGGCGATCCGGCTGGCCCGCATGCTCCGCGATTCCCTTCCCGGCGACGCCGAGGTGACCGGTCTGCTCGCGCTGATGCTGCTCACCGAATCCCGGTGCGCCGCCCGTACCCGCGGTGACAAGGAGCTGGTGCCGCTGGACGAGCAGGACCGGACCCGCTGGGATCCCGCCCTGATCCGCGAGGGCACCACGCTGATCGACAGTGTCTGGAGCCGGCGCGAGGTGGGCCCGTACCAGTTGCAGGCGGCGATCGCGGCCGTGCACGCCGCGGCCGCCGCGCCGGAGCGGACCGATTGGCAGCAGATCGCCGCACTGTACCTGTGGCTCGAACGGCTCACCCCGACCGCGCCGGTGCGGCTGAGCCGGGTGGTGGCGGTGGCCCGGGCGTACGGGCCGGTCCGGGGGCTGGCCCTGCTCGACGACCTCAACCGGCAGCACGGGCTCGATCAGGAGCCCCTGACACGGCGGCGAGAACGCACGGTGCGCGCCCACCTGCTCCAGATGACCGGCGACACGGCCGGCGCGGCGGCGCTGTACCGCGAGGCGGCCGCCATGACCGGCAACCAGGTCGAGCGCCGGTACCTGCTGGCCCGAGCTGAGGCCGCCCGGGGAACATCCGGCGGACGGTTGTGGTTACATGAGTCGTGACCGGTGTGCCCAGTGTCCCCGGGCCTCACCTATTGCCTTCGCGGACTACCGTTCGGCTGGAGCCGCGTTGTGCCTTTCGCCGAGAGGCGACACGCACACCGGTTCGCACACGTCACGACAGAGGCCCCGGCCGGCATTCGCCGCCGGGGCCTTTGCCGTGGACCTGTCGACGTCCCCCTCTGGTCGCGCTCCGGACGGAACCCGACGCACCAGCACCCGCCGAAGAGCCCGTTGTCGGGCTCCTCGCGCGCCCTTTCCCGGCGACGGAATCGTAGACCTCGGACCGGCCGCCCCGGTCCGCCGTGCGCATACGTGGGAGCGGTGGCCCGCGGCTGGGCACTCCCTACCGCAGGGGGACGGCGAGCGAGGGGGAGCGATGGCCGGGGTGCGGGTGCGGCGGGTGTACGAGGAGGCGTCGGGCGACGACGGGGCGAGGGTGCTGGTGGACCGCGTCTGGCCGCGAGGGCTGTCCAAGGCGTCGGCGGGGCTGGACGCATGGTGCAAGGAGGTCGCGCCGTCCACGGAGCTGCGCCGATGGTACGGCCACGACCCCGAGCGGTACACCGAGTTCGTCCGGCGCTACCGCGCCGAGCTGGAGGAGCCGGGGCGGGCGGAGGCGCTGGAGCACCTGCGCCGGCTCACGCGGAGCGGCCCGCTGACGCTGCTCACCGCGACCGTGCGCGCCGACATCAGCCACGCGGCGGTGCTGGCCGAGCTCCTGCGGTGAACGCCCGCCCGGTGTCCACCCAGCTGGCCGCCTTGGCCACCCAGCTTGCCGCCTTGGCCACCGGGCCGGCGTCGCGGCCGAGCGGCCGCGGTTGTCCCGGCCCGGCTCCGCCAGCGGGTCAGCGGACCGGGCCGGGCCCCGGTGCTGGCCTGGTGCCAATGACGGCCGTCGCGTACAGCTCGTCGGAGCCCGTGACGCGGGCGGCCAGGCCGGCGCGGGCCATGGCCTTGGCGGTGTCGGCGGCCTGCCGCGCGCTCGTCTCCACCAGCAGGTGGCCGCCGGGCGCCAGCCAGCCGGGCGCCGCAGCGATGACGCGGCGGACGATGTCGAGGCCGTCCGCGCCGCCGTCCAACGCCACCGGAGGCTCGTGGTCGCGCGCCTCGCTGGGCAGCAGCCCGATCTCGCCGGTGGGCACGTACGGCGGGCTGGCCACCAGCACGTCGATCCGGCCACGCAGCCGGTCGGGCAGCGGCTCGTACAGGTCGCCCTGGTGGACGTGACCGCCGGAGGGCGCGAGGTTGCGCCGCGCGCAGCGGACCGCGGCCGGGTCGATGTCGACGGCATGCACCTGGACGGGCGGTGTCGCGGCGGATCCTGTCGGCCCGATCGAGCCTGTCTGCTCTGTCTGTTCTGTCGCGGAGAGGGTGGAGGACAGGGCGGCGGCGAGCGCGCCCGAGCCGCAGCACAGGTCCACGACCACCGGCCGGCTGGTGCGGGCGAGCGCCCGGCGGGTCAGGGTGATCGCCTGGGCGGCCAGGAACTCGCTGCGGCGGCGTGGCACGAAGACCCCGGGGTCCACGGCCACGCGCAGCCCGCAGAACTCCGCCCAGCCCAGCACGTGCTCGAGCGGCAGGCCCGCCACCCGGCGGTCCACCATGGCGGCGAGGGCGGCCGAGCTGCGGGCGGTGGAGATGAGCAGGTCCGCCTCGTCCTCGGCGAAGACGCAGCCGGCGGCTCTGAGCTGGGCCGTGATGGCGGAGTGGGTGAGAAGTGAGGGTGAAACCGACATGAAGCGCCTTCCGGAATGCCGTGGGCGCTCTCCGGTCAGCCGTGCCGGGCCACCGGCACGACCGTGAGGCGAGAGCACCCGGCCTGATATGGCGAAATGGGTCTCACCTCCTCGGTCGTCAGCTGCTGGGGTCCGCAGCTGGAGACGGCAACCCTACAGGAGTCCGTCACAGGCCCGCAAAGATCCGGGCATCCGCGCCGTGATCGGCGACGGGCGCGCGACGCCGCCGGCCCGTGGTCCGTCGGCGTCTCGCGTCGGTGAGGGGTCAGGTCAGCAGGGCCGCGGGGTCGCGCTCGGGCGGGCCTGACGGCCACCACTGTCCGTCCCGGCGGGTGAACGGGTACCAGCGGCCGTCGCGGCCGTAACGGAGCTGCCGGTCGCCGCCGATGGTCCACCGGTTGCGGGACAGCTCCGCGCGGGGCGGCTCCTCGCCCTCCCAGGCGGCCTCCAGGAGGGCCCACGCTCTGGCCAGCTCGTGGCGGGGCGGCGTCCAGGCCGACTCCAGCGCGTCGAGCCCGTCGGCCCCGGCGTGCCGCCAGGCCGCCACCGGGGCGTCCAGCCCGAGGTCGAGGTCGTGCTCGGCGGCGAGCCGTACCCGGTCCTGGTACTCGCTCAGCACGGGCGGCTCCGCGCCGAGCGCCGCGGCGGTGAGCACGTCCCGTGCCCGGGAGGCGGCCGAGGCGGCCAGCACCTCCAGCGCGGCCACGTCCACGCCCGGGGCGGGCTCCAGCCCGAGCGGCGTGAAGGTCACGTCGAGGGACGGCGGCTCGGGCAGCGGCGCCGCTCCGGCCGCGAACCCCTCCGCGAACCCCTGCGCCGTGCACACACCGCCCTCCGGCCCATGTCCGGCCGCCCCGTCACCGTGCGCGCCTCCCCACCCCCGGCCGTCCCTGCCGGCGACCTCGGAAGGCTCGGCGGTCTCCGCTGTCTCGGGGGTCCGGGGGGCGTGGAGGGTGTGGCCGTCGTCCGGCGGGGCGGCCGGCGGCCTTCCCGCCGGCCGGGTGTGGTGCTGGAGCGCACGCATCAGGTCCTCGCGGCCGCGTCCCCGCAGGAGCAGCAGCACGAACGGGTCGCCGTCCAGCAGCCAGGACGCCTGGTAGCACAGCGCCGCCGCGTGCGGGCACGGGTGGCCCCAGTCGGGGCACGAGCACTCGGGTTCGAGGTCGCCCACGGCCGGCAGCAGCGGCACGGCCGCGTCCTCGGCCGCCTCCACCAGCTCGTGCGGCATGTCGCCGTCGAGCAGGGCGGCGATGTGGCCGGCCTTGGCGGTGACCTGGTCGAGGAAGCGGTCCCACTGCGCGGCGGTGAGCCGTTCGACGCGCACGACGGTGTCGTACTCGCCCTCGGTGAGCGCCGCCAGCCGGCCTGGGCTGACCGTGATGGGCCCTACCTGGCCGGTCTTGGCGTAGGCGCGGCCCTTGCGCAGCAGCGTCTGGTCCAGGGAGGTGTCCTCCAGGGCCTTGATCCAGGAGCGGCCCCACCAGGTGGTGGCGAAGCGGGCGCCGGCCCGCTGGAGGGGGAAGGCGGGAAATCCTCTGACGGCGTTCATCTCAGCTCCACCAGCGCGGCGAGTTCGGCGTCGGTCAGTTCGGTGAAGGCGGCCTCGCCGGAGGCCAGCACGGCCTCGGCCAGGGATCGTTTGGCGGCGAGCATCTGGGCGATGCGGTCCTCGATGGTGCCCTCGGCGATGAGCCGGTGGACCTGGACGGGCCGGGTCTGGCCGATGCGGTGCGCGCGGTCGGTGGCCTGGTCCTCCACGGCGGGGTTCCACCAGCGGTCGTAGTGGATGACGTGGTCGGCACGGGTGAGGTTCAGGCCGGTGCCGGCGGCCTTGAGCGACAGCAGGAAGACGGGTGCGTGGCCGTCCTGGAAGCGCTGGACCATCTCCTCGCGCCGGGCGACGGGGGTGCCGCCGTGCAGGAGCTGGGTGGTGACGCCCCGGCCGGTCAGGTGCCGCTCCAACAGCCGGGCCATGGCGACGTACTGGGTGAACACGAGGACGGCGCCGTCCTCGGCGAGGATGGTGTCGACCAGCTCGTCCAGCAGCTCCAGCTTGCCGGAGCGGCCGGGCAGGCGGGGCGCGGCCTCGTGGAGGTACTGGGCGGGGTGGTTGCAGATCTGCTTGAGCCCGGTGAGCAGCTTGACGATGAGGCCGCGCCGGGCCATGCCGTGGGCCTGGCCGATCTGGGCCATGATCTCGCGCACGGCCGCCTCGTACAGGGCGGCCTGCTCGGTGGTGAGCGCGACCGGGCGGTCGGTCTCGGTCTTGGCGGGCAGCTCGGGCGCGATGCCGGGGTCGCTCTTGCGGCGGCGCAGCAGGAACGGGCCGACCAGCCGCGACAGCCGCCCTGCGGCCTCGGCGTCGCCGGACTCGACGGGCCTGGCCCAGCGCGCCCGGAACCGGGCCAGCGGGCCCAGCAGGCCCGGCGTGGTCCAGTCGAGGATGGCCCACAGCTCCGACAGGTTGTTCTCGACGGGGGTGCCGGTGAGCGCGACGCGGGCGGCGGCGGGGATCTCGCGCAGGGCCTTGGCGGTGCTGGAGGCGGGGTTCTTGACGTGCTGGGCCTCGTCGGCCACCAGCAGTCCCCACGGGTGGGTGGCCAGGCGGTCGACGTCCACGCGCATGGTGCCGTACGTGGTGAGCGCGAAACCCTTCTCGGGCAGGTCGCGAGCGGCGCCGTGGTAGCGGCGCACGGGGACACCGGGGGCGAAGCGGGTGATCTCGCGCTCCCAGTTGCCGAGCAGCGAGGCGGGGCAGACCACCAAGGTGGGGCCGTCTCCCTGGGCCGCGCGGTGCAGGTGCAGGGCGATGAGGGTGATGGTCTTGCCGAGGCCCATGTCGTCGGCCAGGCAGCCACCGAGCCCGAGGGAGGTCATGCGGGCCAGCCAGCGAAGCCCGTGGAGCTGGTAGTCGCGCAGCGTGGCGGCCAGCCCGTCGGGGGCGGCGACGTCGAGCGGCTCGGCCAGCCGGGCGCGCAGCTCGGCGAGCCAGGCGCTCGCCTCGATCTCCACCTGCTCGCCGTCGATCTCGACGGCGCCGGTCAGCGCGGCGCCGAGCGCCTCCAGCCCGGTCAGGGGCTTGAGATCGCGCTGGCGTGCCTTGCGCGCCACGTCGGGGTCGACGAGCACCCACTGGTCGCGCAGCCGTACGACAGGGCGGTGGGCCTCGGCGAGGGCGTCCATCTCGGCGGCGCTCAGCCGCTCGCCGCCCAGGGCGAGCCGCCAGTCGAACCCGGTCAGGTGCTGCCCACTGAAGAAGGAGGGCAGGTCGGAGGGCTTGTCGTGATCGCCGACGACGGCGCGGGCGGTCAGGCCGCGCACCAGATGGCGGGGCCAGTGCACCTCCACGCCCGCGGCGGCCAGCCGCTCGGCGGCGCCGGCCAGCAACTCCTCCACCTCGCCGTCGGACAGGACCAGCTCGTCGGGTACGGCGCTGTCGAGCAGCCGGGCCAGCGCCGGCCAGGCGCGGGAGGCGCGGCGCAGGGCCACGGTGACGTCGATGCGGGCCCGCGCGCCGAGCCCTGGGTCGTGGCCGCGCCACAGGTCGCCGGCGTCGACCACGAGTGACGGGTCGGCCTGCGCGTGGACCTGGACGACGGCGCGGAACTCCTCCACGACCAGGTCGCCGGCCTCCAGGCGCAGCGACACGCGTACGCCGGAGTCCAGGGTGGCCGACACCTCGCCGGCCCACGCGCGCAGCTGCGGCACCTTGACCGGCTTGACGGCGGCGTAAGCGGACGTGCCGGTGGCGCGCACGGCGCCGGGGGAGCGCGGCATCGCGTCGGCGACCGCGTCGAGGAAGGCCCGCACGTGCCGCTCGGCGTCGGGCGGCGATGTCCCTGGAGGCATGGCGGCGGCCAGCTCGCGTACCCGGCGCAGGTCGGCGGCGTCGAACGGGCCGGCCCGCCAGGCGTCGTGGTCGCCGTCCGTCACGTCCGGCAGGATGCGGCCGCGGGTGACGAGCTGGAGGGCGACGAGGGCGGCGGCGCCCCAGAAGCGGGCGGCGGGGTGGGCGTCCTCGTCATGGCGGGCGCGGGCCAGCGCCGCGACGGCCTCGCTCACCGGCAGGCTGGTGGTGTCCCCGCTGTCCGGCGTGCCGGGGTCGAGGAAGACCATCCGGCCGGACCTGGGCGGATCGCCCGGCTCGAAGAGGACCGCCCGCCGTACCAGATCCGTTGATGAGCTCACGGCCGTACAGTGTACGGTACGTGGGGTTGTGGTTTACCACACCCCAGATCGGGCGTTCACCGCATTACCAGCATGTGCGATCACCCCTAGCCTGGAACGCATGACGGACTGGCTGGTTGGACTCATGGAAACCCTCGGCGCTCCCGGGGCGGGCATCGCGATCGCGCTGGAGAACCTGTTCCCGCCGCTGCCGAGCGAGGTGATCCTTCCGCTGGCGGGCTTCACGGCGAGCCGGGGCGAGATGGATCTGCTCGACGCCTTGGTGTGGACGACGCTGGGCTCGGTGGTGGGCGCGCTGGCGCTGTACTGGGTGGGGGCGCTGCTGGGCAGGGAGCGGGTGCTGGCGATCGCCGCCCGGATCCCGCTGGTCAAGCCCGCCGACATCGAGAAGACCGAGGCGTGGTTCCTCAGGCACGGCCGCAAGACGGTGTTCTTCGGCCGGATGGTGCCGCTGTTCCGCAGCCTCATCTCGATCCCGGCGGGCGTCGAGCGGATGCCGGTCATGACCTTCCTGGCCCTGACGACCAGCGGCAGCCTCATCTGGAACACCATCTTCGTGATGGCCGGCTACCTGCTGGGCGAGCAGTGGGAGCTGGTGGAGACCTACGTCGGCATCGGCTCGAACGTGGTGATCGCCCTGGTCGTGCTCGCGGTGCTGGTCTTCGTCGGCGTCCGGCTCGCCGAGCGGCGCAAGGGCCGGCATGCGTCCCGTCGCTGAGGGGGCTCGGGTCGTGGGGGCGGTGGTGCTGGGCGCGGTGACCGCGCCGCTGGAGGCGGTGTTCCTGCTGCTGGCGCTGCCGTTCCTCGGCAATCCGAACGTCTCGGGCGCGGCCGTGCGCCTGGCCGCGCTGGAGGTGCGCCGGGCCGGTCTGGACCCGGCCGCGCTCGGCCTGACCACGCCGACGGGCGGACGATCTGGAAACGGGCAGGCCGGCGGGCGGGCGCTGCGGTTCCTGACGCTGCGCGTGCCGGTCGGCGTGCTGGGCGGGCTGGTGGTGACGCTGTTCGTGTACGGGGCCCGCACGGGGTTCATGGCGGCGTGGGCGTGGCTGGCCGGTGAGCGCTTCGACGGCATGGAGCCCACCCCGCTGCTCCTGCTCTATGGCGTGCTGGCCGGGATCGTGCTGCTGTTCATCGACGTCTCCGGCCTGATCGGCGTGTACGCGGTGGAGCGGCGGCTGGCCCGTGCGGTGCTGACGCCCGGCCGGACCGAGGCGCTGGAGCGCAGGATCGCCGAGCTGTCGGAGAGCCGGGCCGGGGTCGTGGCGGCGGTCGACTCCGAGCGGCGCCGCATCGAGCGTGACCTGCACGACGGGCTCCAGCAGCGCCTGGTGGCCCTGTCGATGCTGATCGGCCGCTCCCGGCGCAGCCGCCCGGAGCTGCTAGACCAGGCGCACGAGGAGGCGCAGCGGGCCCTGGCCGAGCTGCGGGAGGTGGCCTGGCGGGTGTACCCGAGCGGGCTGGACTCCCTGGGGCTGGGCGAGGCGCTGGCCGGGGTGGCCGAGCGCTCGGGCGTGCCCGTCAAGGTGGCCTGCGACCTCGCCGAACGGCCGCCGATGGCGGTCGAGACGGCCGCGTACTTCGTGGTGTGCGAGGCCGTCACCAACGCCGCCAAGCACTCCGGCGCCGCGCTCATCACCGTGGACGTCCACCGGCGCGGCACGAGTCTGCTCGTGCGGGTGGGGGACGACGGCACGGGCGGCGCGGACCCGGCGGGCAGCGGCCTGTCGGGGCTGGCGCGCCGGGTGGCGGCGCTGGACGGGACCTTCGAGGTGACCAGCCCGCCGGGCGGTCCGACGACGATCGTGGTGGAGCTGCCGTGCGGGTGATCCTGGCCGAGGACTCGACCCTGCTGCGCGAGGGTCTCGTCCGGCTGCTGGTGGAGGAGGGCCACGAGGTTCTGGCCGCCGTGGGCGACGGCGCGGCGCTGGTGGAGGCTGTGGCCGAGCACGACCCGGACGTCGTGGTGGTGGATGTGCGGATGCCGCCCACCCACACCGACGAGGGACTGCGCGCGGCGCTGGAGATCCGGCGGAGCCGGCCGCGCGTGCGGCTGCTGGTGCTGTCGCAGTACGTCGAGAAGAAGTACGCCGCCGAGCTGATGAGCGGCGACGTGGAGGGCGTCGGCTACCTGCTGAAGGACCGGGTGGCGCAGGTGGCCGACTTCCTGGACGCGCTGGAGCGGGTGGCGGCCGGGGGAGCGGCGTTCGACCCCGAGGTGGTGCGCCAGCTCCTGGCCCGCACCTCGCAGGTGGATCCCCTGGCGAGGCTGACCCCGCGCGAGCGCGAGGTGCTGGAGCGCATGGCGCAAGGACTGACCAACGCCTCGATCGCCCAGCAGTTGCACGTCTCGCAGAGCGCGGTGGAGAAGCACGTCAACGCGCTGTTCGACAAGCTGCGGCTCTCGCACGCCGCCGGCTACAGCCGGCGGGTGCTGGCCGTGCTGCGCTTCCTGGAGTCCTGAGGCACGGCCGTCGCGTGCCGGGTCCTCCGACGACCATGATGCGCTTGACAAATTTATTTGTCGGTGAGACGGTTGGGGCACCTCGAAAGAGACCTTCAAGAGCGGAGACGAAGATGCGAAAGATCGTCGTGGGCCTGTTCATCTCGCTGGACGGTGTGGTGGAGTCGCCGGAGAAGTGGCACTTCCCGTACTTCAACGATGAGATGGGGCAGATCGTCGGCGAGCAGATGCAGGCGGCCGACGCCATGCTGCTCGGCCGCCGCACCTACGAGGGGTTCGCCGCCTACTGGCCGAACCCCGAGCCGGAGGCCGCCGACATGGCCGAGCACATGAACGGCACCCCCAAGTACGTGGTCACCTCCACCCTGGAGACGGCCTCCTGGGAGAACTCCACGATCATCAGCGGCGACGTCGCGGCCCAGCTGAAGGAGCTGAAGAACCAGCCGGGCAAGGACATCGGGATCACCGGCAGCGCCACGCTGGTGCGCTCACTGCTGCGCGACGGGCTGCTGGACGAGCTGCGCCTGCTCATCCACCCGATCGTGGTGGGCGGCGGCATCAAGCTGTTCGCCGACGGCGAGCAGGTCCCGCTGCGGCTGCTGGACTCCCGCACGCTGGAGACGGGCGTCATCTACGCGACCTACGGCAGGGCCTGACCATGCCGACGACCACCGCCACCAAGACCGTCGCCGTCAAGCTCCTGGTCAAGCCGCGGACCTCCGTCTGGGTCTCCGCCCCCGCCCACCGAGCCCTGATCGAGCCGCTGCCGGAGGGCGCACGCCACGCCGGGGCGCTCGGCGAGGCGGACGTCGCGGTGCTCTTCGCCGCCGACGCCGCCTCGGCCCGGGGCCTGCTGGAGGAGCACCGCGACGCGCTGGCCATACCGTCCGTGCTGTGGGTGGCCTACCCCAAGGGCAACCGCTCCGACATCAACCGCGACACCCTGTGGCCGATCGTCGGCGAGTACGGGCTGCGCCCCAACGGGCAGGTGGCCGTGGACGAGCTCTGGTCGGCGCTGCGCTTTCGCCCGCTGAAGGAGGGCGAGGCGCCGTTCACGGGTGGCCGCTGACCGCCCGGCCCGTGCGGCGCCGCTGCGCCGCCGGCGCGGACCGGGCGGATGGGCCGGGCGTTCAGGGGGTCAGGGAGCGCAGGCGCAGGCGGATGGCCGAGGAGGTGGCCGAGGCGGCCTCCCAGCTGCCGTCCAGCGGGGTGATGGTGACGTTGCCGGCCGCCAGCAGCGTGCGGTCGGCGTCCTGCACCGGGTCGGGCCCGGGGTCGGCGATCGGGACGATGCGGTAGCACAGGGCGCATGCCTCCGGAGCGGGCGTGTAGCCGGCGGAGTACGGCAGGGAGCTGCCCAGGTGGGCGACGCTGACCGTGCCGTTGGGGGTGACGGGGTAGTTGACGTTCAGCGCGGTGCGGGCGGGCAGAACGGGGCCGTTGCCGGCGGTGGCCGCCAGCCGATCGACCAACCGCACGGTGAACTGGATGGCCTGGGCGGCGCTGGGCACGGCGCTGCCGTCGCGGGCGATGCTGACGGCGACGGCGGGCACGCCGGCGGTGATGGCGGTGATGGCGGCACCGACCGTGCCGGAGTAGGTGGCGGCCGCGGCGACGTTCTCGCCGGGGTTCGGGCCGGAGACGACCAGGTCGGGCGGGTCGCCGGCGAAGGGGACGCGGGTGCCGAAGGAGACCGCGTCGCTGGGGCTGCCGCCGACGGCCCAGCCGTCGTCCTGCTTGGCGGCCTCGATCGTGCTGCCGAACTTGGCGTTGATCTGGGTGCCGGAGGCGCTGGCGTCGGCGGCCGGGGCGACGACGGTGACCTCGTGGCCGGCGGCGACCAGGGCCTGGCGGAGCTGGTGGAGGTAGGTCGAGGAGTAGCCGTCGTCGTTGGTCAGCAGGATGCGCAGGGGCTGGCGGTGCAGTGCCTGCGCGGGGGCGGTGCCCATGGCCAGGAGCGCGAGTAAGAGAAGGGGAACGAGGGCCAGACGTTTGAACACGTGGGTCTCCTTGCCGAGCACCGTTGCCAACACGTAGAAAGCTCACCTACGTGACGGTCTGGACGGTATGCGGGCGCGGCCTCGCCGGACCACCGGCATGACCCCTAAACGAACCCCAGATGAATGAGACGTGAACCACAAGTGAACGCGTCCCGGGAGGCACGGCTGCGGCCGTGTGGTCCTAGGGTGAAGGCCGTGATCAGCACGCGCGCGCTCAACCGGGCGACCCTGGCCCGCCAGCTCCTGCTGCGGCGCCATGCCATGCCCGCGCTCCAGGCCGTGGAGCACCTCGTCGGCATGCAGGCCCAGGCCCCGTTCCCGCCGTACTTCGGCCTGTGGTCGCGCCTGGACGGCTTCACGCCCGACGCCCTGGCCCGGCCGCTGGTGGAGCGTGCGGCGGTGCGCATGGTGCTCATGCGCGGCACTGTCCACCTCGTCACCGCCGACGACGCCCTGACCTTGCGCCCGCTCACGCAGCCGCTGCTCGACCGCTACCTGGCCACCGCCTACAGCCGCACCCTGGGGGACGTCGACCGCGACCAGCTCGCCAAGGCCGGGCGCGAGGCCCTGCGGGAGCGCGCGCTGACGGCCGCCGAGCTGGGCGCGCACCTGGCCGAGCGCTTCCCCGGGGCCGCACCGGGCGACCTCGCGCTGGCCGCGCGGTGCCTGCTGCCGCTGGTGCAGGTGCCGCCGCGCGCCGTGTGGGGCAAGGCCGGGCGCACCGCGTACGCGCCGATGGAGGAGTGGCTGGGCCGCCCGCCGCATCCCGAGCCGTCACTGGAGCGGCTGGTGCTGCGTTACCTGGCCGCGTTCGGGCCGGCCACGGTCGCCGACGCGCAGGCCTGGTCCGGCCTGACCGGGCTGCGGGAGATCGTCGAAAGGCTGCGTCCCGGGCTGGTCGTCTTCGAGGACGAGCGGGGCCGGGAGCTGTTCGACCTGCCCGACGCGCCGCGCCCCGGACCGGACGTGCCCGCGCCGGTGCGGCTGGTCGCGCCGTTCGACAACCTGCTGCTCAGCCACGCCGACCGCACCCGGATCATCTCCGACGAGCACCGCAAGACGGTCATCACCGTCAACGGGCAGGTGCTGGGAACCGTGCTGGCCGACGGGTTCGTGCGGGGGGTGTGGCGCCGCGAGGGGCCCGTGGTCACGATCGAGCCGTTCGAGCCGCTGACGCCGGGGCAGGCGGAGGAGGCCAGGGCCGAGGCACTGGCGTTGCTCGCCTTCGCCGAGCCGGGCAAGGTGGACCGGCACGAGGTCAGGGGGATCTGACGGTGTGGATGCTCCTGGCCTCGGCCCGGCAGAGCGGGCCCGGCCGGGCGCACATGGTGTCATGACCTCGAAAGGGCGTGGTGTGGTCGCTTCTCAGGCGACGCGGGTGTCGTAGGTCTCGCGATTGGCGAGCACATCGTCCATGTGCACCTCGGCCCAGGCCTTGAGGCCGCGCATCGTCTCGTGCAGCGACAGGCCGAGATCGGTCAGCTCGTAGGAGACGGTGACGGGCACGGTCGGCACCACGGTGCGGGACACCAGGCCGTCGCGCTCCAGGGAGCGCAGCGTCTGGGTGAGCATCTTCTGGCTGACGCCGGCCAGCAGGCGGGCCAGCTCCGAGTAGCGCATCGCCCGGGGCTCGCCGGCGCACTCGGTGCCCGGCTGATGCGCGCTGTCGCTGCCGAGCGCGGCCAGGATCAGCGTCACCCATTTGTCGGAGATCCGATCGAGCAGCTTGCGACTGGGGCAGGCCGCCACGAAGGCGTCGTACTCCACTTTGGCCTGTGCCCTCTGCTGGGCCGCCGTCATCGTCGCCATCCGGCGCTCCTCTCACCCATGAGTGCGCTACGCACCCGGAAGTGCCTTCTTCCCATGAGAAAGCTACATGCCCATGGAGGTGCAAGGTGCTGTCTGGCAGAGGGCGCGCAGGTCGTCGAAGGCTTGGAGGAGGTGTGCGTCCAGGCTCTGCGAGGAGTCGTCGATCCAGGCTTGGACCGCTTGGTGAAAGGCGGCCCACCCGGTTCGAGCGGCCAGGCCGGCCAGCCGGTCGGCGACACCGCGCTGCCGCAGCGCCTCCGCTACGGCGTCGGTGAGCGACGAGGCCTTGGCCAGGTCCCGTTCGCGGAGCGCCGGTGTCGCCGCGATGACGTGTAGTCGTGGTTCGGCGAAGGAGCGGTTGTCCTCAAGGATGTGTTCGACCTTGCGGAAGGCGCGGAGCAGCAGGTCGAGCGGCTGGAGACCGTCGGGCGCTTCGGCCACCGCCCGCATCAGGGCCGCGCGCAGGTCGGATTCGCCGCCGAAGAGCACCTCGCGCTTGTCCGGGAAATGCCGGAAGAACGTGCGTTCGTTGACGCCGGCTCGAGCAGCGATCTCGGCCGTGGTGGTCTGGTCGAACCCGCGTTCCCGGTACAGCTCCAGGGCCGCCTGCTGAAGGCGGCGGCGCGCTTCCGCTCCACTCCGTGGCACGCTCCGAAGATACCGCATGTGTCAGTGGGTGGCGCTACTTGACGCCAGTGACTGGCGCTATCTACAGTCAGCGACTGGCACTGCGTAGTGCCAGTTACTGGCGTTAAGTGGGAGAGTGTTTCATGCATGTCTTTGTCACCGGTGGTTCCGGCCAGACCGGCCCCGCGGTCGTCGCCGAGCTCGTGGCGGCCGGCCACACCGTCACCGGTCTGGCGCGCTCGGATGCCGCCGCCGCCCGGCTGGAGTCACTGGGGGCCACGCCACACCGAGGCTCTCTGGACGATCTCGACAGTCTGCGCAGCGGCGCCGCAGCCGCCGACGGGGTCCTGCACATGGCCTACGGCGGCGATTTCTCTGATCTCGACGACATGATGAGGCGCGACCGGACCGCGATCGAGGCACTCGGCCGACCGCTGGAACACTCGGACAAGCCGCTCGTGGTCACCTCGGGCACCCTGGTCATGCCCGCGGGCCGGGAGACCACCGAGAAGGACGAGCCCGACGGGACCGGGATCGCCGCCTTCCGCATCGCGGGTGAGCGAGCATGCCTGGCCTTCGCCGCCCGGGGAGTGCGCGCGAGCGTGGTGCGCCTGGCTCCCACCGTCCACGGCCCCGAGGATCACGGTTTCATCCCCATGCTCATCGCCACCGCGCGAAAGACGGGCGTCTCGGCCTACGTGGGAGACGGCGCCAACCGGTGGCCCGCGGTGCACCGGCTCGACGCGGCGGTCCTGTTCCGTCTGGCAGTGGAGAAGGCGCCTGCGGGCAGCGTGCTGCACGGAGCGGCCGAAAGCGGCGTCACCTTGAGAAGCATCGCAGAGGTGATCGCCCGGGGCCTGGATCTGCCCACGGTATCGCTGGCACCCGACGAGGCCGCCACGCACTTCGTCAGCCCGTTCATGGCCACCGCCTACGGCTTCGACGGGCCTGTCTCCAGCTCCTACACCCAGGAGTTGCTCGGCTGGTCGCCCGCACACCCGACACTGCTCGAAGACCTGGAGCACGGCGATTACCTGGCCACAC
Source organism: Nonomuraea sp. 3-1Str (assembly GCF_031570565.1). NCBI lineage: Bacteria > Bacillati > Actinomycetota > Actinomycetes > Streptosporangiales > Streptosporangiaceae > Nonomuraea > Nonomuraea sp. 3-1Str. Next base: position 196,901 of record NZ_JALHBK010000013.1, read on the forward strand.
CGGCCACCTGACCCTTCACACCGAGCGGCCGATCTTGTCCAGTTCGGCGAGGTCCTCGCCGGAGAGCTGGAGTCCCGCGCCTGCGACGTTCTCGCGCAGGTGCGCCACCGACGAGGTGCCGGGGATCAGCAGAATGTTCGCCGACCGCTGCAGCAGCCAGGCCAGCGCGACCGACATCGGCGTCGCGTCCAGCCGGGAGGCCACGGCCGTGAGCGCCGAGGACTGCAGCGGGCTGAAGCCGCCGAGCGGGAAGAAGGGCACGTAGGCGATGCCCTGCTCGGCGAGCTCGTCGATCAGCTCATCGTCCTGGCGGTGGGCGAGGTTGTACATGTTCTGCACGCTCACAATTGGAGCGATCGAGCGCGCCTCGGCGACCTGCTCCGCTGTCGCGTTGCTCACGCCGAGGTGCCGGATCAGGCCCTGCCGCTGGAGCTCGACGAGCGTCTCGAACGGCTCGGCGAGCGAACCCGGCTGGGGGCCCTGGGCGTCGCCGAGCCGGAGGTTGACCACGTCCAGCGTCTCGAGGCCGAGATTGTCCAGGTTGTGGTGCACGGCCCGGCGCAGGTCTTCGGGCTTGCGGGCCGGGGGCCAGCCTCCCTGCTCGTCCCGTACCGCGCCGACCTTGGTCACGATGTGCAGCGAGTCGGAGTACGGGTGCAGCGCTTCGCGGATCAGCTGGTTGGTGATGTGTGGCCCGTAGGCGTCGGCGGTGTCGATGTGGGTGATGCCGAGGTTGACGGCCTCGCGCAGGACGGCGAGTGCGCCGTCGCGATCAGCGGGTGGGCCCATGACACCGGGGCCGGCGAGCTGCATGGCGCCGTAGCCGAACCGGGTGACGGTCAGGTCGCCCAGGGTCCAGATGCCGCCGGGAAGCGAGGCGGAGAGCGTGCTCATCATGGTGCCTTTCATGTCGCATCAGGCGGTGGTGCCTGACGGTGCCCAACGCCATCATCGGTATGTAGCTCCCCGACAGGAAGCCGGTACCGGGGAGTGGGTAAGGCACCTCGGAGTGCGTAGGGCACTTCATGGGCGAGACGAGCGAGCGCGCATCAGCCGGGCACCGAGTGCGCCGGCCACCCGATCCGCCACACGACACGGACAGCCCCGGTGTCATGCCGACGGCCACATGATCATGGCGCCGGTCACGGGGGTCGTCAGGCGGACCTCTCCCGCGGCCCCTGGTCGCGGCCGGGCAGCTCATGGGGCACCAGCGTCGGGTTGACGTTGCCGAGGACGGTGTCGCGGGTGACCACGACCCGGGCCACGTCGTCGCGGCCCGGCACCTCGTACATGACGTTGAGCAGCACCTCCTCGACGATCGCGCGCACGCCGCGGGCGCCGGTGCGGCGCAGCAGCGCCTGCTCGGCGATGGCATCGACCGCGTCGCCGGTGAACTCCAGCTCCACCCCGTCCATCTCCAGCAGCCTGCGGTACTGCTTGAGCAGGGCGTTGCGAGGCTCGGTCAGCACGCGGACCAGCGCCTCGCGATCCAGCCGCCCCAGCGTCGCGATCACCGGGAGGCGGCCGACGAGCTCGGGGATGAGCCCGTAGGCGACCAGGTCGGACGGCATGACCCCGGACAGGGAGTCGCCCTGGAGACCGGCAGGGGAGCCGGGGTCGGCGCGGGGGCGCAGGGTGGCGCCGAAGCCCGAGCCGCCGCGTCCCGAGCGGGCCTCGACGATCCGCTCCAGCCCGTCGAAGGCGCCGCCGCAGATGAACAGCACGCCGGTGGTGTCGATCTGGATGTGGTCCTGCTGGGGGTGCTTGCGGCCGCCCTGGGGCGGGACGCTCACCGTCGTCCCCTCGATGATCTTCAGCAGGGCCTGCTGTACGCCCTCGCCGGACACGTCGCGGCTGATCGACGGGTTGTCGCCCTTGCGGGCTATCTTGTCGATCTCGTCGATGTAGACGATGCCGGTCTCGGCCTTGGCGACGTCGTGGCCGGCCGCCGCGATGAGCTTGAGCAGGATGTTCTCGACGTCCTCACCGACGTAGCCGGCCTCGGTGAGCGTGGTGGCGTCGGCGATGGCGAACGGGACGCCGAGCACCCGCGCGAGGGTCTGGGCCAGGTACGTCTTGCCGGAGCCGGTGGGCCCGACCATGAGGATGTTGGACTTGCCCAGCTCCACCTGCTCGCCCTGGCCGTCGCGCGGGGCGAGCCGGATGCGCTTGTAGTGGTTGTAGACGGCCACCGCCAGGGCCGTCTTGGCGGGTGTCTGGCCGATGACGTACTGGTCGAGGAAGGTGTGGATCTCGCGCGGCGGCGGCAGCGGGATCTCGGGGGCGGCGCTCTCGCCGCCTTCCTCGCGCAGCAGCTCGGTGCACTGGGCGACGCACTCGTCGCAGATGCAGATCTGCGCGGGGCCCGCGATGAGCTTGCGGACCTCCGCCTGGCCCTTGCCGCAGAACCTGCACGTCAGTCCCGGCGCCATGCGCGCCACCCCCTCCACCGAGATCAGATGATGCGGTCATCTGAATGGCGACGGTATCTTGGTTCGATACGGGGCGCAAACAGCGCGGACGGGGAGGACGATGGCCCGGCTCAGCAGGGCGGAGCTGCAACGGCTCAACCGCTCGAAGGTGGTCGAGGCCGCCCGGCGCGAGTTCGCGGAGCGCGGCTTCGCGGGCGCCACGATCGACGGCATCGCCGAGCGGGCCGGGCTCACGCGCGGAGCGGTCTACTCCAACTTCCCCGGCAAGCGGGCCCTGTACTTCACGGTCCTGGCCGAGCCCGCTGGCGACCCCTCCGGGGAGCCGGCCGGCCGGGCGGGGACGGCGCGGGAGGCGCTGGGGGCGTTCGCGCGGGCGTGGGTGACACGGCTGCCGCTGGTCACCGGCGGCCCGCACGACCCGGACGATTCCGGCGGGGCGGCGCGCCTGGCGGTGGACCTGATGCCGGAGATCCTCGCCGACGAGCGGCTGCGAGCGGTGACCGCGGCGCTGCGGCGTCTGGACGCGCTGCTGCTGGGGCTGGCCCTGGAGCGCATGGACCTGCTGGAACGCGGCGGCTCACCCGAGCGGGAACGCGCTGCGGGGCGGCGGGTGCGGGTGGCCGAGGCGGCGCTGGTGACCTTGCAGGGGGCGAGCGAGCTGGCCGCGGCCGCGCCGGGGTTCGTGGAGCCGTTCGACCTGGTCGCGGTGTGCGAGGAGCTGGCGGGGCTGGACCTGGGCGACCGGTGGGCTCCGCCGCCGGTGTTCCCGCGCGTCCTGCCCGCCGACGCCCCCTGGCCGCCCGGCTCGTTCTCCGAGGGCGACGGCGTGGTGGCGGTGCTGGGGCTGCTGGAGGCGGGCGCCGTCGAGGAGGCCGTACGGGCCGCGCCGCCGGGCGTTCCGGTGACCGCGGTCCTGGTCACCGACGACCCGGCCGAGTTGGCGCCGCTGGCACGGCTGGCGCTGGCCGGAGTGAGCGGCTGCCTGCGCCAGGCGTTCCCGGAGCGGGCGTGGCCCGGGCTGCGGATCATCTGCGACGGGACGGGCGCGCCGGCGGCGGCGGCCGGGGTCCCGGCGGTCCCGGACCGGACGGCGACGGCGGTCCGCGTCCGGGACGGCCGGATCGTCGCCCGCGCGCACGGCCCCGGCGCCTGCCACGCGATCGCCTCCTCCCTTCGGCCCGCCCCCTTCGTGGTGTGATCCACCTCCGCCCAACCCGGCGCTTGTCAGGGGTCACCGCAGCGTGAGACCACCCGCATCGGCGCAACGCGCCGGTTGCCTTGTCATCGGGCGCGTGCTGCCGCGACCACCGTGGGGACGATGGCCAGGGCCAGGATGCCGCCGCCCAGGGCCAGGGCAGGGTAGCCGGCGGTGGCCGTGACCAGGCCCGAGGCCATGCCTCCGGTCGCGCCCGCGATGGCGATGGCGACGTCGACCAGGCCCTGCGTCCTGGCGCGGGTGGCCGGCGGCACGGTGTCGGTGATGATCGCGGTGCCGGTGACGAGGCCGAGGTTCCAGCCCAGGCCCAGCAGCGCCAGGGCGACCGCGTACAGGGTGACGGATTCGCCCGGGGCGATGGCGGCGACGATGCCGGCGGCGAGCAGGGCCAGCGCCGAGGCGGCGGCCACGACGAGGCGGCCGTAACGGTCGACGAGCCAGCCCGTCACCGGCGAGGGCAGGTACATCGCGCCGATGTGGATGGCGATGACGAGCCCGGAGGCGGCGGCGCCGTGGCCGTGACCGTGCATGTGCACGGGTGTCATCGTCATGATCGCGACCATGACGATCTGGGTGAACACCATGACCAGCGTGCCGGCCAGCACACCGGAACGGTGTGCCTCCGGGTGCGGCCGGTCCGGTTCCGGGTGGGGCGGGGCGGTGCGGGACAGGAGCAGCGGGTCGGGGCGCAGCCAGACGATCAGGATCAGTGCCGCCAGCGCGTAGGCGGCGCCGGCGAGCAGGAACGGCCCGGCCAGGTAGGGGATGCCGAGGGTGTGAGCGAGGTCGCCGGTGGGGGCGGCGAGGTTGGGGCCGGCCACCCCGCCCAGGGTGGTGGCGACCAGCACGGTGGACACGGCGCGGGCGCGGTGGGCGGGGGCCGCCAGGTCGGCTCCGGCGTAGCGGGCCTGCAGGTTGGTGGCGGTGCCCGCGCCGTAGACGAACATCGCGGCGAACAGCAGGACGGGCTCGCCTGTGACGGCGGCGGCGATGACGCCCGCGCTGCCGACGGCGCCTGCCAGGTAGCCGGCGGCGAGGCCGGGGCGCCGGCCGCGCGCGTCGGAGATGCGCCCGACCGCGACGGCCGCCAGCGCGGAGCCGACCGTGGACAGCGCGCTGAGCAGGCCGGCGAGGCTGGTGGAGCCGAGCATGTCCTGCGCGAGCAGGGCTCCGACGGTCACGCCTGCCGCCAGCCCGGCCCCGCTGAGGACTTGGGCGGCGACCAGGACGATCAGGACGCGGCGCTGCGGCTGCAGGCGCGGGAGGTCCGCGGTCCGGGCGGGCACGATGCTCCTCACGTGCGGTCGCCCAGGTCCAGGTGGCCGGCCAGGCCGGCGGCGGTGAAGGCGGCCACGAGCTCGTCCCGGCCCTCGGTGAAGTGCGCCCAGCCGTCGTAGTGGACGGGGATCACGCGGCGGGCGCCGAGGATCGTGCAGGCTTCGGCGGCCTGCGCGCTGTCGAGGACGATCAACGCGCCGTCGAACAGGACGGAGAAGCGGGGAGCCCCGGCGAACAGGATCGCGGTGTCGACCGGGCCGAAGCGTTCGGCGATCTGCCTGACCGCGTCGAGTGAGGCGTTGTCGCCGCTGACGTAGACCGTGGGCAGGCCCTCACCGGTCAGGACGAATCCGACGACCTGGCCGGTGATCTGCTCGACCTCCTCGCGGGCGCCGGGCCCGTGGATGGCGGGTACGCCCGTGACGGTGACCGTGCCGCCCCCGGGCCGGTCCAGGATGATCGGCTCCCAGTCGGCCAGGCCCCTGGCCCCGTTGCCCAGCCGTCGTCCGCCGCCGGGCGTGGTGAGGGTGAGCGGGACGTCGGCGAGCAGGGCCCGGCCGGAGTGGTCGAGGTTGTCGGGGTGCTCGTCGTGCGAGAGCAGGACCACGTCGACGCGGCCGAGGTCGGCCGGTACGGCGGCGGGCGGCGCCGTCTTCGTCAGCCCGCCGCCGGGCACCTGGTAGTCGCCGGGGGCGTCGAAGGTCGGGTCGGTCAGGAAGCGCAGGCCGCCGTACTCGAACAGGGCGGTCGGGCCGCCGAGAACGCGGACGGGCATGTGGTCAGCGGTGGTGCTGGACATAGAGATGACCTCACGGATGAGAAGGGGTTTATCCGTGAATGACGGTAGTGGTGTCTCACGGATGAATGCAAGCCGTACCATGAGACCTATGAGCGAGCCCCTGACCGCCGCGTCTGTGCTGCCGCCCGCGCCCGGCGCCGACGACTACCTCGCCCTCGACTTCGTCAACAGCGCGATCGCGTTGCCCGGAGGGCATTTCGTCGATCTCCTCGGCACGCCTGGTGGGGCCAACCGGTGGCTCACGGAGCACGGCCTCGCCCCCGAGGATGCCGGGGTGCAGGAGATGTGCGCGGCGCAGTTGCGCTCGCTGCGCGAACACCTCAGGGTCCTGTTCGCCGCCCGGGCCGGCGGCCTGCCCGTCCTGCCCGCGGCCCTGTCCGCCGTCAACGACGCGCTGAGCAGGGCCCCTTCGGCCGCCCTGCTGTACTGGGACGAGAAACGCGGCCCCTACCGCGCGGCGCCGTGCCCCACGAACGAGATCCTCGACCGCGCGCTCGCGACGCTCGCGGCCAACGCGGCCGACCTGCTCACCGGCCCCGACGCCGAGCGCCTGACCCCGTGCGGCTCCACCCCCTGCAACCGATACCTGCTGCGCCACGGCCGCCGCCATTGGTGCTCCGTCCGCTGCGGCGACCGCGCCCGCGCCGCTCGCGCCTACGCCCGCCGCGCCCAGCCGAACGCCGGCTGACCGGATCCGGTCCGGCGAGGCGCCCGGCCACGCCCAGGGCGAGCGCATTCGCCGGGGACAGCACTCGCGGAGGTGCGGGGAGCGGGCCAGGGCATTGAGAAATCGTCGAGAAACCGTTCAGGCCGGTAGCGCATGCTGCGGCCACCAGGCAACCGACCGAAAGGAAGGCTCCATGCATGCCATGACCAGATTGGCCGATCGGCTCCTGGAGATGGTCGCCCCGCACACCGTGGCCCGAGCAACCGACTGCGGCTACCAGTGCTGCTACGCGAACTTCTGGAGGTACTGCTGCTACTACCCGAACGGCACGTCCCACTGCGATGGCTGCATCACGAACTCGAGCTCCCAGCGCTCGTGCTGAAACCGAACGGGGTGCCCGGCGGCCGTGTGCGGCCGGGCACCCCGTTCGCATCCATCAGGGTGACCTGTGCTCCACGTAGAAGCCGCCACCTTGGCCGACGTGCCCGCCCGCTGCCCGGTGGCCATGGTGGCGCGTGAGTGTCCTTCACGTTGACCCTGCCTCGGTCTCAACAGCGGAGCCGCCGCCTGTTAGATTCGGCTGTCATGATCAAGGCGAGGCGCGCGTCAACGACATGGGCGTGGGCCGCTGAGGCGTAGGAGCAGCCCGGCCAGCCGATCAACCATGGGAGCGATGGACTACAGGAGCAAGGTGTCAAGAACTTCCCGGCTCGCCACTGCCCTCGTGGCCATGGCGACGCTGTTAACGACCCCGTTAGCCGGGGTGGCCAACGCGACGGTCACCGGACAGGACGTCACGGATGCCGTCGGCAAGCGCGGCATCGCCTGGGGGCCGTGCGAGGAGGAGCCCACCGTCGAGTGCGGCACCCTGGCCGTGCCGATCGACTGGTCCAAGCCGAACGGGCCCACCGTCGAGCTGACCCTCGCCCGGCGCAAGGCCACCGACCCCTCCGCACGGATCGGATCCCTGCTGACCAACACGGGCGGACCTGGCAACTCCGGCGTGAACGACATCCTTCGGCCGTCCGGCTTCAGCGAGGACGTCCAGCGGCGGTTCGACATCGTGAGCTACGACCCTCGTGGCGTGGCCCGCAGCGGCTCGGTGACCTGCTCGGCCTCGGTGTACAACCAGATGCCGTACGCGGTCATGACCAGCCAGGCCGACTACGACACGTGGGTCGCCTTCGACAAGAAGCTGCGCGCGGACTGCCGCACGCTCACCGGCCCCCTGTACGACCACGTCGACTCGGTCAACGTGGCGCGTGACATGGACGCCATTCGCGCCGCGCTCGGTGAGGACAAGCTGACCTCGTACGGCGTCTCCTACGGGACGCTCGCCCAGCAGATGTACGCCGAGCTGTTCCCGAACCGGATCAGGGCCATGGTGCTGGACAGCAACATGGACCACAGCCTGAACGTCAAGGCGTTCCAGGTGACCGAGGCAGCCACCGTCCAGGACAGCTTCGACGAATTCGTCGCCTGGTGCGCCCGGGACACCGAGTGCGTCCTGCACGGACGCGACGTCCGCGCGCTGTGGAAGGGGCTGCTGGAGAAGGCCGACCGCGGCGAGCTGTACTGGCCGGGCGTCACCGACCGCCCGGTGAGCGCCCACAACCTCCTCTGGCTGGGCGTGGTGCTCAACGAGGCGCCCGTCTGGCGGCAGGAGGCCGAGGTGCTCCTCGCCCTGGACGGCGGGCCGGTGCCGGATGACATGCCCGGCCCTCCCGGCAACGGACCCGTGAACGGTGAGTTCGCCGAACTGCCCACCGCGATCCTCTGCGAGGACTGGAACCTGTCGCTGCGGGACTACAACCAGTACGCCGACGTGATGCGCAGCTCCAACGCGGTGGCCCCGGACATGCGGTACAACCCCATGCCGATGGGCGACATGCCGATCTGCCAGGGCCACCCGGTCAACAACCCGCAGCACCGGCTGCGGTACACCGGTAGCGCTCCGCTGCTGGTGGGCACCTCCATGCACGACCCCGACACACCGTACGCGTGGTCGGCCAACGTGGCCCGCCAGCTCGGCTCCAAGGCCACGCTGCTCACGTACGAGGGCTGGGGCCACGGCGTCTACGGCATGACCCGGTGCACCACGGCCGCCATGGACCGCTACCTGATCTCGCTGACCGTGCCCGCGAAGGGCACCCGCTGCCCGGCGGAAGAGCCCCAGGGCTAGACCGAACAGCGGCGGAGCGAGAGGTGAACGCCGATGCCGGGCTGACGCGGATCAGCCCGGCATCGTCTATCTGTGCTGGGCGCCGGTCGTCGAGCTGGGGGGCGCCCCCGGCGGCTCGTGCCGCCCGCCGTCACCGCGTCGTCGAGCGGGCCGTAGACCGGGCGCCGCGCAGGAACAGGGCGCTGGTGAGGACGCCGATGAGCACGATGGCGGCATTCACCGCGATCGCCACCTTCAGCCCGCCGAGGATGGCCGAGGCGCCGATGCCGGCCATGGCGCCGGTGGCGACGGCGCTCATGATCGGCGTGCCCATCGTGATGCCGACCTGCTGGGTCATGGTGGCGAGGCCGGTGGCCAGGCCCTGTTCCTGGTCGGCCAGCCCTGAGGTGGCGGTGACCATGAAGCCCACGATGACGAGCATGTTGCCGACACCGCCGGCGAAGCTGGCGATCAGCATGAGCCACATCCACGAGCGGTCGTCGCCGAGACCGAGCAGGGCCGCGGTGAACACGGTCTGCAGGATGCCGCCCAGGATCAGCGTCCGCTTGCTGCCGATCATCCCGATGATCTTCGGGGCCGTGGTGCCGCCTGTGACCGTTCCCAGGCCGAGAACCCCGAAGGACAGGCCGGCGGCGAGCGGGGAGAAGCCGAGCACGTTCTGGAGGTAGAGGGTCAGCGGGAAGACCAGGGAGGTCTCGGTGAGGAAGGCGATCAGACCGGCGACGTTGCCCCAGGCCACCGACCGCTTGCCGAGCACGCCGAGCGGCACCAGCGGCGCGGACACCTTGCGCTCGACGGCGTAGAACACCAGCAGCAGCACCACGCCCGCCGCCAGCGACAACAGGGCGCCCGCCGAGCCCCAGCCCTTCTCGCCCGCCTGGGTGAGCCCGAAGACGATGGCCAGCAGGGCGAGGGTGACGCTGACGGCGCCGGGCACGTCCAGCTTGGGGCGCTCGTCGGGCCGGGACTCCTTGATGATTCTCGGGGCGACGAGCAGCACGGCGAGGGCGACGGGCACGTTGATGAAGAACGCCCACCGCCACGACAGCAGGTCGGTCAGCAGGCCGCCGAGGATGGCGCCGGTGGTGAACCCGGTGGACATCAGCGCCCCGTTGAGGCCGAGCGCCTTCTCGCGCAGCGGGCCCTCCGGGAACGAGGTCGTCATCAGCGACAGCCCGGCGGGGGTCACCGCGGCGGTGGCCAGCCCCTGGAAGACGCGGGCCGTGATCAGCATCTCCGGGTTGCGCGCCAGCCCGCCCACGAGCGAGGCCGCGCCGAGGACCACGAGGCCGCACAGGAACAGCCGGCGGCGGCCGAACAGGTCCGCGACCCGGCCGAAGAGCAGGGTGAAGCCCGCCGCGCACAGCGCGAACGAGGTGGCGATCCACTGCAGGTTCGCCATCGAGAAGCCCAGGCCCTTACCGATCACCGGCAGCGCCACGTTCAGGATGGCGAAGTCCACGGCCAGCATGAACTGCGTTGCGAGCAGCAGGACCAGCACCAGCCGGAGCCGGGGGGTGAGCACGGCCGGTGCCGTGCCGACGGCAGGGCCGGGCGCGGTACCGGCCGCCTCCGTATCAGTGACAGACATGACGTCGAGTCCCTTTCCTCATGGTTCCTGACACGCGGCGCGCTCGGTCGCGTCACGTGCGGTCACGGAAAAGGCTCCTCGGCACCCGGATTCGCAGCCAGAACCCTGCCTTGCGCAGCCAGTGCGAGGGTAGTCATCGCAGCACCACCCTGACGGCTCCCGGCCGTCGGGACCGGCGGGCATCATGGGAGAGTCAGTGACCACGACCTGTCGCAGTCCGCCGACCTGGAGGCATGAATGGACGCCTCGTCCGAGCTGGGAGACTTCCTCAAGTCGCGCCGCGCCGCGCTGAGTCCCGAGGAAGTCGGCATCACCCCGCACCGGACCCGTCGCCGGGTCACCGGGCTGCGCCGCGAGGAGCTGGCGATGCTCGCCAACGTCAGCATCACCCACTACACCCGCCTGGAACAGGGCCGGGCCGCCGGTGTCTCAGACGGCTTGCTGGAGGCGATCGCGCGCACCCTGCGCCTCACCGACGACGAGACGGTCCACCTGAAAGACCTCGCCCGCCCCGCCGCCGCGTCGTCCCGCCCCGCCCCGACCCGGGCGACGCACGCCAGCGCCTCGGCCCGGCAGCTGCTGGCGGCCATGACCGACGTGCCGGCCCTGGTCCTGGACCGGCGCAACGACGTCCTCGCATGGAACCAACTGGGCCACGCGCTGCTCGCCGGACACCTGGCGCCCGAGAGCCCTGACACACCCGCCACCCGCCCCAACGTGACCCGGATGCTGTTCCTGGACCAGCAGTACCGGAAGTTGTACGCGAACTGGCGCGACCAGGCAGAACTCGCCGTGGCCGCCCTGCGCCTGGTCGCCGGTCGCCACCCCGACGACCGCTCCCTGGCCGAGCTTGTCGGTCAACTCACCATGAACTGTGACGAGTTCGCCTCTCTCTGGGCCCGGCACCCCGTGCGCACCTGCACCTCCGGAGTGAAGCACCTGCGTCACCCACTGGTCGGTGCGATGGAACTCAGCTTCGAGAATCTCCTCATCCCCGGCACCTCGGGCCAGCACCTGATCGCCTACACGGCCGAGCCCGGCTCGCCGTCGGAGGCGGCACTGCGGCTCCTGGGCAGCGTGACGGCTTCGGGGGCGCAGGACACGACAGCGGTACGGCACTCCATCACCGCCCAGGCGGCACCGGCATCCACAGCCGGCGGAGCGGCGCGGCCGTAGGCGCCGGCCCGTATCACGTGCCAGGCCGGGTGCCGGCCTCGCACGGCTCGAGGTCCGGTGCTCCGGCGCGGCCGAGATCGTCGAGCCGAGACCGCGTCCGGGCGGTCGAGCGGCGGGCCAGCAGGCATCCGGTCAGCGCGGCCGCGAGGCCGGCCAGCCCGGCAGCCGCGAAGCCGGCCGCCGGCACGGAGGCGTCGATCGCCAGCCCGACGATCGGGGATCCGAGCGCGAAACCCGCGCTCTGCGCCGAGGATTGCAGTCCTGTCGCCTCACCGCGCACGCCGGCCGGAGCCAGCCGGCTCACCGCGTCGGCCACCGTGGAAAGGGTCGGCGCGGTGAGAATCCCGGCGCCGACGATGGCCACGCACAGCCAGGGCCAGTCGTGGGCGAGACCGGCGGGAATCGTCACGAGCCCGAGCAGGCCGAGCAGCAGCCACGTGGGCATCGGCCGGGGCAGCACGCCGTAGACGAGCCCGCCGGCGACGGAGGCCACGCCGAACACGGGGACGACGACGGCGGCCCAGGACACCTGACCTGCTTCTTCGAGCGTGGCGACGATGGCGAGGTCGACGCCGCTGAGCAGCGTCGTGGTGCCGAACGCCATCGTCAGTACGGCGATCAGGCCGGCGCCCAGCCACTCCCGGCGCGGGGGTCGTCCGGCCGCGGCGGCATCGGCCTCGCCCTCGGCCCGCAGTGGCGGGTTGAGCAGGGCGATGCCGGCACCGCCGGCCGCGATCGCGGCGCCGACACCCCACGCCACCACGCCGGGGGATGTCTTCGCCGCACCCAGGATCACCACCGCCGGGCCCACGATGTACGACAGCTCGCCCTGCACCGATTCCAGCGCGAACGCTGCCCGGCGCTGTCCCGTCGTCGTCATCGCGGCGATCGCCTGCCTGGTCACCTGCTGGACCGGCACCATCAGCAGACCGGCCACGAAGGCGGCGCCCAGCAGAATCACGTACGGCATGATCGGCACGCTGAGCCAGAACACGACCTGCAGGACGACGGTTACCAGCAGCACGCTCCGCAGGCCCCGCACGTCGATCAGGCGGCCGAGCAGCGGACCGCCCAGCGCCACCCCGACGGTCAGCGCCGCCGCGACACCACCCGCCGCGGCGTAGCTCATGCCCAGACCCAGCACGACATACATCGTCAGTGCCATCGCGTCGGCCGTGATCGCGGCACGGGCGAGCAGCGAGACGCCCAGCAGCGATGCCATCCCTGGCACGGCGAGCACCTGTCGGTATCCGGTCACCCGCGACACGCTAGAACCTCCGGCCGAGCCATAGGAAGTGGCCAATTCTTTGCAGCTGACATAATGAATTCTTATGGCCAGAGATCTCGAGATCGGATTGCTACGGTCGTTCGTCACCGCCGTGCGGGCGGGCAGCATCAGCCGCGCCGCGACCGCGCTCGGACATACCCAGCCCGCGCTCAGCCAGCAGTTGCGCAAGCTCGAGAGCGTGGTCGGCCGTCCGTTGCTGCACCGCTCGACATCCGGCGTCTCGCCGACCCGGGCGGGGGAGGAGCTGCTGCCGTACGCCGACCGCATTCTCACGCTCGCCGCACAGGCGCTCACCGAAACCGGGCGCGCGCTCAGCGGCCACTGCGGCGTCGGGTTGCTCGAGGACCTCGCCGCCTCCCAGCTTCCGCAGGCCCTGGCCGACCTCGCCCATGTGCACCCCGGCACGACGCTGGAGGTGCTCAGCCTTCCCAAGGCGTCGACACGGGAGGCCTATGACGCGGGCCGCATCCAACTCGTGCTCGACGAGGTGCCGGACCTTCCCGGGCCGCCGCGCTGGACGGTACGCCGCCCGCTGGTCTGGGCGGTCGGCCAGGGCGTGGACGTGACCGCCGATCCGCTGCCGGTGGTGCTGTTCTCGAACACCTGCTCCTGGCGTACGTCCGTGCTGGAGACGCTGGAACGCACCGATCGGCGCTGGCGGGTGGCGTTCGAAAGCAACAGCCTGGTCAGCGTGCTCGCCGCGGTGCGGGCCGGGCTCGGCGTCGCGGCGCTCATGCCCCCGAACGTCGAACCGGCCATGGCCTGCCACGACGCCGACGCCCTGCCCGCCCTGCCGGACGTCGAGCTCGGTCTCGCGCGGCACCCACGGACCGAAGGCGATCCGCTGATCGATGCCGTGGAGACCGCGCTACGACGCATGATCTGAGCTCCGCCGCGGGTCGGGGACGGGGGTTCGATCCCACCCGCACCAGGGTCCGGCCAGGTGTGCCCGCTCAGGCGACCTTGGTGGGCTGTGGGGAGTCGCCGGAGGCCGGGCTTGCGGCGATGTCGCGGCGTGGCCGGCCCAGTGCGGCGGCGATGGCCACCGTGCCGACGACGCATACGGCGGCTGTTCCGTACAGCGTGGTGTGCAAGGCGCCGGTGAACCCCGCGGCCAGCGTGTCGAAGGCGCCGCCGGTCAGGTCTCCCGCGGCGACCTTCGCGGCCACTTCCTGGGAGCCGACGCGCGTGCCGATCAGGCTGACCAGGACGGCGCCGTACACGGCGATGACGATGGCTTCGCTGCCGATGCGCATGGTGTTGAGAAACCCGGTGGCCATCCCGGCCTGCTCGGGCTCGACGAGGCTCATCGCCGCCCCGTCACCCACCCCGAACGACAGCCCGGCGCCCAGCCCGACCATCAACAGCGGCCCGGCGATGACGGCGACGGAAGTGGAGGGGCCGATCACGGTGAGCCAGGCGTTTCCGCCGGCGAACGACGCCAGGGAGATGGTGATCAGCACGCGGGCCGGCACCCCCCGGTTCACCAGCCCGCCGGCCAGCGGCGGAGCCAGGAGCACCGGTGCGGTCATCAGCAGCAGCACCGTTCCGGCGCGCTGCGGGGAGAACCCGCTCGCACCCACCAGATAGGTGGGCAGATAGGTCAGCAGCGTCACGAAGCCGAACGTCGAGACCACCGGCACCATGCACAGCGCCAGGAATCGGCGGTTCTTCACCAGCGACAGGTCGAGGAGCGGGGCGGCGGAACGCGCCTGCAGGACGACGAAGACCACCAGCAGCACCACGCCGACGATCAGCAGTGCCAGCACACCGGGGCTCGCCCAGCCCCATTCCGGGCCCTGGACCGCGCCCAGGACCAGCGCACCCAGGCCGGCGACGAACACCGCCGCACCGGTCACGTCCAGCCGGGGACGCTGCGCCGCACGCGATTCGGCGATGTGACCGACGCCGATCAGCGCCACGGCCACCAGGGCGGCGTGCAGCCCGAAGGTGGCGCGCCAGCCCAGCGCGCCGACCAGCCAGCCCGACAGGGTCGGCCCGGCCGCCAGGCCGAGCCCGGCGGCGCTGCCGAGCGCCGCGAACGCGCGGGTGCGCGCTGCGCCGTCGAAGGTGGTGGCCAGGATCGCGCCGCCGCTGGCGAACACCCCGGCCGCGCCGATGCCCGACAGGCCGCGGGCCAGATCCAGCAGGGTGATGCCGGGGGCGGCTGCCGCGGCCAGCGAGCCGATGGCGAACAGTCCCGCGCCGGCCGCGAAGGTCCGGCGGCGTCCTGCCAGGTCGGCCGTGGATCCGCTGACCAGCATGAACGAGGCGAAGGTCAGGTTGTAGGCATTCATGACCCATTGCAGTGGCGCGCCTGCTGTGTGCAGGTCCGCGCCGATGCCGGGCAACGCCACGGCTGCTCCGGAGATGGACATCGGCACGGTGACGAAGGCCAGCAGCACCACCGCCAGCGTGATCGCCGGACGGGAGCGTGCAGGGGGATCGGTGGTCATGGGTTCGCGCTCCTCACGGATATTCGACAGACACAATCAGCCACTGGCGGGAGAATGCCACTCAGTGGCGTTAGCTGTCAAAGCGCAACCGCCCTTGCGTGCTAGCCTCTTGGGGTGAGGGATGACCTGCGCGACCTGCCGCTACGCGAACGCAAGAAGCTGCGCACCCGCCGAGCTCTGGCCGAGACCGCACTCCGCCTGTTCACCGAGCGTGGCTACGACGCCACCACCCTGGACGATCTGTGCGATGCCGTGGAGGTGTCCAGACGCACCTTCTTCCGCAACTACCGCTCGAAGGAGGACGTCGCGCTCGCCGCCGACAGCGACCTGTGGTCGGCCTATCTGGACTACGTGGCCGCCCGGGAGATGGACGGCCCGCTGATCGAGGCTCTCCGCGCAGCGCTGGACGTCACCTTGAGCGCCATGGACGCCGACTGGGATCGCCGCTTCCTGACCGCCCGGCAGTTGTCGGAAGCCGTCCCCGCGCTGCAGGCGCACAGTCTGGGCTACTGCCAGGACACCACCCGGGCCCTGGTCGAGGTGGTGAGCGGCCGTTCCGAGACCGGCGTCGACGAGTGGGAAGTCCGTCTGGCCGTGGAGATCTTCGTCGCCGCCTGGCGCACGGCTTGCCTGCGTTGGACGGCGCACGGCGGCCACGGCGGCCGCGACACGTTGACGAAAATGGTCGAGGAGACCTTCGCCGAGATCCCCGCCGCGCTCACCTCCACCGCCTAGCGATCCTTCGCCATCACGACGGTTCGCGCCGGCTCGTCAACGCCCCTGTGGCGCTCGATGGTCATCTGGGTTGTCGAGCGACTGAGGGGAGTGGAAGGCCGGTGCGGCCCCGCCGCCCCGGTGGGCGGAGGGGCCGGGACCTGCTGGGAACCGATCTATCCGAGCACCGGGTAGTTCGCGCGGAACACGTTGTTCGGGTCCCGGTCCCGCTTGATCTCCCGCAGCCGCGCGAGCGCGCTGCCGGAGAAGGACTTCGCCGCCGTGTCGCCGGGGGACAGCAGGGTGTACGGCTTGCGGCCGCTGATGTAGGCCTCCAGGCCGGCCACGACCTCGGCCTGCTTGGCGTGCGTCGCATCGGCCGCGTGCGGCAGCCCGAGACCCAGCAGGCCGAGCAGGTACGGCTCAGCCACCGCGCCGCTCGCACCGGCCCCGCCGCCCGGCTCGGCGAGCGCCCCGCCCAGGTGCCGGATCTGCACGTTGATGAGTGGTTCGACCGGCTTGGCCAGCAGGAGCTCCACCGCGGCCGCGTCCAGGCCGGTGAGCAGCTCAGCACGAGCGATGGATGGGGCCGGGTCGGTGGGCTCGGCGGTGATGTCACCCAGGTCGGCGACCGGGACGACGCCGCGGCTGTCGGAGATCGCGTCCTCGATCTTGTCGAGGCGTGCCAGCAGGTCCTGCCCTTGAGCCGCCTCACCCAGGTAGGCCAGATCCAGCGTCACCATCGGCGGCGCGCCGGGGGGTCGGAGCCGGTTGATCCAGACACTGAGCTCACGCGGCGCCTCGGCGGTGATCTCCAGGAACGCGTCGTACACCTCCCTGGTCCGGTGCTCCGGCCAGATCACGCGCCCGCCGTACAGGACCGGCGCGGGATACAGCTCGAGTTCGAGGGCGGTCACCACCGCGAAGTCCCCGCCACCGCCGCGCAGCGCCCAGAACAGCTCGGGATCGGACTCGGCGGTCACCCGGCCCGGCTCGCCGTCGGCGTCCACGATGTCGATGGCCCGCACGCTGTCGGAGGCGAAGCCGTACTTGCGGCTGAACCAGCCGACCCCGCCGCCCAGGGTGTAGCCGGTCACGCTGACGCCCGGCGCGCTGCCGGACAGGCCGGTCAGACCCAGCGGACCGGCCGCCGCCAGCACCTGCCCCCACTTCACGCCCGCGCCCACCCGGACCACGCGCTCCTGCGCGCGCACCTCCACCTCGTCCAGCAGGCCGGTACGCAGCAGGATCAGGCCTTCCACATCACCGGAGGCGCCATGCCCGCTCGGCTGCGCGGTCACCGTCAAACCCGCCCGCCGCGCGTAACGCACGAGCGCCGCCACGTCATCGGCATCCGCGGCCTCCACCACGGCCGCCACCGGCTGCCTGACGGTCAGATTCCACGCGGTGGCCGCCTGTTCGAAGCCGTCATCACCGGGCAGGAGCACGCGCCCCTTGAGGACACCGCGCACATCGTTGATCGTCATCGTCGTCTTCCTTTTTCGAGTTCTCATACATGCGGGGGAGCACCGTGCTGCGCCCTGACCGTGCTGTTCTGGTCCGGCTCGACCGGCCGGTGGATGGCGGGACGCTTGAAGAGTTCCGGTGATGGTCAGGCGGCGTGCGGGGCGGGCGTCGCCGGAGCGGCCGCGACCTTGCGGGTCTCGCGCAGCAGCAGCAGGCCGTTGCCCACCATCAGTGTCGCGGTCAGGCAGTGGACGCCGAGCGCGGTGGCCACGGAGCCGTGGTGGGCCAGCACGTTGGTCATGTCGCCGTACGCGGCCAGGGCCTCCACCAGCAGCGCCCAGCCCAGCGCCCGGCGGTGGCCCGTCACCAGCAGGATGCCCAGGACCAGGGCCATGACGACGTCGCGGATTCCCTTGACGATCAGGAAGCCGCCGCCGTCGCCGGACGGCCAGGTCGGCAGGCCGAAGGTCGGCGCCGTCGCCTCCGGGCTCAGGATGAACTCCGACCCGAACCAGAGGATGAAGAGGATGAAGGCGGCGGCCAGGACAGTGTTGATCTTCTTCAGCGACATTGTTCTTCGTCCTTCGAGTCTTCGGTGAGCTTGGTGAGTCGTGCGTGGGGATCGGGGGTCTGGTCAGGCCGCGCGGACGCGGCTGATGTGGCGGGCGTAGCGGGGGCGGCCGATGATGTGCCAGATGCCGCGCACCGGAGCGGGAAGGGCGGACAGGAGCGTGGCGCGCTCGGCCGGGTTCGCATCCTCCAGGACGAGGCCGAAGAGGGTGAGCAGGGTGAGCTTGGGCGTGTTGGCCACCAGATGGTCGCCCAGGGAGGCCCATTCCCTTTCGGTGATGTGCTCGGCCGCGAGCGGGAGGAGAGTGGCCTCCTCGTCGTCGAGGTGCTCGAGAAGCACGGCCCGGTGGTCGGCCAGGGCGGCCACGAGCGTGTCGCGCTCGTCCGCCCCGGCGGCGGCCTCCCACGCCGGGACCGCCGCGTCCAGCCTGGTCAGCGTGGCCGCGACGCGCTCGTGCTGGACCTCCATGCGCAGCACGATGTCGGCCTGCAGGTCCACCCGGGACAGCAGCGGCGGCCACAGCAGCTCGTCCTCGCCCTCGTGGTGGTTCTTCAGTCCCAGCCGGTAGTCGCGGAAGTGGTCGGCGATCACCTTGGCGCGAGCGGTGTCACCCGGGGCGACCGCCGCGACGAGCTCCATCAGCAGCCGCGACTCGCGACGGAAGGCGCGGTGGACGATCTCCATGTCCTGGGTGTTGACGCTCATTTCGTTCCTGCCCTTCATCGGCTCGATGTGCCAAGGCTGCTCCCGGGCGTTTGGAAGGCACTTGGAACCCGACTTGGAACCCGACTTGGAACGCCAGGATCCGCGTAAGATGTCGCACGTCATGGTCTTGATCCGGGTATTGGGCTCGCTCGGCGCCGAGGTCAACGGCGAGCCCGTTCCCCTGGGCGGGCCGCGGCAGCGCGGCGTCCTGGCCCTCCTCGTCGCGGCGCGCGGACAGGTCGTGCCGGTCGACCGGATGATCGAGGACCTCTGGCGCGGCGAGCCGCCATCGCGTGCGCTGGCCTCCCTGCAGGCGTACGTCTCCAACCTGCGCCGGCTGCTGGAGCCCGGCCGCCCGCCCCGAACCCCGGCCCGTCTCCTGGTGAGCGCCGCCCCCGGCTACGCGCTGCGGCTGCCGCCGGAATCGGTGGACGCGTGGCGTTTCGAGGACCTGCTCGACGACGCCCGCACGCTCACCGAGCCTCAGGCCGCCCGCGCCCGGCTGGCCGAGGCACTGGGCCTATGGCACGGACCCGCGTTCGCCGAGGTCGCCGACGAGCCGTGGGCCGCCGCCGAGACCGCCCGCCTGAACGAGCTGCGCATGGTCGCCCGCGAGCTCCACGTCGCGGCGAGCCTGCGGACGGGCGACCCCGCCTCGGTGGTTCCCGAGGCCGAGAGCCTCACCCGCGACGAACCCCTGCGCGAAGAGGGCTGGCGCCTGCACGCCCTGGCGCTGTGGAGCAGCGGCCGCCAGGCCGACGCCCTGGCGACGCTCCGCCGCGCCCGCGCCACCTTCGCCGACGAACTCGGTCTCGACCCCGGTCCCGACCTGGTCGCCCTGGAAGAGGCGATCCTCGCCCAGCGCATCGACATCCTCCGTACGGCCGTCCCCCCACCCCCGGCCACCCCACCCTCATACGCCACGCCCTCGCACGATGCGCGCCTGCACGACGCGACCCTGCATCGCGCTGCCTCTTTCGTGGGGCGGGAGGGCGAGCTTGCCGCGCTGGTTTCGGCCGCCGGGCAGGCTGCCGCCGATGGGGCGCGCGTCGCTCTCGTCACCGGGGAAGCGGGGCTGGGCAAGTCGACGCTCTTGGAGCACCTCGGCGCGCAGTTGGAGCGCGACGGCTGGCTCGTCGCCGCCGGGCGTTGCCCGGAGGTCGACGGAGCGCCGCCCGCGTGGGCGTGGGTCGAGGCGCTGCGGGCCGTCGCCGCGGCCGTCCCTCCGGGGGAGTTCGCGGAAGACCTGGCGCCGCTGCTCTCCGACTCCATGCCGGTGGACACCGACGCCGCCGCCGGGCGGTTCCGGCTGCGCCGGGCCGTGTGGGCCTGGCTCGCGGCGGCCGCCACGGAACGGCCGGTCGCCGTCGTGCTGGACGACCTGCACTGGGCGGACACGACCACGCTGGAGCTGCTCGGCGGCGGCGTCGGCGTGCGGGCCCCGATCCTGGTCGTCGCGGCGTATCGCCAGGAGGAGAGCGAGCACCTCACCGAGACGCTGGGTGCGCTCGCCCGCACCGTGCCGCTCCGGATCGCGCTGCCCGGGCTCGACGGCGCGGCGGTGGCCGAGCTCGTACGGGCCGAAAGCGAGGCCGACGACGCGACGGTGGCGAAGATCGCCGAGCGCACCGGCGGCAACCCGTTCTACGTGCGGGAGAGCGCGCGACTGCTGAACGGCGAGGGCGCGCTGGTCGCGCTCTCCGAGGTCCCCGAGGGCGTACGGGACGTGCTGCGGCGCCGGCTGGCAAGGCTGCCCGAGAGCGGCGTGTCCGTCCTGCGGCTGGCGGCGGTGGCCGGCCGGGAGAGTTCGGTGGACGTGCTCGTGCAGGCCGCCGACGCCGACGGGGACGGCGTGCTGGACGCGCTGGACGCGGGCGTCATCGCCGGGTTGCTCGACGAGCCCGGGCCCGGGCGCGTCCGGTTCGTTCACGCGCTGGTCAGGGACACGCTGGTCGCCGACGTCAGCCGGTTGCGGGCCGCAAGGATGCACGCCCGGATCGCCGCCGCCCTGGAAGGCACCGGCGACGTCGCGGCGCTCGCCCATCACTATGCGCGAGCGGGATCGCCGAAGGCCGTCGGCTATTGCGTGCGGGCCGCCGAGCTGGCCGAGGCGCGCTACGCCCACGACGTGGCGGCTGCCCTCCTCACCGACGCGGTCGCCAACTGCAGCGAACCGGACGAGCGCGTCGACCTGCTCGGCAGGCTGCTCCGGGCACAGATCAGGGCCGGGGCCGGCGCCGCGGCCAGAGACACGCGCGAGCAGGCCGTGGAGTACGCCGAGTCGATCGGCCGCGACGACCTGATGATCGCCGCGTTCACCGCCTGGACCGAGCCCACCCCCTGGCAGGCCCGCACGTACGGCACGGTCGACCGTCCCGTCGTCGACCGTCTCAGCCGCCTGCTCAAGCGGACCGGTCTCGCCCCCGACGTGCGGTCCCGCCTCCTCATCGCCTACGCCAACGAGCTGGTGGGCGAGGACGATCCGACGGTCATGGCGGCGGCGCGGGAAGCCCTCGACCTCGCCACCGATCCCCGCCTCCGGGCCGCGGCGCTCCTGGTCCTCGCCAGCGACCCCGGGCAGGAGGAGTACTCCCGCGAGCTGGTGGAGATCGGCGTCGAGCACGACCTGCCCGTCTACCGCGTGACCGGGCTGCTCAGCCAGGCCGCCAACGCCGTTGCGGCCAACGACCCGGCGACGATGCGCCGCGTGACCGGGGAGGCGCTCGACCTCGCCCGCGCCTACCGGATGCCGGAGGCGATCGGCGCCGTCGAGATCGCGCTGGCGAGCCTGGTGCTCATCGAGGGCCGGTTCGCCGACGCCGAGCGCCTCTACGCCGAGGCCACCGAACGCATGGAACGCGCCGGATCGGTGCACGCCGGCTTCCTGCCCCTCGCGCGGGCGGCGATCTGGCTGAACGACGGCACGCTCGGCGACCACCTGGACGACGTGCGCGCTCTGCACGAGGCGCTCGGCCCGATGGTCGCCGACCTGCTCGCGCTCGCCCTCCACGCCGCCGGCCGCAGCGACGAGGCGCGCCGGGCCCGCACGTCACCGAGCCCGATCCGGCCCGACTTCTTCTTCACCTTCCTGACGAGCCTGCGCGCGATGGCGATCGTCGCGCTGAACGACCGCGACGCCGCCGCGGAGATCTATGCGGGCCTGCTCCCTCACCGTGAAGGCCCCCCGGCCGGCGCGGAGAGCCTTTCGCTGGCGCTGCGTCCGGTCGCCCACACGCTCGGTGAGCTGGCGCTGCTGCTCGGCCGCGACGACGAGGCCGCCGCCCACTTCGCGCGGGCCGCCGCCATCGCCGACCGCTGGAACGCCCCCCACTGGTCCGCCGCAGCCCGCGCGCACCTCTGACCAGCCCAGCCCGGACGGAAGATTCGCACCGTGTGGGACGGCAGCGTCTTCACCGTCACCCAGTTCGACCGGTCGAGCTCACCAAGGCCGGACGTGCTCTCCTGGACGCGTATCTGACGTCACGCGAGATCCACCGCGCAACGGTCTTCTCCTACATCCTGCGAACCATCTTGCATTCACACTATATTCAGTACATACTGGATTTTATAGACGATTGAGATCGGTGGATGGCATGACAGGTGACCGGGAGCGAATCCTGGAGTGGGTGGAGCGGGCGGCGGTGTTCTGCATCGATGAGTACGCCGTGCCGCCGATCGCCGGCCGTGTGCTGGCCTGGTTGATGATCTGTGATCCGCCGGAACAGTCGGCGGGGCAGATCGCCGAGGCGATCGGCGCGAGCAGGGCGTCGCTGGCCACCAGCATGCGCCTGCTCATCGACGCCGGATTCGTGCGCCGTCGCACCCGGCCGGGGCAGAAGACCCACTACTACCGGGTGGACGATGACGCTTGGGAGCGAGTCGTCCGGCGCAGGGTCGCGGGCCTGGCCGCGTTCCGTGAGATCACCGCGGCGGGCATGGAGGTGGCCGGGTCCGATCCGGCGCGCACCGGGCGGCTGCGCGCGGCGCACGAAGTCTTCGACTGGATGGACAAGGCCTTCGCGAGTATGCCCGGGCCGCAGCACGAGGGAGATGCCGATGAGGCGTGAGCAGGGTCGCAGCGCGATCGTGGCCGGGGCCGGGATCGGCGGGCTGGCCGTGGCCGGCGGCCTGCTGCGCAGCGGATGGGAGGTAACCGTGCTGGAGCGGGCCCGAGAGCTGGGGGAGGTGGGCGCCGGCTGGTCGTTCGCGCCGAATGCGTTGCGCGCGGCCGACGCCCTGGGCGTGGGCGAGGAGTTCCGGGCGTGCTCGGTGCCCACCGAGGCGGGCGCCACGATGCGGCTGCCGGACGGGACCTACCTGATGCGGTTCCAGCCGGACGCCGACCCGGCGCTGCTCGCCAACCACCGCGCCGACCTGCAGCGCGTGCTGGCCCGGCACGTGCCGGCGGAGCGGATCCGTACCAGCGCTGAGGTGACCGGCGTCCGCCAGGACGGCGACGGCGTCACGGTCACCTGTCGTGACGGCGGCGAGGTGCGGGCCGACCTGCTGGTCGGGGCAGACGGCATCCACAGCACGGTACGCCGCAGCGTCTGGCCGGACGCGCCCGAGCCCGTCTTCCAGCGCATCCTGTGCTGGCGCGGGGTGACAGCGCCGGGCACGGTCTGGCCGGTGAGCGGGTTTCAGACCTGGGGCCGCGGCGCCCGGTTCGGCGCGCACCCGTTGATCGGCGAGCGGGTGTTCTGGTTTCTCACCGTCCGCCAGGAGCAGCCGGGCCTGCGCTTCGACGACGATCTCGGCGAGGTGATGGCCCGGACGCGCGGCTGGCACGAGCCCATCCCGGCCCTGCTGGCCGCCACGCCGCCCGAAGCGGTGCTCTGCCACGACATCCACGACCTGGACCCGCTGCCCTCCTACGCCAAGGGCCGCATCGCGCTGCTCGGCGATGCCGCCCATGCGATGACCCCCTTCCTGGCCCAAGGCGCCTGCCAGGCGCTGGAGGACGCCGTCGTACTGGCAGCCGAGGCAGCCCGGACGAGTTCCGTCCCGCAGGCCCTGGACCGCTACGACGAGGTCCGCCGCCCCCGCACCCAGCAGGTGCAGCGCATGGCCCGGACCGATCCCAAGCTCAGCCTGTCCACCAGCGGCGCGACCTACCGGCTCATGACCGCGATGACCCGCCTGGCCTCCTCCGGCGTGGCCCGCCGCAAGAGCGCCCGGCTCTGGGACTGGACTCCTCCCGCTCTGTCCACGGAAGGCACACGATGACGATCGAGCACATCATGTTCCGCAGCGGCGACGTACGCTGCGCGGCCGACCTCTATCTGCCGCAGGAAGCCGGCGGGCCGGTGCCCGGCGTGGTGATGGGGCACAGCGTTCACATGGTCAAGGAGGCGCTGGCGCCCGGCGCCGCCTACCTGGTCCAGGCCGGCTTCGCCGTCCTCGCGATCGATTACCGCACCATCGGCGCCAGCGAGGGCCACCCGCGCGGCCAGGTCTTCCCGCACCGCTACGTCGACGACGTCCGCAACGCCATCACCTACCTGCAGGGCCGCCCCGAGGTCGACCCGGCCAGGATCGGGTTGTGGGGGCACAGCCTGGGCGCCACCGTCGCGATCCAGGCGACGGCGATCGACCGCCGGGTCACATGCGTCGCCTGCCAGAACCCCAGCATGTTCAACGGCTGGCGCGCGATGGAGAAGGCCCGCGGCCGGGCCGGCGTCCAGGCGATGCTCGATGTCGTCGATCAGGACCTGCGGCAACGCCAGGAGACAGGGAAGGGGATGCGCATGCCGCTGCTCGGCACCGGCGACCCGCACATCGTGGACTACCTGCAGCTGGCCAAGGAGGTCTACCCTACGTTCGACGACGAGGTGGAGGCCGAGTCGCTGGCTCAGGTGCTGCAATGGGTGCCGGAGGCGTTCATCGAGCGCGTCGCCCCCCGGCCGCTCCTCATGGTCACCGGACGCGAAGATCTCACCCACGACATCGACGAGGTCCTGGCCGCCTACGACCAAGCCCGCGAACCGAAACGCCTGGAGATCCTGCCCTATGACGAGCGCGGCCTGTCCGTAGAACCCGGACTCGGTCAGGCGATGAGCCTCGCGGCCGAGTGGTTCCGCCGACACCTGATCGAGGCAGAGCCGTTCGTACCCTCCCCACCGGCCAGCGAAGTACGCGCCAAGGGCTTGCGCCCCGAATTCACTACTCAGTAAACGTTCGATTTCGGCCTTGCCGTGCGGCACGCCAGCTCACCCTCAAGGGGCGACATCACACGGCGGCAGGTCTTTATCACCAGGGCGCGCAAGTAGGGCCCGAGGGCTGAATCACCGCACGGCAGGCGGCGGTCCGTCACCTTCCCCCGGACCGCCGGCCGGCGGCCCGCTCAGGCCTGGCGGGTGGGCAGGATCACCAGCTGGCGCAGGTTGACGCGGCGCGGGCGGCTGGTGGTGTAGGCGATCAGGTCGGCGACGTCGTCGGCCGTCAGGGCGTCCATCGCGGAGTACATGCCGTCCAGCTGGCCGCTCAGCTCGCTGTTGTCGATGTGCGTGCCCAGCTCGGTGTCGGTCAGGCCCGGCTCGATGTTGGTGACGCGCACGTCCTGCCCGCCCAGCTCGGTGCGCAGCGACGCCGACAGGAAGGTGAGCGCCGCCTTAGTGGCGCCGTACACCGCGTAGTTGGGGAAGGTGACGTGGGCGCCGATGGAGGAGACGTTGACCAGGTCGGCGGGCCGGCCCTGCGCGGCGGCGGCGAGCAGGTCGGGGACGAAGGCGCGGATGACCCGCAGCGCCCCGCTCAGGTTGGTGTCGATCATGCGGGTCCACTCGTCGTCACGGCCCTCCACGATCGGGTTGGGCAGCATGACGCCGGCCGAGTTCACCACCAGGTCGGCCGGCCCGTACGCCTCGTGGACGCGGTCCGCGGCGGCGGCGACGCTCGCGGGGTCGGTGACGTCGGCGGTCACCGCCAGGGCCTGGCCTCCACCGGCCGTGATCTTGGCGGCCAGCTCGTCGAGCCGGTCGGCGCGCCGGGCCAGCAGGGCCACGCGCGCCCCCTGGGCGGCCAGCAGGCGGGCGGTGGCCTCGCCCATGCCGCTGGCGGCGCCGGTGACGACGGCGGTACGGGTGGAAAGAGCGTCGTAGCTCATGGTGGTGCTCCTCGTCGAGGTGTTGTCGTGCTGACGGAGACGATCCTGCTCCGGGCGCGCCGCCTTACCCAGGGTGAGGCTCATCCTGGGTCTGGCAGTGCCAGGCTGAGCGCGCGGGACGTTGCCTAGGCTGGGCCCATGAGTACTGATCTGGGCGATTTCCTCCGTTCGCGACGGGCGCGTATCCAGCCGGAGGAGCTGGGGTTGCAGGCCTTCGGGCGCCGCCGGGTGCCGGGGCTGCGCCGCGAGGAGGTCGCGCAACTGGCGGGAGTGAGCGTCGACTACTACATCCGCCTGGAGCAGGGCCGGGGGCAGAGCGTGTCGGACGCGGTGCTCGACGCCGTCGCCCGGGTGCTGCGGCTGGATGAGGTGGAGCAGGCGCACCTGCGCGACCTGGCCCGGCCGCACAAGCAGGAGGAGCGTCCCCGTACCGCCCAGCAGCGGGTGCGGCCGGGAGCGCGGCTCCTGGTGGAGTCGGTGAGCGGGCCGGCGTTCCTGCTGGGCCGGTGCATGGACGTGCTGGCGTGGAACCCGATGGGCGACGCGGTGCTCGGCTTCTCCGGCCGCGACGACCGCACGCGCAACCAGGCGCGTGACGCGTTCCTCAACCCGGCGGCGCGCGAGTTCTACCTCGACTGGCAGGCGGTGGCCGCCGAGACCGTGGCGTACCTGCGGCTGGAGGCCGGGCGCCGGCCGCGCGACAAGCGGCTGGCCGAGCTGGTCGGCGAGCTGTCGCTGCGCAGCGAGGAGTTCCGCCGGCTGTGGGCCGACCACCAGGTCAAGGAGAAGACCTACGGGGTCAAGCGGATGCTGCATCCGGTGGTGGGCCGGCTCGACGTGGGATACGAGACGCTGGCGATGCCCGGCGACCCGGACCTGTTGCTGGTCGTCTACACCGCCGAGCCGGGTTCGGAGGCCGCCGAGAAGCTGGCCGTGCTGGCGAGCTGGACGGCCGCCCCCTCCCTGGGCTGACCCCGCCCCTCGGGCAGGCGCCTTCCTCCGGACCCGGTACGGTGGCCGGCGAACTCCTGGAGGGAAGGGCGGCATCGTGAGTGAGCACCAGCTGTGGCCGGGCGAACCCATCGAGCGGATCACCGCGTTCCCGGTGAGCTCCGCGCGGCCGGCGCCGGCCGTCGTGGTGCTGCCGGGCGGCGGGTACGAGCACCTGGCCGGGCACGAGGGCGCGCCGGTGGCGCGGTGGCTGAACACGCTGGGGGTGGCCGCGTTCGTGGTCGCCTACCGGGTGGCGCCGCACCGCCATCCGCTGCCGTTGCTGGACGCCGCCCGGGCGGTGCGCTGGGTGCGCGCCCACGCGGCCGGTCACGGGGTGGACCCGGGGCGGGTCGGCGTGCTGGGCTTCTCGGCCGGCGGGCACCTGGCGGGGCTGCTGGCCACCGAGACGGGCCCGATGCTCGCGGAGGGTCCGCACGATGAGGTGGACGCGCAGGACGCCCGCCCCGGCCTGGCGGTGCTGTGCTACCCGGTCGTCCCCCTGCCCGGGCCCGCCGCCCACGCCGGGTCGGCCGCGAGCCTGCTCGGCCCGGGCGGCACCGATGCGGACCTGGACAGTCTGTCGATCGAGCGGCGGGGGGGGGCGCACAGCCCGCCGATGTTCCTGTGGCACACCGCTGACGACGGCGCGGTGCCGCTCGACAACACCCTGCTCCTGGCCGGCGCGCTGGCCCGCCACCGCGTGCCGGTCGAGGCGCACGTGTACCCGCACGGCAAGCACGGCCTGGGACTGGCCGAGGATGACCCGGTGGCCGGCGACTGGACCCACCGGTGCGCCGCGTTCCTGCGGGCACGCGGCTGGAGCGGCTGAACGGACATCTGCGGCTGACCCGCCCGGTGGCTTGTGGGCGGGTGGCTTGAGGGCGGGTGGCTTGAGGGCGGGTGGCTTGAGGGCGGGTGGCTTGTGGGCGGCGGCGCCGGCCGTCAGGGGCGTGCGTGTCCCTGACGGCCGGGGCCGACCGGTCGATCAGCTGCCGGCCGGCGGCACGGCGCGGTAGCTCAGCACCTCGCCGTCCTCGGCGCTGCCCTGGGACGGGCCCTCCCACTGCTGGTAGCCCGCCTTCTCCAGTACCCGGATCGAGGGCGGGTTGGACGGCTCCACGTGGGCGTGGACCGTGTGGACGCCCGGCGCGGTGAAGGCGAACGCGGTCAGGGCCCGGACGGCCTCGGGCGCGTAGCCCCGCCCGCGCCGCGACTCCACGATCCCGTACCCGATCTCGACGAGGCCGTCGGCCGGCGGCCAGAACAGGCCGAGCGATCCGACCACCAGGCCGCTGTCGCGCTCGATGATCTGACGGTGACCGTGGGCGCCGAGCCACGCCGGGTTGGCGTCGAACAGACCGGCGATCACCTGGTCGCCCTCGGCGGGGAAGTCCCCGGCCCAGTGGTCGAGCCGGACGCCCCGCCGGACGGCGTCGGCCTCGGCGGGAGTCCACGCCCGCAGGATCAGGCGGTCGGTGGTCAGGTCGGCGACGGCCCCGGAAGGGTCGCCTGGGGTGTTCGCGGGCGCGTTCTCGGAGGTGAAGGAAGACATGTGACACTCCTGGTCGTTGGTGACGACCGGCCCGCGCTCTAGACGCGCGGGGCCGGGATGAAGGCATGCTGACGAGGGCCTGCGACGGCCATATTCATCAACCTCCCTCACTCCGGTGATCACGCGTTCCTCGCGCCGCGGCGACGCTAACAGCTCGCCGCGACACGCGCAAACAGGCTGCCCGTGGGCGTCCCCGGGGTTCGCCGATGCCGTCGTCCTCGGCGCCCCGCAAGCCCGTGACGGCGCCGGACGCCGCCGCCCGGGGGCGCGACGCGCGGGTCAAAGGCCACGCAAAGCTACGGACCGTAGTTACAACGTCACTCATATGATCCTTACGTGGCCGACCCGGTGAATCACGAGCAGGACACTGACAGACCTCCGTCGGCGTTCCGGCGGGCGACGCCGGTGCCGCCCTTCCCGGTGTACGAGCCGGAGCCGCCGGGCGGCGTGGACCGGGTGACGGTCGCGGCGCTGGCGGTCACGGTCGTCTCCGTGGCGTTGGGGGCGTGGTTGGGCCTGTGCCCTCCCGGGGCGGGCACGCCGCAGGCGCAGGCGCGGGGCTCCGGTGCCGCCGCGCAGGCGAAGGGGACCGGCGGTACGGCCGCGCCCGTGACGTCCGCCGTACCGCATGCTCCTTCGGCGGACTCGCCGGCAGGGCGGGAGGCTGCGCCGACCGGCCGGAAGGGGGCGTCGGCCGGGGCGCGCACGCCCATGGCCCGCCGGGGAGCCAGGCGGCATCAGCGCCCGCACCACTCCGCCCATGACCGCCCCCACAGCCGGGCCCACGATGACCGGGAGCCCGGCCGGGATCTCGGCCGGGGTCTCGACCGGCGCCTCGGGGAGAACCTCGACCGGATTCTCGGCAACGACGGGCACGCCGGCCGGGGCGGGGATCGCGCGGACCGGCGCGCCCTCTCCCGGGGGTGGCCTTCCCCGGCCGGTCGCGCGGTGACGCCCGCTCCGCAGCGGCAGTCGTCGCCCGCCCCACAGCCACGCCGGACGGGCGAGGCCGCGGGGGAGCGCGACCGCCACGCCCGTGGCGGCACCGGCCGCGGGCGCGCCCCCGGAGCGACGACCGGGGGCCGCCCCTCCGCGCCGGGCTTCCCCGTACGGCCGGACGGCGCCAAGGAGCAGGAGGCGCGGCGGTGGTGCGACGAGAACATGAGCTGGGACGGTTTCCTGTGGCAGTCCTGCCACGCCTATGTCGACCTGGGAACGATCAGATAATCACGTCTCGTCATTGCATGGCTACACAGAGTGAAGAATGGTGTCGGAAGGTGGACGCGACACGCCGGACGACGCGGCGAGAATGACGCGGCCATTCGCCGGGAATTGCCGGTCCTGAATTCTCGCGAACGTGTCCGGTGAATGCGCCGCCGCCCCCTCCGCCCGAATCCGGCGTTGTCGCGCTCCGTCCGGCCCCGTCTGCGTTTCCGGGGTTCGGGTGGGCGGCGTCCGGCCATACGCCACTTCGCGGCTTTCGGCCCGGTTAACCATCGGGACAAATGCCGCGATATCCAGCAAATCCCCAGGTCGGCGGCATGGATGGCGACATGACGCCGAAGGGTGGCCGTTTCCCTGCGAAAAGCGTCCGCGGCATCCCGCGTCAATCATCGGAGAATGAGAAAGGAATTCACGGCCGGCCGCGTATTGTCGCCACCCGCCGCCGGCATTTCCGGAGAAAGGGCCGATCCGGGTTCGTGGCGGGTGACAGGGCGGGGTGCAAGACTCGGTCGAGGGAAAAGCTGAACGCCGGGAGGGCAGCGTTATGGCCACATCCACCGTGCCCGCACAGGGACGATCCGTACAGGGACCATCCGCACCGGAGCCGCCCGCTCGGGAGGGCCGCGGCAGGTTCGCCGCGCGCCGGGGCCGGGGGCGCGCCCTGGCCGGGGGACGGCGCCGCGAGGAGCGGTCGCCGGGGGAGCAGGCCGCGCTGTGGGCGGTGGTGTTCGTCGGCGTGCTGGTCACGTATGTGACGTTCGTGGTGGTGCTGCTGCCGCAGGGTTACAGCCTGTGGGTGGTGCTCGGCGTCGCCACCACCACGTGCGTGGTGGCCGCGCAGGTGACGCGGACCGTGACGCTGGCGCTGGCGGGTGAGGAGGTGGCCGGGGCGCCGGGGCACCGCTCGCTGCTGGGCCGGGCGCTGGCCGCCTGGATCCGCGAGGCCGTCGCCGAGGAACAGCCCGAGCCCGGCCGCCGGGCGGAAAACGCGGTGCGCGAGCAGGGCAGGCTCAACTAGCGTCCCGTCCATGAATCCTCCAGAGCGCCTTCGCCCGCCCTTCGTCGCCGATGAGCGGACCCAGCTCGTGGGCTGGCTCGACATGCAGCGCGCCATCGTCCACTGGAAGTGCGAGGGCCTGTCGGAACAGGATGCGCACCGGCCGGTGCTGCCGGGCTCGCCGCTGATGACCATGGCCGGCGTCGTGTCGCACCTGCGCTGGGTGGAGTACACCTGGTTCGAGGTGCTGTTCCTGGGCAAGCCCGCGCAGGGGCCGCCGTTCGACGAGACGGTCGAGGACGCCGACATGCGGGTGGAGGGCGTTCCGCTGGCGCGGCTGCTGGAGGAGTACGCGCATCAGTGCGCCGTCTCCAACGAGATCGTCGCCGCGCACGGCCTGGAGGAGGTGGGCCGGCATCCGGACTTCCGGTCGGCGGCGGCGTCCTTGCGCTGGATGCTGATCCACATGGTGGAGGAGACGGGCCGCCACGCCGGCCATCTCGACGTGATCCGGGAGCTGCTGGACGGCAGCACCGGCTACTACTAGCCCTGTTCCAAAAATGGATCAATGAGTGCGATGATTTGCCGATCGCCTGAGGAGATCTGAGGGACGGGATGCTCCACTTGTTGTTTCTGCAGTACACGGCGTCAGAGCGGGAGGCAGAGCCATTCGTCGCTGCTCATGTCGAGTTCCTGGAACGTCATCACCGCGATGGCATGTTCTTGCTGTCGGGGCAGACGGTGCCCTCGGCTCTGGGTGGGGCCATCGTGGCATACGGCATTGACCGTGTGGCTGCCGAGCGGATAGCTGCCGAGGATCCGTTTGTTGTGGCTGGCGTCGCCAAGTACACGGTCACGACGATCGATGTGGGGCGGGTGCACCCAACATTGGCTGCGGTGCTGGAGGTGGAGCAGTCTCGGGTGCGCGGCTGATGGTGGCTACAGCCACTCGTTGACGGCGGCGCCGTACGCCTTATCGGCACGGACCCTGTCCGGACGCTTGCGCGGGCGCCCCGGCCCCAGCCGGGGCACACTGATCCGCGGGCTCGATATCGATGCCGCCGGGCGTCTCGACCTGCAGATCCCCCTTTTACGCGCACCAGCGGCGTGCTGGTCCGCGCGGGTGATCGTGGAGTCCACGCTCACATCCCAGGTGATCAGCCACTTGGCGTCGGCTCTGGCCTGCAGCTCCTTCATGATCCGAGCCCACGTGCCGTCCCGCTGCCACCGCCGAAACAGCCCGTACACGGTCTCCCACTCGCCATACCGGGCTGGCACGTCCCGCCACGGCGCACCCGTCCGCGTCCGCCACCGGATGCCATCGATGAGCTGCCGTTTCGTCCATTTCGGCGGCCTGCCCGGCTTCTTGCCGACCGGCAGCAACGGCTTCAGGACCGCCCACTGAGCGGCAGTCAAATCCCCACGACCCACCCAAAGATCATCCCAAAGTTGATCACCCTGTGATCCACTTCTGAAACAGACCCCAGGCGAAAACTGCAACGTGCTCCAAAATTGGTTTGGAGTTGATGCTTGGGGTCCGTTACGCTCCTGGACATGGCAGAAGGTCTGCGGGAACGCAAGAAGCGGCAGACGCGGCAGCGCATCTCCGAGGTGGCCACCGCTCTGTTCGTGGAGCGCGGGTTCGACCACGTGACGATGGCCGAGGTCGCGGAGGCGGCCGAGGTGTCGGTCAACACCGTCTACAACTACTTCGGCGCCAAGGAGGACCTGGTCCTGCCGCCGGAGGAGGCATCGCCGCAGCGGCTGGCCGACATGGTGCGGGCCCGCCCGCCGGGTCAGCCGGCCGTACGTGCCGTGCTGGAGCACCTGCGTGAGGAGGTGCGCCGGCGGGAGCGGCGGCTGGGGCTGACGGCGGGCTTCGGCCGCGTGCTGGAGATGATGCGGGCCGCCCCGACGCTGACGGCGCGCCTGGAGGATCTGGGCCGGCAGATGACCGATGAGCTGGCGGCGTGCCTGGCGCAGGAGACGGGGGCCGCGCCGGACGATCCGCTGCCGCGCGTGGTGGCCTGGCATGTGGGCTGCCTGCATGCGCTGGTGTTCTCCGAGATCGGCGGGCGTACCGCCGCGGGCGAGGATCCCGACGACATCGCGCGGGCCGTGCTGGGGCTGCTTGACGCGGCCGAAGAGGTGCTGGGCGAGCGGATGCTCGGCTATGCCGTACGACGCGGTGATGCCGCAGGAGAGGACGGGACATGTTCAGGGTGACGATCTCCGGCGCGTTCGACGGGCTGGACGAGGCGGGCCGGGCCGCGGTGCGGGAGGCGGGCGGGGCGGCCTTCACCGAGGCGGGCTCGTTCACCTTCGACGAGAGCCTGTCGGCGTTCACCTTCCGCTGCCAGGTTCCGGCGGGACAGGGCGACGGCGAGGCGGAGGCGACGCGCGGGGCCCTGGCGGCGCTGGACGCGCACGGCCACGCCTACCGGGTGCTGCGCACGGCCGTGACCGACATGCGCGACATCAAGATCCGCCGCCGCCGTCCCGCCTGACGTCCCCTCCGATGCCGCGTGCAGGGCCTGCCACCGGCGCTGCCCTGCACGCGGCATCGGGAACGCCATGCCCGGCACCCTGGATGATCGTTAGAGTGGTGAGCCGTCCCCGCTTTGGAGAAGCCGTCATGACCACCCCTGAGCAGCACACGACCTGGCGCGACGCTCGCTACGACATGCCGGTCAGTCAGCAGCTGGAGCGCTACAACACGCTGGCCGCCAGGCACGCGTCGGCTCGCGCCCGGGCGGAGCTGGTGGCCCGGGGCGTCTATGACCCCGCCCGGCACGGCGCCGAGGACCGGCCCGCGCTCACCGCGGCCGAGCACATCGAGCTGCTGGCGCTGGCGGAGTGCATCGCGCGCACCGTACGCCATCCCGCCAACGTGCATCACGCGCTGCTGGCCGGCGTCACCTGGGCCGAGATCGCCCGCGTCGTCGACTCCGACGAGCGCACCGTCCGCCGGGACTACCAGCGCTGGGCCGACGACCAGCACGACCTGCACCGGCACGACCCTCGCCTCGGCATGACCGCCGAGGAGTACGCCGCCGCGACGGCCAGAGTCGCCGAGGGCGCCGCCGACGCGTGAACGCCCCGTTCGTGCGACGAGTTCCGAACAGCGCGGCGGACAGTGTGTCCGCCGCACCGGCTGTGGCGAGGTTCAGCAGCAGGTCGCCGGCAATGCGTTTCCGCACTCAGCCGAAGAAGTTGTAGGCACGGTTTATCCTTCCTTCCTCCATGCTCATGACTCCGTAACCGGTGGCCAGAGGAGCCGCGGTGGAGGCATCAGGCTGGACGAGGTGCCAGGAGAACAGGGCCAGATCATGGTGGGTACTGATCACCTTGGTCACCGTGAGCATGAGGTTGCCGAGTTTCTCCTCACGTGCATGGCCTATGGCGGCTGCGATGTCGTTGCGGCCTTCGGCCGTCCAGTCGGGGTCGATGACGGTGGCGTTCTCCGTGAAGATCGCCTCGATGGTGGCGTTGCGGTGGCCGCGATCCAGGTCGTTCCATGCTGCGAAATAGGTGTGGACGATGTCGTCGATGGTGTCACTCATGGTGATCTCCTAGGTGTCCGCCAAGGGGAGGGCGGTTCAGTAGCCGATGGTGAAGCGTCGCTGGACGAAGCGAGGCAGTTCCGCCTCGTCGATGAGGGCGATGGCGGCGTCCTCGGAGGAGATGCGGCTGCGTCCGTCGGCGTCGACGACCGGCTGGTCGCCACCGATCCGGAACCGGCCGGTGCGCCGGCCGGGGGCGATCTCCTCCGCCGGGCTGAAGTAGGTCCAGAGCCGGTTGGACGTGCGCAGGACGTTCAGGGCGTCCCGGTGCCCGCGCACGGCGGCCGCGTACTCTCTTGGCAATCCCAGCTGGTCGAGGCTCTGATGCAGGAGCTCGTCGGAGTCTGCTCGTGTGAGACCGGGCTCGATCTCCAGACTGCCGGCGCCGCCGATCACGATCAGCCGGGTCCGGGGGTGGCTCTCCAGCGCCTTGAGCAGCGCCCGGGCGGCGGTGGCGTAGACCGCGGGGTCGGTGATCGAGCGGGACACGGTGTCGCCGAAGTCCTGGGCGGCGTTGCCGGGCTGGTATCCGCTGATCAGGACGTCCAGCCCGGGCAGGACTGCGGCGATGCTTTCGGCGTCGAGGACGTCGACGGTCTTCCAGACGATGTTCTCCCGCTCTTCGTCGATCCGGGTGGCGTCGCGGGTGAGCGCTGTGACGTGATGTCCTCGGAGGAGGGCTTCAGTGACGACACGGCTTCCGATGCCGCCGGTGGCTCCGATGATTCCGATGTGCATGGGTCTCCCTGTTCGCTGTGTGGCGTGAGGAGACTATACGGCGTGAAGTTTTTGTGCGCCAACCAGTCCAGTGACACTGTAGAGTGATGGCTGTGGGAAGCACGGGAGGACGTCGCGAACGGCTGCGGGCCGAGACGACAGCGGAGATCAAGCAGGTCGCGCTCAAGCTGATGGCCACGGGCGGACCTGACGCAATCACGCTGCGGGCCATCGCTCGCGACATGGGCATGACCGCTAACGCGATCTACGGCTACTTCGCCACCCGCGACGATCTGGTCACCATGCTGATCAACGAGGTGTACACCGCGCTGGCCGACGCTGTGGATTCCGCGTGGGCCGAAGCTGTTGCTGCGCATCCAGCCAGCCGGATCCAGACGTGGGCGCGAGCCTTCCGGGGCTGGGCTCTCACCAATCCCGAGGGATTTCGCCTCATCTATGGCGACCCCGTGCCCGGCTACCAAGCACCTGAGGGCGGCGCCGCCCCAGATGCCGCGCATCGGGTCTGCACGGGCATCGCCGCCCTCGCGGACGCCGCCTGGCCGCACGCCGAACATCTTTACGCGCACAGCGACTTCCAGTGGTCCGACTTCGACGACGGGCTTCTCGGCAAGGTCCGTCCTGCGTTTCCCGACCTGCCGCCGGCCGGCGTGGCACTTGCCCTGCGCATCTGGGGCCACTTGCATGGTCTGGTGTCGCTGGAAATCTACGGACACCTGCACACCCAGACGATCAACCCCGACAAGCTTTTCCAAGAAGAACTGACCCAGCTCGTCCGGTCACTGGGCATCGAGTCCGAGAGATGACAGCCCTCAGCACCGCCGGAGTCATACGCAGCCCGGCGACCAGCGCCTGAAACAACGCGATCACTGCACACCCGCGACTGCCTCCCCGTCCGCGAGCACGCGGTAGACGCCGGCCACGGACGGGTGCCGGCCCGCGAGGCCGTTCTCCACCTCGCCCGCGATCGCGTGCTCCATGCCGGGCGAGGTGGTGGGCGGGGGAGACGCAGGGATCAGAAGGGGGCGTTGGTCATCGTGTACCACGTCGGAACGAAGGTCAGCAGGACCACTGCGCCCACGACCGCGAACGACCTGAGTGCGCGTGAGCTGGTGAGGATCGCGGGTGAGACGGGCGTCAGCTTCCATCGTCCGACCATGACGAACGCCGCGACCCCTCCCAGCACGAGGTTCGCCGGCACCAAGGCGTATTCGCCGCGGATGATATGAAAACCAGCCGCGAGGATCATCGTCAGCGTCAGGCCGGCGGCGGCGAGCGGCGTCAGCATCGGTCTGACCTTCGTCATCGCCGGCAGGATCAGGCCGACGCCGCCCAGCACCTCGCAGATCCCGATGAAGACGATCAGGGGCTGCGGCACCGCGGCGTACCAGGCCACGGCCCGGGGCGCCGCCGCATACAGAGCTCCGTCGTACAGCAGCACCTTGCCGAAACCGCTGCCGGCGAAGAAGAAACCCCATAACGCTTGCAGCGACCAAAGGACGCCGTTGAGAGTGAACCTCATTCCGCGCCTCTTGGGCTGCTGCTCGATGTCCTGCAGACTGAACAGGTCGTCGCTGACGTGCCGGTTCATGTTCTGTCACTACCTTTCTTCTGTGGGTGGCCGTCGCTTGCGGGAGGCGGGCGCCGCCGGCGCCCGCCAGGTGGCACCGAGCGCGGGTCAACTCGCCGCGTGCCTCACGAGCGTGGCGTGACGCGCCTGCTCGTGAGGCACGCGGCGACGTCGGCGTTCATCGGTCTTGAAGCAGTCCGAGGACGTTGCCGTCGGGGTCGGTGACGGTGGCCACCAGCCGGCCACCGCCGACGTCGTGCAGGGGCTCCTTCACCGTGGCCCCCGCGGCGGTCACCTCGGCCAGCTTCGCCTCGATGTCGGCGACGTGCCAGTAGGCCACCGGCGAGGTCATGCCCTGCGGTCCACCGCCCGGCACCAGCCCGATGTGCTGGCCCTCGGCGTCGAAGCCGACGTAGTAGGACGAGTCGCTCTGTGGCGCGACACCGAGCACGGCCGCGTACACCGCTTTCGCCTTCGCCAGGTCGGACACGGGGTGCAGCACGGTCTTGATGCCCTGGGTGGAAGAGCCGGTCATGGTCGCTCCTGTCGTCGTGGGTCCCCTCGACCCGCTGTGTGCGTGTTCACAGCCTTCCTTCCGGGCTGGCCGGTCCACATCCGTGGCGACCACGGAACCGCACACGGAGCCACCACACGGAGCCACCACACGGATCGCGTACGGGGCCGTCACGGAGGGGAGGACGGAAGGGATGCGGCAAACTGTCACAGTGGTGACAGAAGTGGAGATCTCCCCTCGGGAAGCCGAGGTGCTGGAGCTGGTCG
Source organism: Nonomuraea sp. 3-1Str (assembly GCF_031570565.1). Taxonomy (NCBI): domain Bacteria; kingdom Bacillati; phylum Actinomycetota; class Actinomycetes; order Streptosporangiales; family Streptosporangiaceae; genus Nonomuraea; species Nonomuraea sp. 3-1Str. The sequence continues at coordinate 233,962 of NZ_JALHBK010000013.1, forward strand.
GAGCCCACCTCAGTAACGCCGAGATCGCGGCACGGCTGTGCATCTCGGTACGGACGGTGGAGAGTCACGTCTCCGCGCTGCTGCGCAAGCTGGAGGTGCCGGATCGGCGGGCGCTCGCCCGGCGCGCGCCCCAGCCGGCCGGCGCGGCCCGGCCTCATGCGGCGCCGGTGCTGCCGGGCCCGCTGACCTCCTTCATCGGCCGGGTGACCGAGCGGGCCGTACTGAGCGAGCAGATCAGGACACATCGCCAGGTGACCGCGCTCGGTCCCGGCGGAGTGGGCAAGACCCGGCTCGCGTTGGCGGTGGCCACGCAAGCAGCCGGTGAGTACTCCGACGGGGTGTGGTTCGTCGACCTGGTCCCGGTCAGCGATCCGGACCTGATCGCGACCGCGGTCGCCGGGGCGCTCGGCCTCGGCGAGCAGCCCGGCCGCGACATGACCGCGTCCGTGGTGGCCGCGCTGGCCGACCGTCACGCCCTGCTGGTGCTGGACAACTGCGAGCACGTGGTGGACGGGGTGGCGCTGTTCCTGGAGCGGCTGCTGGCGACGTGCCCCCGGGTGACGGTGCTGGCGACCAGCAGGGCCCGGCTGATGGTGCCGTTCGAGCGGGTGTATCTGGTTCCGCCGCTGTCGCTGGCCGTCGAGGGTGAGTCGGACGCGGTCGCGTTGTTCATGGAGCGGGCGGCGGCGGTCGGCCGGCCGCTGGATCCGCCGCTGCGCGAGCAGATCGTCTCCATCTGTGAGCGGCTGGACGGCATGGCGCTGGCGATCGAGCTGGCCGCGGCCCGGTATCCCACCCTGGGGCTGGACGGCATCACCGCCGCGCTGTCCCACCCGCTGCGGATGCTCACCGGCGGCTCTCGTGCCGATGAGCGGCACCGTTCGGTGCGGGCGGCGCTGAACTGGAGCCATGCCCTGCTGGAGCCGGCCGACCGGGCGCTGCTGCGCCGGGTGTCGGTGTTCGTGGCGTCGTTCACCGCCGCGGCGGCGGCGGAGGTCACCCTGGGCGAGGAAGGCCTTGTCGCCGACGGACTGGCCCGGCTCGCCGAACAGAGCCTGCTGGTGGTGACGGCGTCCCCCGCCGGTACGGAGTACCGGGCGCTGGAGACCATCCGCCAGTACGGGACGGAGCGGCTCGCCGAGGCCGGCGAGCTGGCCGACGCCCGATCCCGGCACCTTCGCTGGTGCCTGGCCAAGGCCGCCGCCCTGGCGGTGACACAACCGGACTGGCGTGCCCGGTTCGACCTGGTGGCGGACGACCTGCGCGCGGCCCTGGTGTGGGCGGCCGACCAGCCGGAGCAGCGCACGGACGCCCACGAGCTCGCCCGCCACCTGGCGGAGCTGACCTTCACCCGTAACCTCGTCGGAGAGTCCCAGCGGCACTATGAGCAGGCGGCCGGGCTCGCGACCGACCCCACCGCCTGCGCGGCGATGCTCCGGCAGGCCGCGGCCGTCGCAGGCTGCCGGACCATCGGTGATGACATGTACCGCCTGCGCCGCGCGGCCGCGGACGCCGCCCGCAGGGCCGGCGACACCGCCGGCGCCGCCGCCGACCTGGCGAGCGCCGCCACCATCGCATTCCGGTTCTCGCCCACCTTCGCGCGCCTCCCGCCCACGGAGGAGGCCCTCGCGCTGATCACCGAGGCGCGGGAGCCGGCCGGCGACGATCCGGCCGCGCAGGCCGCCATCGCCCTGGCCGAGGCCGCGGTGCTCACCGACGCGTTCGGCGCCGCCCAGGGCCCGCCCGGCAACGCCGTACCGCAGACGCTCGCCCGCGCCGAGCGGGCGGTCGAGCTGGCCCGCCGAACCGGCGACCCGATCGCCCAGTCGGCCGCACTCGACGCGCTCACCGGCGCTCAGAGCTGGGCCGGCGACACGTTCGCCGCCGCAGCCACGGCGCGGCGCCGCATCACGCTCCTGTCATCCCCGCCGATCACACCGGCCGGCACCCACGAGCTGATCGACGCGCTCGGTATCGTCGCCGAGGCCGATCTCGGCATCGGGGATGTGCCAGGCGCCCGCCGATGGGCCCGCCGGCTGGCCGACCATCCCTCGCTGGCGGAGGCCGGTGACCGCGCCACGTGCCGGCTGCTGATGGTCGACGCGCTGGCGGGCAACGTCGATGAGGTGCTCACCGGCAGCATCCGCTTCCTCGACACCTGGCGGCGGGTGGACAGCTCCGCCTGGTCGCTGCTTCGCCCGGCGGTGGCCGGGGTGGCGATGATCCACGGCCTCCGCGGCGACCAGGACGCCCTGGGCGAATGGCAGGAGATCCTGGATCAGCTCGACACCCCACCGCAGCGCGCCTACGGCTACGGGGCGGTCTTCGACGCGATGCTCCTGCTGCACCGCGGGCATGCACCGCAGGCTCTGCAGCGCACGGCCCCCGAGCCCGGACAGGTGTGGAAGTGGATCACCTGGATCTGGCACCACTGGTATGTCGCGCTGCGCACCGAGGCCGCCGTGCTCGCCGCGAGCCCCGACGCTCGCGACCGTGCGGCCGAGGCCAGGACCGTCGTGGCCGGCAACCCCGTCTGCGCCGCCATCGTGGAGCGAGCCGATGCCCTGCTCGACGACGACCAGGAGGCGCTGCTCGCCACGGCGGACGCCTTCGAGGCCGCCGGCTGCCGCTACCAGTCCGCACGGACCCTGGTGCTCGCCGGCGGCGCCCATGCCGAGCGCGGCGCGGCGGCGCTCGCCGGCCTCGGCCTCGCCCCGATGGCCCTGCCCCCGATGGCTCTGCCCCGGCACCGAGCCCGGCCGTGACCGGCGGTGGGAGGCGGTGGGAGGCCGCCCGCCGGGGCACCGCCCCGATCGAGTACGATACGGAGGGCCACCCCGTTTACGTTGAGCGCGCCGGAGACGACATGCCCGCCACCATGCCTGACGACAGCCGCAGCCCGGCACCGCCCGGCCGGCCCAGGCGCGCCGACGCCCGCCGCAATTACGACCGGATCCTGGCCGCGGCCGCCTCGGCCGTCGCCGAGCACGGAGCCGAGGCGTCCCTGGAGGAGATCGCCCGCCGCGCCGGCGTCGGCTCGGCGACCCTGCACCGGCACTTCCCCTCCCGGCAGCGGCTGCTGGAGGCGCTCTTCCGCGACAAGGTCGACGCCCTGTGCGCCGCCGCCCGCGACCTGGCCGGCGACCCCGAGCCGGGACAGGCCCTGGTCAGCTGGCTGCACGCCGTCGCCACGCACGTCGTCACCAACCGGGGCCTGGCCGCCTCACTGCTGCACGGCGCCCACGACAGCGACCAGGGCAGCGACCACGACGGCGATCCCGTCCTCGGCGCCACCTGCCACACGATGATCGTGGACGCCGGTCAGGAGTTGCTCACCCGCGCCCGCCAGGCCGGCACCGTCCGCGCCGACGTCTCCATCACCGAGCTGCTCAGGCTGGTCAACGCCATCTGCCTGACGGTCGAGGACGAACCCGACGGCGCCGCTCAGGCCGACCGGCTGCTCGCCCTCGTCCTCGGCGGCGTACGCCTGACACCGGCGTAAAGCGGACAGGCGGGGCACCCGTCGATGGGCCACCGACGGCGTCGCCGCCGGTGGCCGGGTCAGTGCGCGAGCACGTCCGGAAAGCCGAACGTCGCGACCAGCGCGGGATCGTGGAACTTGATCACGCGGGAGACGCCGGTGGCGGTGGGGGCCAGCAGCACGACGCCGTCGGCTCGGAGCACGCCGTCCCCGTCCCGGTGGTACACGACGGCGGCGGGCTGGCCGTTGGCTGCGGTGGCGATCATCCGCCAGTCACCCGGTGTGCCCAACACGTACGTGCCGAGCATGTGGATGCACATCGCCCGGCCCGCCTGCCATTCGCGGAATGGCGTCGCCTCCAGCGTGGCGTCCGCGCGCAGCACCTCCTCCAGCAGGCCGGCATCGGAGCGCTCGAAGGCCGCGATGTAGCCGTCGAGCAGCGCGCGTGCCCGTTGGTCGGCTGGTTCCAGCAGCTCCTCGGGCTCGGGCTCCCGTTCGTCCAGCCGGGCACGGGCGCGCTGCAGACCGCTCTTGACCGCCGCCGTCGTGGTGTCGAGGATCTCCGCGGTCTCGGCCGTCGAGAACGCCAGCACCTCCCGCAGGATGAGGATCGCACGCTGGCGGGAGGGCAAATGCTGCAGGCTGGCGATGAGCGCCAGCCGCAGCGACTCGCGTTGGACCACCACCGCAGCCGGGTCGTCGGCGGGCGGGGCGATCCACGCCTCCGGCAGCGGTTCCAGCCACGACACCTCGCCCGCCGCAACGGGACTCGGCGGGTGATCGGGTCCCTCGTACGGGCCTGCCAGACCCGAGGGCAGCACCCGGACCGGGCGCGGCTTCAACGCCGTCAGGCAGACGTTCGTGGCGATCTTGTAGAGCCAGGACCGCATCGACGCCCGGCCCTCGAAGCCGGAGTAGGACCGCCACGCCCGCAGATAGCTCTCCTGCACCAAGTCCTCGGCTTCGTGCGCCGAGCCGACCATGCGGTAGCAGTGCGCCAGCAGCTCCCGGCGGAACCGCTCAGTCTCGGCGGTGAACCGGTCCTGATCCGGTGCCGCAGGCCGATCCGATGTCACGCCGGGAGCCTAGTACCGCAGCGCCCAGGGGTGTGATTCACGTGCGATCAGACCTCGTCGAGCTGCAGGATCATCGCGCGGAAGGTCGCGTAGCGGGCCAGGTTCGCCGCCGCGTCCTCGGCGGTGCGCCGGCCGGCCTCGGACCCGAGCGCGGCTTCCAGCGCGGCCATGTCGTCCCAGTCCAGCATCACGACCATGTAGCACGGCTCGCCGATCACGGCCGCCGGGTGGTGACTGCGCGTGTAACGACGCAGGCCCGGATACTGTTTCGCCAGCGGGATGTGGACCTCGCCGTAGTGACGTTCGAACGCGTCGACGTCGCACGGGGTGTCGTACATCACGACGAAGCGCGCCCTCTGCTCAGCGGCCGGGTCCACGGTTGCGGTCATCTGTTTGCACTCCTGTCATGGGAACCTCCGGTGTGCGGCGCCACCGGCTCTGAACTGCTGGAGGGCTTGTCTAGGGCAGCAGGGCGAGTTTGCCGACGGTGGCCCTGGCCTCCAGCTCCGCCAGCGCTTTCGGGCCGTCGGCCAGCTCGTACGTGGTCGGCATGCCGGGGGCGAGCACGCCGGCCGCGATCAGCGCGGACAACTCACCCATCAGCTCGCCGAAGATCTGCGGTGCGGCCTGGATCAGCACGCCGATGTTGAGGCCGATGAGGTGGATCTGGTGCTTGTACACCAGCTCCCAGTTGGTGATCGGGGCTTCGCCGCCCGCCACGCCGTAGACGATGACCCGGCCGGTGACCCGCTTGGCCGCGGCCAGGCCGGCGGCGAAGGTGGCGCCACCGGCCGACTCCAGGACCACATCGACGCCGGACCCGCCGGTCAGCTCCTTCACCTCGGCGGCGAGGTCAGCGCCGACAGAGTCCAGGACGTGGTCGGCTCCCAGCGCCAGCACCGTCTCGTGCTTGCCCGGCGAGGCGGTGGCGATGACCGTCGCACCGTAGTGCTTGGCCATTCTCACCGCGGCCTGGCCCGTCGCGCCCGCCGCGGCGTGGATCAGCACAACCTGCCCGGCAGCGATGCCGCCCAGAGGCTTGAGCGCGGCCAGCGCGGTGGGCCAGTTCACGACCAGACCCAGCGCCTGCTGCTCCGTCCAGCCCGCGGGCACCGGTACCGCCGCAGCCGCGGGCAGCACCATGTACTCGGCGAAAGCGCCGGTTCCGACGCCGACGACGCGCGCCCCCGGTTGCGGGCCGGTCACCGCCTCGCCCACCGCGACGACCTCACCGGCGGCCTCGAAACCCGCCAGGTACGGTGGCCGCGGCCCGTCCAGGAAGGTGCCGCGGGCCTTGGAGATGTCGGCGAAGTTGACCCCGGCTGCGGCGACGCGGATCAGGACCTCGCCCTGGCCGGGGCTCGGCACCGGCGCTCCGGTGATCAGGCGCATGTCCTGCGGGCCGTTGAGGGAAGTCTGCTGCAGCGCGCGCATGGTCGCGGGAATGCTCATCGGCGATCAGCCTTCTTTCTCGGCGTACATGAGGGAGACCGACCGGCCCGTCACGCGGGCCGCGCCTCCCACCATGTAGACCGCGGCCACCACAAAAGGAATCGGCATCACCGCGCGAGGAGCCCGGCACGCTGTGGCTGGACGGCAAGGACAACCGCCCCGGCCCGCCCCGCCACCGGCTAACGCCGCGCGGCGGCCGGCGAGGCGGAGCGGGCCGCGACGGCCGCCGCGAACGCGGAGATCACCGGGGGCGGGCGCCGCCCGTCGCCGGCCAGCTCCGGCTGGAACAGCGTGCCCAGGAAGAACGGATGCCCGGGCAGCTCGGCGACCCGCGCCATCCCGTTGGGCCCGTCCCCGCCCCGGTCGCCGTCGCCGGCGTGGCCGGAGAAGACCAGCCCGTGCTCACTCAGCACGCGCTCGTAGCGCTCGCTGAGCCCGTAGGAGCAGCTGTAGGCCTCGACGGTCGTGGACGCGCCCATGATCTGCTCGATCAGCGAGCCCGGCGCCAGCCGCACCACGCCCTCGTGCCCGGCCAGCGAGCACCGCAGCGGCATGATCAGCACATCCTCCTCGTCCGCGGCGGCGGCCGGGGTGTTCTCGGCGTGGGCCACCCGCAGCCCGCACACGCCGCGCGCGTACTCCAGCAGCATGTGCTGGAACCCGCCGCACGTCCCCAGGAAGGGGATGCCGTGCTCGCGGGCGGTGCGCGCCGCGCCGACGGCCCCCTCCTCGCTGAGGTACGGGCTGCCGGGCACGACCCAGATGCCGTCGAAGGCCTCCAGGTCACGGGCGTCGGGCGTGGGAATCCAGTAGGCGTCCAGCGCGACGCCGTCGCGTTCACGCAGCGCCTCCAGCAGCAGCGGGACGCGGGTGTGGGCGCGGACACCGGGGGAGCGGTCACCGACCAGGGCGATTCTCATGCCGTCATCGTGGCCCGCCGCCCTGCTCCAGCGCCAACGATGATGTCTGCACCTGCTATAAGCATCACTGATGGACCCTCATCTGTTGCGCACGTTCGTGGCCGTGGCCGAGGCCGGCTCCTTCTCCGCCGCCGCCGAACGCCTCGGCTACACCCAGTCCGCCGTCTCCCAGCAGATCGCCGCCCTGGAGGCGGATCTGGGGCTGCCCCTGCTGCGGCGCCGCCCCGTCGAGCCGACCGAGGCGGGCGCGCGGCTGCTGGAGCACGCCGGCCCGCTGCTGCTGCGCCTGCGCGCCGCCCGCGCCGACGTGCTGCGCACCGCCGCGCT
>NZ_JALHBK010000014.1:0-228850 GCF_031570565.1 Nonomuraea sp. 3-1Str
CGGCGCACGCGCGGGCCGAGGTCGGCCGCGTGGTGGCCGGGCATCCGCGCGGGCGGGAGGTGCCGGCGCGCGGCGGGCCGGTGATGGAGGCGCTGGCCTCCGCCGACGTGCTGCACCTGGCGGCGCACGGGGTGTTCCACGCGCGCAGCCCGCTGCTGTCGTCCATCACGCTCGACGACGGCCCGCTCATGGCGTACGACCTGCTGCGGCTGCCCAGCTCACCGGGGCTCGTGGTGCTGTCGGCGTGCGACTCCGGGATGGCCCGCGCCCCGGCCGAGGGGGCGCCGCTGGGGCTGGCCGGTGCCTTCCTGGCCAGGGGAACGGCCTGCGTCGTCGCCGGGATGGTGCCGGTGCGCGACGACGACGCGCTGTCCGTCATGACGCTCTTCCACGAGCTGCTGGCCCAGGGCGAGCCGCCCGCGACGGCCCTGGCGGCGGCCTCGGCCAAGACGGAGGTGACCGGCTTCGCCTGCTTCGGCGCCGGCCACCGCCCCGTCACCCCCACCGCCTGACAGCCGGAAAACGGTCAGCCCGTCGCGATCGGCCGAGAGGGGTCGGCGATCCAGTTGGACCACGAGCCGACGTACAGCGACGACGGCAGCCCGGCCAGCTCCATGGCCAGCACCTGGTGCGCGGCCGTCACCCCCGACCCGCAGTAGGCCCCGGCCCGCACGCCCTCGCGCACGCCGAGCCCCGCGAACCGCTCCCGCAGCTCCCCCGGAGCCAGGAACCGGCCGTCGGGGCCCACGTTCGCGACCGTCGGAGCGGACACGGCGCCCGGGATGTGCCCGGCCACGGGGTCGATCGGCTCGGTCTCGCCCCGGTAGCGCTCGGCGGCCCTGGCGTCGAGCAGCACCCCCTCGGTGGCGAGCGCCGCGGCCTCCTCGGTCGTCAGCATCGGCATGCCGCCGGGCTTGGCGGTGAAGTCGCCCGGCTCCGCCTCCGGGGCCTCGGTCACCGTGGGCAGCCCCGCCGCGACCCACGCGGGCAGGCCGCCGTCGAGCACCCGGACGTCCTGGTGGCCGAAGTACCGCAGCGTCCACCAGGCACGCGCCGCGATGGTCGAGCTCGCGTCGTCGTACACGACGACCGGCCGCGCGTCGCGGACGCCGAGCCGGCGCATCGCGCTCTCGAAGAGGGAGGCCCCCGGCAGCGGGTGCCGTCCGTCCGGTCCGGGCGGGGCGGCGAGGTCGGCGTCCACGTCGCAGTAGACGGCGCCCGGCAGGTGCCCCTTGCGGTACAGCTCGATCCCGGGCGGCCCGCCGATCCGCGAGCGGACGTCGAGCACGGTCACGCCGTCGAGTGCGGCGAGTTCGGCAGGGGTGATCAGCGGGCTCATCTCGGCTCCTCATGGTCGGGCGTCCCGCTCTCGGGACGGGTCAACGGGTGCTCGCCTCCAGCAGCGGCACGTACTGCTCGGCGGCCGTCATCGAGCCGTGGTAGCCGGTGAAGGCGGCCTCGCGCGGGTGGGCGCCGGGGGCGACGAGGGCCAGGCCGTCGTACGGCACGGCCAGGACGTCGCCGAGGCGCGGCAGCCACTCGGCCCGTACGGCGGGCCCGAACCAGCCGGCCTCGACCGCCTCCTCGCGCGTCACCACCCAGGCCCGGCCGGCCAGCGTGTCGCGCCACGCGGCGAGCACGTCCCCGGCGGCCCCCTCCTCGGCGTACACGTGGCGGGCCCGCGCCTCGCCGCCCAGCAGGGCCACCCCGTCACGCAGCGCCGGATCGGCCTCCACGTCGAGCTTGTCGGTGGCGTTGACCATGCCGTGGTCGGCGGTGACGTACAGGGCGCAGCCGTCCGGCAGGGCCCCGGCCAGCCGCTCGGCGAGCCGGTCGACGATCGTGAGCTGCCGCAGCCACTCCTCGCCGCCCCAGCCGGTGTCGTGGCCGGCGGAGTCGAGGTCGCCGTAGTACACGGTCACGTACGCGGGCGGCTCGCGCAGGGCCTCGCGGGCCCGCTCGACGCGCTCGTCCACGGTGCCGGCGGCGAGGTGGCGCACTCCCCGGTAGACGGCCTCGCTCAGGCCGGTGCCGGCGTACTCGCCCGGCGCCACGTACGCGGCCGTGACGCCCGCCGCCCGCGCCCGCTCGAACACGGTGGGGGCGGGCTGCCAGCGGCGCGGATCCATGACCAGGCCGTCGGGCAGGGTCCAGCGCAGGCAGTTGAACAGCAGGCCGGTGCCCGGCACGGCCAGGATCAGGCCCATCATGCCGTGCTCGCCGGGCGGCAGGCCGGTGCCCAGGGAGCACAGGCTCGTGACGGTGGTGGCGGGGAACCCGGCGGTCAGCCCCGGCGCTCCGGGTGCCGTTCCGGCCGGCGGGCGCATGCCGCGTGTCAGGAACGGCGCCGCGCCCGCGTGGGCGCGCAGCGCCTCGGCCCCGAGTCCGTCGACCAGCAGCACGCAGACGGAGCGGGCGGGCTCGATCCGCAACGATCCCGGCTCGCCTGCCTCGCCGACGCCGAGGGCGGCCAGCAGCGCGCGCGGCAGGTCCGCCAGTGACGATCCGCCGTACGCGGGGATCAACGGGGCGGTGTCGGCCATCCTCCGAGCTTAGCCGCGTGGCCGGGCCGTTCCGAGGCTTCCGCGCGGGCGCGGACGAGACCCGGGGCGGGTCAGGAGGCGGCGCGTGCCGTGGCCTCCGACAGGGCCTTGGCGAAGGCGAGCACATGGGTGACCGCCTCGGGCCCGTCGGCGGCCTCGCTGACACGCAGCGACAGGTCGTCGGCGGTGATGGCGCCGGTGTAGCCGTGGTCGGCCTCGCAGTTCTCGTCGCCGCAGGTGGCGGGCTCCAGGTCGACGTGGGCGATGGCGCCCCAGCCGATCGTGAGCGTGGCCTCGGTCGGGGGGACGCCCGGGGCGTAGGAGGCGGGGTCGGGGACGACGCGGGTGACCGCGACGGACTGGATGCGGCTGAGGCGCACGGCCTCGGTGGTGGTGGAGGCGTGCGAGGCGGACACGCCCTCGACGGCCGGGTGCTCGTCCGTGTGGCACACCAGCAGCCTCGTCCCGGTCAGCACCAGGACGGTGACGTGCCTGCGCACCTCCATGGCGGGGTCGAACGTCGCCTCGTGGTGCACCACGAACGCGGTCACGGCCTCCTTGCCCAGCGCGGATTCGACCGCATCGGTGACGAGGTCGGGGTAGTAGCCGCTGCGCTCGATCGCTTCGCGCAGGCCCGCGGCTGAGACTCGGGTTTCCCTCATGGGGTCCATCCTGCCAGGATGACGCGCCACCCTCACCCGCCGCACATAACGCTCTATAACGTCTCATGTCGTACGGGTGCCAGAGACGCCCCCCTCCGGGCCACCGGTGAGCCGTCAGGCCAGGCGGCGCGGCCCTCCGTCGAGGCGCGGGCCCGGCGGCGTGCGGACGGTGGCGCGGGCGCCGAGGACGATGACGCCCGACTCCCCCACCAGCACCTGGTCGAGGTCCAGGCGGGCCAGCTCCGGCAGGTCTCCGGCCAGCCGCCCGACCCGTACCAGCAGCTCCTCCAGGGCGGCGACCGCCACGGGCGGGTAGCCGTACTCGCCGAACAGCAGCGGCGCGGCCCGCACCGACCGCACCAGCGCGGCGGCGTCCTCCCCGGTGAGCGGCGCCGGCCGGAACCCCTGGTCGAGCAGGAGCCGCGCGGTCACCTCGCCCAGCCCGAACGACACGACCGGCCCGAACGCCTGGTCCTCGACGACGCCCACCACGGTCGGCACGGCGGGCTGGGGCGCCATGCGCTGCACGGCCAGCTCCGTGCCCTCACCGAGGCGGCCGGCGAACTCGGTGTACGCGTGCCGCACGGCGTCGGGGTTGCCCAAGCCGAGCCGTACGGTGCCGGCCCGGCGGGAGGCGTCGGGGTCGGCGACCTTGAGCACCACCGGCCAGCCCAGCCGCCCGGCGGCCTCGGCCGCCTCGTCCGGTGAGCGCACCACCTCGGCGGGCCACACGTCGAGGCCGTAACAGGACAGCAGCTCGGCGGCGTCCACCTCGACCGGCGCCCCGTCGTCGGCGGGCGGCGGGGTGAGGGCGCGCACGACGAGGTCGCGGGCGCGGCCCGTGTCGACGTCGAGCTCCGGCGGGGGCGTCACCGGCCGGGCCCGCCAGGTGGCGTACCGCACGACGTGGGCCAGGGCCCGCACCGCCTCCTCCGGCGCCGCGTACGACGGGATGGAGCCGCGCGACGGCACGGCCCCGGCCCAGAGCGCCGGGTGCATCCCGAGATGCCCCTCGAACGTGGCCAGCACCGGCTTCCCGGACCCCTCGGAGACCCGCAGCAGCTCGGCCGCCACCTCCTCCCCCGCGCCCGGGATCGGCGGCATGTAGATGACGACGGCGGCGTCCACGTCGGACGAGGCGAGCTGGCCCGCCAGCGCCTCGCCGAACTCCGCGGCCCCGGCCGTGGCGCCCAGGTTCGCGGGCGGCCGGGGCGACAGTCCGGCGGCGACGCACGCGTCGGCGGCCAGCAGCCCCAGCGCGTCGGAGTTGGTGACCAGGCCGACGCGCGGCCCGGCGGGCAGCGGCTGGTAGGCCAGCAGCTGCCCCACGTCGAACAGCTGGATGAGGTCATCCACCCGGATCAGGCCGGCCTGCTCGAACAGCGAGCTGATCGCCGAGTCGGGCAGCCGCAGCTCGCGCGCCGAGTGCCCGGCCGGCGTGCCGCCGCTCTTGACCACCACGATCGGCTTGCTGCGCGAGATCCGCCGCGCCAGCCGGGTGAACTTGCGCGGGTTGCCCAGGGACTCCAGGTAGAGCAGGATCACCTCGGTCGCGGCGTCCTCCTCCCAGTACTGGAGCAGGTCGTTGCCGGACACGTCGGCCCGGTTGCCCGCCGAGACGAACGACGAGATGCCCATGCCGCGCTGCGCCACCCGCTGGAGCAGGGCGGTGCCGAGCGCGCCCGACTGGCTGAAGAACCCCACCCGGCCCCGCCCGGGCACGGTGGCCGCGAGCGTGGCGTTGAGGCGCACGGCCGGGTCGGTGTTGGCGATGCCCAGGCAGTTGGGGCCGACCACGCGCAGGCCGTAGGAGCGGGCGATGCGCGCCAGCTCGTCCTGGCGGCCCCGGCCCGCCTCGCCGGTCTCGCCGAACCCGGACGACACCACGACGAGCCCGTGGACGCCCTTCTCCGCGCACTCCTTGACCACGTCGGCCACGCTCTCGGCGGGTACGGCGACCACGGCGAGGTCCACGTCGTCGTCGATGGCGGACACGCTCGGGTAGGCGCGCACCCCGGCCACGGCCCGCACCTCGCGGTGGACCGGGTAGACGGGGCCGGTGAAGTCGGCGGCCAGCAGGTTGCGCAGCACGGCCTGGCCGACGCCGCCCGGCTCGCGGGAGGCGCCGATCACCGCCACGGAGCCGGGCGTGAGCAGCCGGGCGATCGAGCGGGCCTCGGCCCGGTGCTCGCGCGAGGCCGTCACCTCGGCCGAGGTCTCGGTGGGGGTGAGGTCGAGGGTCATGCGGACCACGCCGTCGGCGAAGCTGCTCTCCCCGGTGTAGCCGGCCTGGCGCAGGACGCCCATCATCTTCATGTTCGCGGGCAGCACGTCGGCGACGAACCGGCCGATGCCGCGCTCGCGGGCGGTGGCGGCCAGGTGCTCCAGCAGCACCGAGGCGACCCCGCGGCCCTGATGGGCGTCCTCGACCAGGAACGCCACCTCGGCCTCGCCCGGCTCGATCCGGTCGTAGCGGATGACGGCCACCATCTCGGCGCCGATGGTGGCGATCAGCGCGACCCGGTCCACGTAGTCGACGGTGGTGAACCAGGCCACCTCCTTGTCCGACAGCCGGGGGCGCGGCCCGAAGAAGCGGAAGTAGATCGACTCGTCGGAGAGGCGGGAGTAGAAGGCGCGCAGCCGGTCGGCGTCGGCGGGCCTGATCGGGCGGACGTGGGCCGTGCCGCCGTCGGCGAGGACGACATCGGCCTCCCAATGGGCGGGGTACTGAGCCTGCACAGTCCCGAGGGTAATCGCGTGTCCGGGGTAGCAGGACCTCAGGGCCTGTTCGCAACGCTTGTGCATCGACTGCGGACCGGTGTTCGAGGACCGCCCCACGGGCCGCCCGGAAGCTGTTAGTTTTGCGGTGAAGTTTTGCCGTGGCCGGCTCGTTCTGAAGGCAGCAAGGTGGTGACATCATGACGCGGGTCGTCGTGGTGGGCGATCTCATGACCGACGCGGTCGCTCGCGCCCGTTATGCGCTCGCCAGGGCGAGCGACACCCCGGCGATCGTGACCATGCACGGTGGCGGCTCCGGGGCCAACATCGCCTCGTGGCTCGCGGTCGAGGGTGCCGAGGTGGCGTTCATCGGCCGCCGCGGCGCCGACATCACCGGGCGCAATCGCGACATGGAGCTCATGGGCTACGGCGTGGACGCGCGGCTGGTCATGGACCCCGAGCGGCCGACCGGCACCTGCGTGGTGCTCGTCACGCACAAGGGCGAGCGCACGATGCTGTCCGACCCCGGCGCCAACGCCGCGCTGTCCCCCGAGGACCTGCCGCGCGACCTGTTCAACGGCGGCGGCCACCTGCACCTGTCGGGCTACACGCTGATCAACGAGGGCTCCCGCGACGCGGGCCTCGCGGCGCTCGACATGGCGCACCACTCGGGCATGTCGATCTCGGTCGACTGCGCCTCCTCGGCGCCGCTGGAGCGCACGGGCGCCGAGCCGTTCCTGGAGTGGACGAGCGGCGCCAAGCTGCTGTTCGCCAACACCGAGCAGGCCAAGGTGCTGACCGGCCGCGACGACCCGGAGGCCGCGGCGAAGGTGCTGACGGCCTGGTTCCCCGAGGTCGTCATCAAGATGAACGACGACGGGGCGCTGTGGTTCGGCAACGGCCGTCCCGACCCGGTCCACGCGGCCGCCGACCCGGTCGACCGCATCATCGACGGCACCGGCGCGGGTGACGCGTTCAGCGCCGGGTTCCTGCCGTCGTGGCTGGAGGGCAAGCCGCCGGCCGAGTCGCTGGCCGCGGGCTGCCGCCTGGCCGCCAAGGCGATCACGTACCTGGGAGCCCGTCCGCGCCTCTAGCGCGGTCCGCCGTCGTCGGCAGGCGATCTCTCGCCAGCATCCTGTTGTCAGGCGCGAGGTTCCGCACCGCCCGCGTGCCGGAGGCCCGCGCGGTGGGCGCACAACCGTGCATGACCCCCGCGTGCCGGAGGCCGGCCCGGTGGGCGCACAACCGCGCGTGGCACCCGCGTGCCGGATGCCGGCCCGGCGGGCGAGCGGCCGCGCCTCGCGGGCGAGTACGCGGACGGGTCGTGGCTCGGGCGCCGGGTGAGCACCGAGGGCCCGCGCGAGGAGCCCCCGGTACGGCCGGCGGTCGCGACGCCGGCCTCCCGCGTCAGGAGGTGGTGGCCAGGGCCAGCGGCAGGACGGCCGGGGCGCCCGCGTGACGGACGAGGGCCGCGCCAAGCGTCATCGTCCAGCCGGTGTCGACCCGGTCGTCCACCAGCAGCACCGGGCCGCCGCACTGGGCCACCGCCGCGCCCACCTCACGGGGCATGGCCAGCGTCGCCCGGATCGCGCGTACACGCTGGGCGCTGTTGAACTGGCGGCCCGGCGAGCCCGAGCGGTAGCCCAGCTCGCCGAGGTAGGCCAGCCGGCCCACCTGGGCGAGCCGCTCGGCGAACCCCCGCACCAGCAGTGGCCTGCTCGCGGACGGCACGCTGACCACCGCCACCGGCCGCTCCCGCCAGTCCCACGCGGCCAGCACCTGCGTCACGGCCCGGAACATGTCGTCAGGCAGCGGCCCGTCGGATCCGCCCAGCAGCTCGCGCAGGCGGTTGCCCCAGCCGATGTCGGTGAGCCGCCCGAGCGCCCGGCCCGGCTCGGCGCCGAGGTCAGGCTTGATGCGGCCGGACAGGTCGTCGAGGCCGGTCGGCCACTGCCGGCGCGCCTCCACCGTGACGCCCGGCCTGGCCAGCCGCTCGCGGGCGGTCTCGACGGCCGGCGCGGCGATCTCGGCCGAGCGGTGCCGGCCGGTGCAGTTGTCGCAGCGGCCGCAGGGGGTGGCGGTGTCGTCGTCGAGGAGGCGGCGCAGGTACTGCTCGCGGCACTCGGTCGTCGTGAGGTAGCCGAGCATGGCCTCCTGCTCGGCGCGGCGCTCGGCGGCGATGCGGGAGTAGCGCTCCGCGTCGTACCCCCACGGCTCGCCGGTCGCCTCCCAGCCGCCCTTGACCCGGCGGACGGCGCCGTCGACGTCGAGGACCTTGAGCATCATCTCCAGCCGGCTGCGGCCGAGGTCGACGATGGTCTCCAGGGCGGGCGTGGACAGCGTGCCGCGCTCCTCCAGCGCGGCCAGCGTGGCCCGCACGACCGGCTCGGGCGGGAAGGCGAGCGAGGTGAAGTAGGCCCAGATGTCGCGGTCCTCGGAGCCGGGCAGCAGGATCACCTCGGCCCGCTCGACGCCACGGCCGGCGCGGCCGACCTGCTGGTAGTAGGCGACGGGCGACTGCGGGGCGCCGACGTGCACGACGAACCCGAGGTCGGGCTTGTCGAAGCCCATGCCGAGCGCGCTGGTGGCGACCAATGCCTTGATCTTGTTGCCGAGCAGGGCCTCCTCGGCCTCCAGCCGCTCGGCCGGGTCGGTCTGGCCGGAGTAGGCGGCCACCTCGTGGCCCTGCTCGCGCAGGTAGTCGGCGATCTCCTGGGCGGCGGCGACGGTCAGGGTGTAGACGATGCCGGAGCCGGGCAGCTCGCGCAGCGTCTGCGCCAGCCAGGCGAGCCGCTGCTCGGCCGTGGGCAGGCGCACGACGCCCAGGTGGAGGCTCTCGCGCTCCAGCGGCCCGCGCAGCACCAGCGTGTCCTCGCCGAGCTGCTCGGCGACGTCGCGGGTGACGCGGGCGTTGGCCGTGGCGGTGGTGGCGAGGACGGGCACGCCCGGCGGCAGCTCCTCGAACAGCGTGGCGAGGCGGCGGTAGTCGGGCCGGAAGTCGTGTCCCCAGTCGGAGATGCAGTGGGCCTCGTCCACGACGACGAGACCGGCGCTCTCGGCCAGCTCGGGCAGCACGTTGTCGCGGAAGTCGGGGTTGTTGAGCCGCTCGGGACTGACCAGCAGCACGTCGACCATGCCGTCGGCGACCTGGCCGTAGATCTCCTCCCACGCCTCGGGGTTGGCGGAGTTGACGGTGGCGGCCCTGATGCCGGCCCGCTCGGCGGCGGCGATCTGGTTGCGCATGAGAGCGAGCAGGGGCGAGACGATGACGGTCGGGCCCTCGCCCAGCTCGCGCAGCAGGGCCGTCGCGACGAAGTAGACGGCCGACTTGCCCCAGCCGGTGCGCTGGACCACGAGGACCCGCCGCCGGTCGACGACGAGCGCCTCGATGGCGGCCCACTGGTCGTCGCGGAGCCTGGCGTGCTCGCCTGCGAGCGCGCGCAGGCGCCCCTCCGCCTCTTCGCGCAGCATCGCCGCGTCGGGGGCTTCAGTCATGTGCTCCTTGTTACCAGGTTTCCCCGACGTTTTCGTTCCCGGCCCCGGCCCCGGTCCCCGCTGCGGTCACTTGTCGGCGTGCTCCGGGAAGGCGTTGACGGTCACCCGGTGCATCCGCCGGCGCTCCGTGTAGTCGGCCACCGCGTAGTGCTGGGTGGGCCGGTTGTCCCAGAACGCCAGCGTGCCGGGGCGCCAGCGCAGCCGCACCTGGTACTCGGGTGAGCGGATGTGGTCCAGCAGCAGCGGCAGCAGGGCCTCGTTCTCGCGGTCGGTGAGGCCGACCAGGCGCGTGGTGGAGGAGCGGTTGACGAACAGCGCCTTGCGGCCGGTCTCGGCGTGGACGCGCACGACGGGCCGCTCGATCGGCGGCCACTTGGCCTGGATCTCCTCCAGGTCGAACGGGTGACCCTTGGAGATGGCCTTCTTCATCGACATCGTGATGTCGTGCACCGCCGTCAGCTCGTCGCACAGGCGCTGGAGCGAGGGCGAGAGCGTCTCGTAGGCCAGGTAGGTGTTCGCCCACAGCGTGTCGCCGCCGACGCTGGGGAGCTGGACGCAGCGCAGGAGCGAGCCCATGGGCGGAGTCGGCTCGAAGGTGTTGTCGCTGTGCCACTCGTCGCCGCCCTCGCCCTTGGGGTCGGTCTGGTCGAGGACGTGGATGGGGCTGGCGCTGTCCTTCTTGAAGGCGGGGTGGTTGAGCGTGCCGAAGTTCAGCGCGAACTGCAGGTGCTGCTCGTCGTCGATGGGCTGGTCGCGGAAGAACAGCACCAGGTGCCTGAGCCAGCCCTCGCGGAGGGTCGCGACCTCCTCCTGGGACAACGGCTTGCGCAGGTCCACGCCGGTCACCTCGGCGCCGATGTGCCTGGTGACGGGATGAAACTCGATCATGTACGCCTCCGGAGACGAGGAGTATCCCTTTCCGGAACGTAACGCCCAAGCAATTGCTTGGTCAAGCATACGATCTCCGCCGGGCGGCACTCGAACACGCATGCTAAAAGCCGTCCGGGTGTTGGTACGATGCCTGGCATCGGCAAGCTTCAGCCAACCGGCGCGGGGAGGCGCCTGTGCCATCATCTCCAGGGGCGCACCACGCCCTTGCCCCCACCGCACGCACCGCCGCACGGACCCCTGGCCGTCATCGCACCGCGACCAGGGCGCCCCGCGCCGGCACCGCACCCGCCGATCCGGCCCTTCTCCATCGAGCCGACGGTTACGGTTACAGCACAAGGACAGAAGGAGGATGCGCTTCCCCCTCGGCGCGACGGCCGAGGTAGCCGCGCAGCACAAGATGGCCCGACGCACGACTGCACCCCCGCCTGAGGACTTCGAGGAGCGGATCGTCGACATCGACGTGTCCTCGGAGATGCGCACCAGCTTCCTCGAGTACGCCTACTCGGTCATCTACCAGCGGGCGCTGCCCGACGCCCGCGACGGCCTCAAGCCGGTGCAGCGGCGCATCCTCTACTCGATGAGCGAGATGGGCCTGCGCCCCGACCGCGGGCACGTCAAGTCCTCGCGCGTCGTCGGCGACGTCATGGGCAAGCTCCACCCGCACGGCGACACCGCGATCTACGACGCGGTCGTCCGGCTGGCGCAGCCGTTCTCCATGCGCCTGCCCCTGGTGGACGGCCACGGCAACTTCGGCTCCCCCGACGACATGCCGGCCGCCATGCGTTACACCGAGGCCCGCCTCGCGCCGGCCGCGATGCTCATGGTCGAGTCGCTCGACGAGGACACGGTCGACTTCAAGCCCAACTACGACGGCCAGGAGACCGAGCCCACGGTCATGCCGTCGGCGTTCCCCAACCTCCTGGTCAACGGCACCACCGGCATCGCCGTCGGCATGGCCACCAACATGGCGCCGCACAACCTCGTCGAGGTCGTGGCCGCCGCCCGCCACCTGATCAAGAAGCCGGACGCGACGCTCGACGACCTCATGCGCTTCGTGCCGGGCCCCGACCTGCCGACGGGCGGCATGATCATCGGCCTGCAGGGCATCCGCGACGCCTACGAGAGCGGCCGCGGCACGTTCCGCATGCGCGCCAAGTGCGTGGTCGAGCAGATCACCCCGCGCCGCAAGGGCATCGTCGTCACCGAGCTGCCGTACAACGTCGGCCCCGAGCGCGTCGTCGCCAAGATCAAGGAGCTGGTCAACGCCAAGAAGCTCCAGGGCATCGCCGACCTCAAGGACCTCACCGACCGGCACAAGGGCCTGCGCCTGGTCATCGAGGTCAAGAACGGCTTCATCCCCGAGGCGGTGCTGGAGGAGCTCTACCGGCTCACGCCGATGGAGGAGACGTTCGGCATCAACAACGTCGCCCTCGTCGACGGCGAGCCGCGCACCCTCGGCCTGCGCCAGCTGCTGAGCGTCTACGTCGACCACCGCCTGGAGGTCGTGCGCCGCCGCTCCGAGTTCCGCCGCCGCAAGCGCGAGGAGCGCCTGCACCTGGTCGACGGCCTGATCGTCGCGCTGCTCAACATCGACGAGGTCATCCAGGTCATCCGCTCCTCCGACGACTCCGCGCAGGCGCGCAGCCGCCTCATGGAGGTCTTCGACCTGACCGACATCCAGGCCGCGTACATCCTCGACACGCCGCTGCGCCGCCTGACCCGCTACGACAAGCTGGAGCTGGACCGCGAGAAGGAGACGCTGACCGAGGAGATCGCCGAGCTGACCGGCATCCTGTCGTCGGAGACGCGGCTGCGCCAGGTGGTCTCGGCCGAGCTGGCCGACGTGGCCAAGAAGTACGGCACGCCGCGCCGCACCGTGCTGCTGGAGTCGTCCGGCACCCCGCGCACCGCCACGGTGGAGCTGCAGGTGGCCGACGAGCCGTGCCTGGCGCTGCTGTCGTCCACCGGCCTGCTGGCCCGCACCACCGACGCCTCACCGCTGGCGGAGGAGGGCGAGCGGGCCTCCCACGACGTCCTGGTGTCGGTCGTGCGCACGTCCGCCCGGGGCGAGATCGGGCTCGTGACGTCGCTGGGCCGGCTCATCCGGGTCCAGGTCGTCGACCTGCCCATCCTGCCGCCCACGGCCTCGCCGCCGTCGCTGTCCGGCGGCCATCCGGTGTCCGACTTCGTGACGCTCGGCCCGGACGAGACGGTGGTCGGCCTCGGCGCGCTCGACCCCGACGGGCCGGGCCTGGCGCTCGGCACCGCGCAGGGCGTCGTCAAGCGGGTGGTGCCCGACTATCCGGCCAACCGCGACGACTTCGAGGTGATCACCCTGAAGGAGGGCGACACCGTGGTGGGCGCGGCCGAGCTGGAGTCGGAGGACCACGACCTCGTGTTCATCACCTCCGACGCGCAGCTCCTGCGCTTCCAGGCGTCGCTGGTGCGTCCGCAGGGACGGCCCGCGGGCGGCATGGCCGGCATCCGGCTCGACGGGGCAGCCCGGGTGATCTGGTTCGGCGTGGTGGACGCGGAGCGTCCCTCCCAGGTCGTGACCGTCGCCGGGTCGTCCACCGCCCTGCCCGGCACCCAGGTGGGCGGCGGCAAGGTGTCCGACTACGCCGAGTTCCCCGCCAAGGGGCGGGCCACGGGCGGCGTGCGGGCGCAGCGGTTCCTGAAGGGCGAGGACGTGCTGCTGCTGGCCTGGGCCGGTCCCGCGCCCGCCAAGGCGGTGTCGTCGTCGGGCAAGCCCGTCCCGCTGCCCGAAGAGGTCGGCCGCCGCGACGGCTCGGGCGTCCGCCTCACGCACACGATCGGCGCGGTCGGCGGCGCCCTGGGCGCGACCGGCCCGGTGACGGCGGCCTCGGCCGCGGCGGTGGCTCCCGACGGCTCGGTCCCCCTGGAAGGCTCCGTGGCCCTGGACGCCTCGGTGGTGGCCGACGGACCTCCCGCGCCGAACGGCTCCGCCCCCCGGGAGCAGTAGCGGCCCCCACGGGGACGCGCTCTGCTCACCTGACCTGCGCGGGAACGCGGGTGTCCTCGGGCGGCGTGACGGACGCGGGCGCCTTCGAGGGTGCCCGCGTCCTCGCGTCCGGCCCGCGCCTCGCCCTTCACGACGTCGTTCCCCGCACGGAGTGACGCTTGTCGTTCCGCGGCGACACCGATGGGACCGCGGGCCCGGAAGAAGACCGCGGCCTCAGCGGTCGGCGAGAAGCAGGTGGTCGATGGCGGTACGGAGGGCTGCTGTCGTCGCGGCGGGGTCGTCGAGGTAGCCGCCCATCATCGCGCCGTCGCGCAGCAGGACGAGCGTCTGTGCTGCCGCTTCGGGCTGTGGATGGCCCGTCTCGCTCAGCAGCCGGGTCAGGAGGGCGCGGAACCAGCGCCGATGCTCGGCCACGGCAAGGCGGACCGGATGATTGGGGTCGGGGTATTCGACGGCGGCGCCGATGAAGGCGCATCCGCGGAAGTCCGGAGTGCACACCTGGTAGCTGACCTGAGTGGCGAGCGCGGCGATGACGTTCGAGGGGTCGCTGACCTGCTCGATCAAGGTGTCGGCGGTGGCGCGGGCCTCCTGATGGCGTTCCTCGATGTAGGCCCGGACGAGGTCATCCTTGCTCGGGAAGTGGCGGTAGAAGGTCGCCTTGGTCACCTCCGCCTCCGCCACCAGCCGGTCGACTCCGACCGACTGGATGCCTTCGCTGTAGAACAGCCTGGCTGCGGCCCGCAGCAGCCGCCGGCGTGCGGGCGTGCCGTCAGGCGCCCTCTGCACCGAACGAACGGGCGAAGAAACTGAGGCTGCGGGGCGCTTCGACGGCATGTGTTGACGGTAACAGAGCGGTCACTGCACCTCCGCAAGGATACAGAACGGTCTGTCCTCCTCCGAGGAGAGGTGTGACGAAACCGGCTTATGCGTAAGGTGCCACTGTGAATCTTGTGCGCAGCCTTTGCGTGGCCGTCGTCCTGATGTCAGTCGTCCTGATGTCAGAGGCTCCGGTGCCTGCGGCCTCATCTGCCAGGTACCAGATCTGGCACTGGAACATCGCCGGCCACGCCTACCACCTGGGCTCCACGACCAACGGCATCATTGAGGCCATGGGTCGCTCCATCGGCGGTCGCAATCCGGATTTCGTTTCAGTCAACGAGATCTGCCACAACCAGTACGGCGCCCTGATCGACTACCTCCAGCAGATCGGCTGGCCGCAGAATGCGAGCAACTTCGCCCGCTACGAGCCGATGAGGCCCGCCGACGGCACGTCCTACTGCGACGGCACCGGCATCGGCCAAGCCTTGTTCAGCCGCTTTCCCCTCGGCGCCACCGAGCGGTACACCCTGCCGTACGACGGTTCGACCCTGCAGCGCAAGTTGCTGTGCGCTCCCGTCGCCGACAAGACGAGCGTGAAGTTCTGCACCACCCACGTGACGTTCGACCGCGCCTACCAGGCGGCCCAGCTCACATACGTACGCAAGGTTCTTGACCGCTACCACGCTCAGGGCGACACCGCCATCATCGCCGGCGACTTCAATGTCCAACCCGACGACCCGCTGCTGGACACCTGGTACGACTCGAGCGTGGACACCGCGAACAACACGCACAACAGCGGCCCGTATCACGAACTCGACGACCTGGATGCGACCTGTCCAGGTTGGGGCGAGCAGACCACGGAAGGCAGCCTCCCGCTCGGCTCCTGTGGCCAGCCTCGCAAGGTGGACCTCGTCTTCGCCGCCGCCGACCGGCTGGTGTCGTACACGGCGGACTCCCAACCCATCGGCCACGTCTGTGGCGCCAACCGCGACAAGGCCTGCTCCGACCATCGCATCCTCAACGCGTTCGCCACGGTCACCGTCGCCGGCTGAGGGTGTGTCCGGTTGACGCCGATGCGCGTCACGGCCGGTCAGACCGCGGGCCCGGTGTGGCGTCGTCCATGGGCGGGTCCGCCAGGGCGGCGGCGAGACGCGAAGCGAGCATCGTGACCGCGGCGCGCAGTTCCGGTCCACCCTCGACGCGGAAGGGGAACGGCACGTTCGGCAGCCACTCCTGCGCGTACATCGTCGGATTGCTCGTGCTGCCGACGAGCACGCACCCGTCCCCCGACGGTTCGAGCCGCCCCATGGGCGGCCGGATCCAGGGCGCCACCTCGGCGAGGGGAGCGTCGAACACGACGCGCGTGGCGAACTCCCACCCGGTGCCGAGATTCTCCTCCAGCGCCGCCACCGGGTCGAGGCCGTCGGGCGGCTCGAACGCGTGCGTGCTCCGCCGGACCTGGCGGACGCGGTCGACCCGGTAGGTGCGGATGGCGTCCGCGCGGTGGGAGTAGCACAGCAGGTACCAGCGCCCGTGGCGGACGACGACCGCCCAGGGGTCCACCTCGGCCTCCCACTCGTTGCCGGACTCGCTCCGATAGGCGATCACCACGCGCCGCCGATCCGCGATGGCGGCCACGAGCGCGCTGGTGGTGGCGGGATCCGGACGGGCCGAGAGCCGGTCAGGCGCCGCCGACGCATGCTCGCGCAGCGTCGCCGCTTGCCGTCCGACGCTCTCGGGCAGAGCCCGGATGACCTTGCCCAGGGCGGCGCCGACGAGGTCGCCGACGTCGGCGGCCGCCGGCTGGCCGTCGAGCACCGCCATGACCAGGCCAAGCGCCTCGGGCTCGGTGAAGGCGACCGGAGGCAGTCGAGTCCCGCGCCCGAGCCGGTACCCCCCATAGGGGCCGCGGGCCGACTCGACGGGGACGCCCGCCTCGCGGAGGATCCCGACGTACCGGCGCGCGGCCCGCTCCGTGACGCCCAGGCAGGCGGCGAGCTCGCCGGCCGTCACGCCAGGGCGGGTCCGGAGGATCTCCATGGCGCGCAGAGCCCGTGCGGTGGGACTGAGATCGGTCGGCACACGAGCACATTAGGAGGTCACGGGATGAACAGGAAGTAGAACGTCCGGAATCGGGCCTAGCGTGACGTCCTGACCGAGTCCCCTGGCAGGACCTCGCCGGAACCCGCCGAAGAAAGAGAACGATCATGGATATCCTGCTCATCGCCGGCCTGTGGCTCGACGGATCCGCATGGGACGACGTCGTGCCCGCCCTCGAGGCGCTCGGCCACCGCCCCGTGCCGATCACGCTGCCCGGGCAGGGCGACGGATCCACCTCGGCCACTCTCGACGACCAGGCGGCAGCGGTGCTCGCCGCCGTGGACTCGGCGTCAGGAAAGCCCATGGTGGTGGGGCATTCCGCCGCATGCACCCTGGCATGGCTTGCCGCCGACGCGCGCCCGGAGCGGGTCGCCAAGGTCGCGTTCATCGGCGGCTTCCCGGCCGCCGGCGGGCAGCCCTACGCCGACTTCTTCGAGCCGAAGGACGGCGTCATGCCCTTCCCCGGCTGGGGTCCGTTCGAAGGGCCGGACTCGGCCGACCTCGGCGAGGAGGCCAGGCGGGACTTCGCGTCCGCGGCGATCCCCGTCCCCGCGGAGGTGACGAAGGGCGTGGTGCGCCTGACGGACGAGCGGCGGTTCTCCGTCCCCGTCCTCGTCGTGTGCCCCGAGTTCACCCCTGCCCAGGCTCAGGAGTGGATAGCCGCCGGTGACGTGCCAGAGCTGGCCAGGGCCGAACACCTCGAGCTCGTGGACATCGACTCCGGCCACTGGCCCATGATCACCGAGCCGGCCGAGCTCGCCCGGCTCCTGGCCGCGGCCGCCCCCGAGGCCTGAAACCCTCGGCTGTACTCCCGCGTGGGGTTCGTCCACCACGACGAGCCCATGTCCGCCGGCGAACAAGCCTTCTCGTCGCCCGCGACCGGCCCCATCTGCAGGGCCGTTGTCGTCTCGTGAGAGCCGCGGTCACAGCCTTGACACATGCGTTGACATGAACAGAACGGTCTGCGTATCGTCTGGCGCATATACAGACCGTTCTGTCTTTCACAAGGAAGGAGATCTCGCCTTACGGTCCGCAGTACACCACCTGACTGAGCATCGGAGGAAATGTGCGTTCAACTGGCATTGTGCTGGCAGGCGTCCTGCTGGCGGGCCTGGTGGCCGTCGCGCCGCCCGCGTACGCGGCTCCGGGCGAGGAACTGCACGCCCTGCGCACCGTCACCGGCCCCGGCGGTACCCGACACACCCACTACGAGCGTACGTACCAGGGATTACCCGTGCTCGGCGGCGACATCATCACTCACGGGGACAAGGCTCCGGAGAGCCGCACCCTGTCGACGCTGAGCGCTCTGTCCACCACACCCCGGGTGTCCGGCCCGGCCGCCGCGGCGATCGCGGCCAAGAGGTTCCCGTACAAGCCGAGCGGGTCGCCGCGACTGGTGATCGAGGCGCTCGGCGACAACGACGCCGCCCGCGCGCCCGCGCTGGCCTGGGACGTACTGGTCACCGGCACCCGCACAGGCGGCCTGCCGACGGCCCTGCACGTCCTCGTGGACGCCGGGACAGGCGGGGTGCGCACCACCTACGACGACGTACAGGCCGACCTCGGTCACGGCTTCCACTCCGGCGACGTGCCGCTCACGACCACCCCCGTCTCCAGCACGTCGAGCACGAGGATGCTGGCGGATCCGACACGCGGCATGTTCGGCACCTACGACGTCGACACCATGCGGTACTTCACCGACCCCGACGGCGACTGGGGCAACGGCAGGTCCAGCAACGCGCAGACCGACGCCGTGGACGTGCAGTGGGGCGCCGCGACGACGTACGACTTCTACAAGCAGACCTTCGGCTACACCCTCGTCAGCAACTCCGAGTACTCGGACGGGCCGAGCACCCTGAACGCCGGGGTGCACGAGGGCGACAGATTGTCCAACGCCTACTGGAGCGCGCAGTGCCACTGCATGCGCTTCGGTGACGGCAACGGGGTCACCACCAACCCGTACACCTCCCTCGACGTGGTGGCGCACGAGGCCACCCACTCGGTCATCGCCCGCACGGCCAAGCTCGTCTACACCGGCGAGGCCGGCGCGCTCAACGAGGCCACCGCCGACATCGTCGGCAACCTGGTGGAGTTCCACGCCGCCAACCCCGCCGATGCGCCCGACTACCTGGTGGGCGAGAAGGTGTTCAAGGCCGGGCCGCTGCGCTACATGGACCGGCCCAGCAGGGACGGCGTGTCCGCCGACTGCTGGTCGCCCACCGTCGGCAACCTGGACGTGCACCGCTCCTCCGGTGTCGGCAATCACGCCTTCTTCCTGCTCGCCAACGGCAGCGGCCCGTCGGCCTGGGGCGACAGCCCCACCTGCGACGGGGCGACAGTCACCGGCGTCGGCCGCGACACCGCCGCCCGCCTGTGGTTCCACGCGCTGACCACACAATGGACCCCGTCGACCAACTACGCCGACGCGCGCACCGGGATGCTCGCCGCGGCGACCGAGCTCTACGGTCAGTGCGGAGCGGAGTATCGCGCTGTGCAGGCCGCATGGTCGGCGGTCGCCGTGACCGCCGCCGACCAGCCCTGCCCCTGACCCTGGTGGCGGCCCGCTGACACGTGCGCCGATCAATGAGATGAGGGGCCGGTCTCCCGCGGGAGACCGGCCCCTCCTGCGCCGGAGCACCAGGGCGGGGGCCCCTGGACTGTTCCTGGGCGTCCTGGACGTCCGGCTGCTTCGGGGACCGGAGGCGTGGCCGGCCGGTCGTCAGTCGCGACAGAGGCAGAACGGGTGACCGGCCGGGTCGAGGAAGACCCGGAAGCTGTCCTCCTCGCTCGGCTGGTGGTCGTGCTTGGTCGCGCCGAGCTCGATCACCGCCTTCTCCGCCTGGTCCATGTCCTCCACGGTCACGTCGAGGTGGAGCTGCTGGGGACGCTCGGAGCGCGGCCAGATCGGCGGCCGGTAGTCCTCGACCCGCTGGAACGCCAGCCGCTTCGGCGAGCCGCCGTCGGTGACGACCACCCAGTCATCCTCCTGATGGTCCACGGACCAGCCGAGAAGTCCCGCGTAGAACTCGGCCAGCATACGCGGGTTGGCGCAGTCGAAGACGATCGAGCGGAATTCCGCGATGCCCTTCACCACACACCTCCGAGTCGGTTGCGACGCCCTTGCTACCCGGACATCGCCCCCGCACACCCCTTCTTCGGGCCGTCCTCAGGTGGTGCTGGCCGCGACGGACGGCAGGGCGAGGATCAGCTCGCGAGGCTCGCCGCCCTCCCAGCCGCGCACCAGCCGGGTGCCCTCCGGCCCCGGGTCGAACCCCTCGCGCCCGGACTCGCCGAAGCACCCGGCCTCTGCCAGCCGCTCGATCAGCGGATCGTCGTCCGCGAGCCCGGCCGCGTAGGCGGCGGCGTCGAGGAGCGCCAGCGCGGACCGCGCGTTGCGGCCCGCGTCGTTGGACTCCACCCGGTCGAGGCGGCGCCGCGCCTGGGTGCGGAAGTACGCGGCGAGGGATTCGGACCTACTCACGGCAACCTTCTTCGGCAACTCACACTGAGGGCTACGACATCATCACCCATGGTGACAGCCGATGGGGGGAGGTTGGCCAACTCCCGCCTGTCGGGACCCCGCGAAAGCCCGCCGAAACGGCATGAGGCACTATCTCAGCATGAGTGAGTTCGACGACCTGCTTGCCGGAAACGCGGAATACGCGAAGGACTTCGCCAACTCGGGCCTCACGGGCCGTGCGGCACGCGGACTCGCGGTGGTCACGTGCATGGACTCCCGCATCGACCCTCTGGGCCTGCTGGGGCTGCAGGCGGGTGACGCCAAGATCCTGCGCAACGCGGGCGCCCGCGTCACCGACGACGTCCTGCGCACTCTGGTCCTGGCCGTGTACCTGCTGGGCGTGGAGCGCGTGCTGGTGATGCCGCACACGGACTGCGGCATGTCCAAGGTGACGGACGGCGACGTGCACGACCTGACGCAACTGAACGGGGTGGACACGCGCAGCCTCGAGTTCCACACCGTCCCGGACCAGGACGCGGCGCTGCGCCACGACCTCACGCGCATCCGGACCACGCCGTTCCTGCCGAAGGACATGCCGGTGGGCGGCGCCATCTACGACGTCCACACGGGAAGGCTGATGCCCGTCTCCCTGTGAGCGGCCGCCGCGGGGACCGCGCGCGGCCGTAGCGGGTCATGATGGTCGTCATGGTGAGAGTGGGAGCCGCGCGCGCCGCCGCGGCGCGCTGGGTGGCCGAGCACGCGCGTCCCGACCCCCGCTATCGGGGGGCGTACGCCGCCGGGTCCACGGTCGGCCTGCCGGACGACGCCGAGCTGCCGCCGTCCTCGGACCTGGACCTGTTCGTGGTCATGGCCCAGGACCCGCCGCCGGCCAAGCCCGGCAAGCTGCGTTACCGGGGCGTCCTGCTGGAGGTGAGCCATCTCCCCTGGGCGGCGCTGCGGTCCGCCGACGACGTCCTGGGCTCGTACCACCTGGCAGGGGCGTTCCGTACGGACAGCGTCATCGACGATCCCACCGGCCGCCTGCGCGCCGTCCAGGCACACGTCGCGTCGCATTTCGCCGCCCGCCCGTGGGTGCGCCGCAGATGCGAGGACGCCGTACGGAGGATCGAGGCCCGCGCCACGGCGCTGACCTCCCCGGCGCCCGGCGCTCCGCGGCCCTTCCATGAGCAGGTGATGACGTGGCTGTTCGCCGCCGGGGTCACGGCCCATGTGCCGCTCGTCGCCGCGCTGCGCAACCCGACCGTACGGCTGCGCTATCCGGCGGTGCGCGAGGTCCTCGCCTCCTACCGCCTGTCCGGCCTCTACCTGGAGATGCTGGACCTCCTCGGCTGCTCGCACCTCCAGGCCGAACGGGTCCGGGGTCGCCTGCGCGAGCTGGCCACGACGTTCGACCTCGCGGCAGGCGTCGCGAAAACTCCGTTCCCCTTCAGCAGTGACATCACCCCGGCGGCCCGGCCGATCGCGATCGACGGCAGCCGGGACCTGGTCGAGCGCGGCGACCACCGTGAGGCCGTTTTCTGGATCATCGCGACGTTCGCCCGCTGCCACGCGATCCTGGCGGCGGACGCGCCCTCGCTCCACCGGTCGCGGCTGCCGTCGTTCGAGGCCGCACTGGCGGACCTGGGCATCACCTCTTCCGGTGACCTCCGCCGGCGCGCCGCCGAGGTCACCCGTTTCCTCCCCCGCCTCGCGCAGGCCACCGAGCACATCCTGGGCACGAACCCGGCCATCACCCCCTAGGTTCCATCGAGGCGACCCCGGCGCGCGCGGCGGCCAGCGCGCCCGCCGCGGCGCGGTCCGCGGCGGCGTCGTCCAGAGGCTCCCCGGTGTTGAGCAGGGCGTAGTACAGGGGCGCGGAGACGGCGGCGATCACCAGGTGCGGGTCGGTCCCGGTGGGCAGTTCGCCTCGTTCGACGGCGTCGGTGACGCAGCCGGCCCACTCGTCGATGCGTACGGCGTAGAAGCGGTGCAGCGCCCGCGCGGCCTGCTCGTCGCACAGTGAGGCGGCGATCAGCGCCTTGAACAGGCGGCCCTGGCGGGGGTCGGTGAGGGTCCTGACGACCAGGCGGGCGTTGTCGCGCAGGTCCTGGTCGACACTGCCCGTGCGCGCGCGGGGCAGGGACTGCTCGGCCATGTCGGCGAGCAGGTCGGCGGCGAGCGCGCCGGGCGTGCCCCAGCGGCGGTAGACGGTGGTCTTCCCGACCCCCGCGACCCGGGCGATCTCGGCGAGATCGAGGGCGTCGAAACCCTTCTCGGCCAGGGTGTCCCCCGCTGCCTGAAGGACTGCCTCGCGGACGCGGGCGGTACGTCCTCCCGGGCGAACGGCACCGGGTTGGGGAGCGGCGGCCATGTCGGACTCCTTCTCGCGAGCACTCTTATCGGGACTGCGGTTCCCTTACGGCGGCTGGAGTGCTACCGTTCTTGCATCTTAACGGAACTACAGAACCGTTTGCACTGGTGTACCCGAAAGGACGTCCTTGTTATGTCCACCACGAAGCCCCTGCCCAGGGCCACGGCTCCGGCCTCCGCGCACGAGCCGCCTCCCCGGCGGCTGACCGTCCGGCAGAAGGTCACCCTCGCGGTGCTGCTGGTCGCCCAGTTCATGCTGGCCGTCGACTTCTCGATCCTGAACGTGGCACTGCCCGAGATCGGTGACGACCTCGGCTTCTCCCTGGCCAACCTGCAGTGGATCGCCACCGCCTTCGCCCTGAGCGCCGCCGGTTTCACCCTCCTGTTCGGCCGCATCGGCGATCTGGTCGGCCGAAAGCGCATCTTCCTCGGCAGTCTCGCGCTCCTCGGACTGGCCTCCCTGGTCGGCGGGCTCGCCCCGAACCCCGAGGTGCTCATCGTCGCCCGGGTCGCCCAGGGGCTCGCGACCGCCGCCGCGACCCCGGCCGGGCTCGCCCTGCTCACCACCTCCTTCCCCGAGGGGCCCCTGCGCCAGAAGGCCCTCGGCCTCAACGGCGCGCTCATGTCGGCCGGGTTCACCGCCGGCGCCGTCCTCGGCGGCGTCCTGACCGACCTGCTCTCGTGGCGCTGGGCCTTCTTCATCAACGTCCCCGTCGCGCTCGCGGTGCTCGCCGTCGCCCCCACCGTCATCGCCGAGTCCCGGCCCGCCGCGCGCCCCAAGGCAGACCTGCCCGGCGCGCTGACCGTGACCCTCGCGCTGCTCGGCATCGTCTACGGCCTGACGCAGGCCGGCGAGCACGGCTGGACCCACCCCGTGGCCCTGGCGGCTCTGCTGGCCGGCGCGGCCCTGCTGGTCGCCTTCCTCCTCGTCGAGCGCAGGGCCGCCCAGCCGCTGGTCCCGCTGCACGTGCTGAGGAAGCCCAGCGTGGCCTGGGGCAACGTGCTCGGACTGCTCGCCTTCGTCACCGAGACGTCCCTGGTGTACCTGCTCACGCTGTACATGCAGAAGACCCTCGGCTTCTCGGCCCTCACCGCCGGGCTCTCCTTCGGCGTCCTGGGGCTCGGGACCGTGGCAGGCGGCCTGCTCGCGCCGAAGGCGATCGCCCGCACCTCCACCGTGGCCGTCCTGGTCGGGGGCGGGCTGCTGCAGGCCGTCTTCACCGCCGTCCTGCTCCTCCTCGGCGACACGCCGGACTCGATGGGACTGCTGCTGCCCGCCACCTTCCTGGGCGGCGTGGGCAACATGCTGGTCATCGTCGGCTTCATGGTCACCGCCACCACCGGCCTGCCCGACTACGAGCAGGGTCTGGCGACCGGGCTGGCATCGATGTCGCAGCAGGTCGGCATCACCATGGGCACCCCGATCATGTCCGCGATCGTCACCGCGGCGACCGCGGGCGCCATGTCCGCCGGGGCGATCCTGCACGGCGTCACCGTCGCCGTCGCCGCGAACGCCGCTCTGGTCCTCCTCGGTGTCCTCATCGCCGTCGTCCTGAAGCGGAAGATGTCATGAATCTCGTCGCAGCTCTCTCAGCCCTGGTGATCGCACTCGGCTCGTCCACGGCCGTTCCCGGCCATGCCCACGCCGCCGTCGACCAGCGGGCGGACTGGCGGGCCGCGTGGACGGCCGCGCCGCAGCGGCCCAGCGCCGGGTTCGAGCCGAACTGGTCGGAGGAGGGTTTCAGCGGCCAGAGCGTGCGCCAGGTGGTCAGGCCCACCGCGGGCGGCTCATCGCTGCGGATCCGGCTGTCGAACGACTACGGGCCGTCCCCCGTACGTCTGACGGGCGCCACCGTGGCCCTCGCCGGTCAGGGCGCCTCGGTGCGGCCGGAGTCCGTACGGCACCTCACCTTCGGACATGCCGGCTCGACCAGCCTCCCCGCCCGTGGACGGCTCGTGAGCGACCCCGTACGGCTCGACGTCCGCCCGTTCCAGCCGGTGGCCGTCACCCTGGACTTCGCCGGGACCACCGGACCGGCGACGTTCCACTCGCAGGCGTACGCCGGCAGCTTCCGGGCGCGGGGCGACCACCGCGCCGACACCGCGGCGGCTGCCTTCACGCAGATGACGCACTCCTGGTACTACCTGTCCGGCCTCGACGTCACGGGCGGCGCGAAGACGGGCGACGCCGTGGTGGCCTTCGGTGACTCCATCACGGACGGGTTCGGCTCGACCGCCGACACTGACGGCCGCTACCCCGACGAGCTGGCGGAGCGGCTCGCCGCCCTGGGCCGGCCCCGGCCCGTCCTGAACGCCGGCATCGGCGGCAACCTGGTGCTCAACGACTCGGCCTGGTACGGCGACCGCTCAGCGGCCCGCTTCGGCCGCGACGTGCTCGACCAGCCGGGCGTCGGCACGGTGATCGTGCTGGAGGGCGTCAACGACATCGGCTTCAGCGAGTCGGACACGCCGACGTACAAGCCGGCGCCCGTGGTCTCCGCCGCCGAGCTGATCGCCGGGTACCGCCGGCTCATCAGGCAGGCGCACGCGAAGGGCGTCAAGGTGGTCGGGGCGACCCTGCTGCCGTTCAAGAACTCCGACCACTGGGGTGAGCACGCGGCCGCCGTCAGCGACGCCGTCAACCAGTGGATCCGCACCTCCGGCGAGTACGACGCGGTCGTGGACCTCGATCGGGGCATGGCCTCCCCCGGCGACCCCGACGTCCTCGACCCCGCCTACGACAGCGGCGATCACCTGCACCCTGACGACGCCGGCTACACCGCCATGGCCCGCCTCATCGCCGACCAGCTCTGAGGCGCCAACCCGAAAGGCCCGCACCCGCGCACGGGTGCGGGCCTTCGAGTGACTCGCAAGCCGGCCGTCCGGATCGGGTACGGAGGGCCTGCCGGTCACCCCACGAAGCGTGACCGAGCAACTCCCGATCGCCCCACGGGCGGTGACCGAACTGCGCCCGGCCGCCCCGTCAGGGTGACCCGGACGGCTCCCGGACGTCCTCATGGACGTCCATGAGGACGTCTTCATGGACGGCAGGGAGCGGTCAGGCGTCGATGTGGTCGCGGTCGACCTCCGCCGCGCTGCTGACGATGAACTCGCGGCGCGGCGCCACGTCACTGCCCATGAGGAGGCTGAAGATGCCCTCGGCCCCCTCCGCGTCCTCGATGCGGACGCGGCGCAGGATGCGGTGGCGCGGGTCCATGGTGGTCTCGGCCAGCTGGTCGGCGTCCATCTCGCCCAGACCCTTGTAGCGCTGCACCGGGTCCTTCCAGCGCTTGCCGCGCCGTTCCAGGTCGCGCAGCACCTTGTGCAGCTCGGCGTCGGAGTAGCAGTAGATGTACTTCTCCTTGCCCTTGCCGGGGTTGGTGAGCTCGATCCGGTGCAGGGGCGGGACGGCGGCGAACACGCGGCCGGCCTCGACCATGGGCCGCATGTAGCGGTGGAACAGCGTCAGCAACAGGCACCGGATGTGGGCGCCGTCGACATCGGCGTCGGCCATGAGGATGACCTTGCCGTAGCGGGCCGCCTCGATGTCGAAGG
The DNA here is from genome assembly GCF_031570565.1 of Nonomuraea sp. 3-1Str. NCBI lineage: Bacteria > Bacillati > Actinomycetota > Actinomycetes > Streptosporangiales > Streptosporangiaceae > Nonomuraea > Nonomuraea sp. 3-1Str. The sequence continues at coordinate 25,597 of NZ_JALHBK010000014.1, forward strand.
AGCGGCCGGAGCCGGCGCCGACGACTTGGATGATGGCGGCGCACTCGGCGTTCTTGAGCATGTCGCTCATCGACGCCTTCTGGACGTTGAGGATCTTGCCGCGGATCGGCAGCAGCGCCTGGAACTCCGAGTCGCGGGCCAGCTTGGCCGTGCCCAGCGCCGAGTCTCCCTCGACGATGAACAGCTCGCTGCGGTCGACGTCGTCGCTGCGGCAGTCCACGAGCTTGGCGGGCAGCGCGGAGTTCTCCAGGGCGCTCTTACGGCGCTGGTTGTCGCGGTGCTCGCGGGCGGCGATGCGCGCCTTGGCGGCGGCGACGATCTTCTCCAGCGCGGCCCGGAGCGGCTGCTTGAAGCCGCGCGGCGGGTTGGCGAACAGCTCCTTCAGCTCCCGCGAGACCACATGGGAGACGATGCGGGTGGCCGCGGAGGTGCCGAGGACCTCCTTGGTCTGGCCCTCGAACTGCGGCTCCGGCACGCGGACGGTGACGACCGCGGTGAGGCCCTCGAGGATGTCCTCCTTGGTGACCGGGTCGTCGCCGTTCTTCAGCAGGCGGGTCTCGCGCAGCTGCTCGTTGATCGTGCGCACCAGGCCGCGCTCGAAGCCGGTGATGTGGGTGCCGCCCTTGGGGGTGGCGATCACGTTGACGAACGAGCGGACGGTCGACTCGTAGCCGCGGCCCCAGCGCACGGCCACGTCGACGGTCAGCTCCCGCTCGACCTCGGTGGGCGTCATGTGGCCCTGGTCGTCGAGGACCGGCACCGTCTCGTGGAAGTGGCCGACACCCTGCAGGCGCAGCACGTCGCACACGGCCTCGTCGCGGGCCAGGAACTCGGTGAACTCGGAGATGCCGCCGTCGAAGCGGAACTCCTCCTCCACCCGCTCCTCGTGACGGCTGTCGATGACCACGAGCGTGAGGCCGGGCACCAGGAAGGCGGTCTGGCGGAGCCGGACGTGGATCTCGTCCAGCGACACCTCGGCGTCGGGCAGGAAGATCTGCTTGTCGGCCCAGAAGCGGACGCGGGTGCCGGTGACGGCGCGGGCCAGCCCGCCGCCGTCGCGCAGCCCGGACTTCTTGCGGAACTTGGCCGTCGGCCCGTCGCCGTCGAACACGCCGGGCACGCCCCGGCGGAAGCTGATCTCGTGGACGCGTCCGTCGCGGTCGACCTGGACGTCGAGGCGGGACGACAGCGCGTTGACCACGGAGGCGCCGACGCCGTGCAGGCCGCCGGAGGCGGCGTAGGAGCCGCCGCCGAACTTGCCGCCCGCGTGGAGCTTGGTGTAGACGAGCTCCACGCCGGCCAGGCCGCTCTTGGGCTCGATGTCGACGGGGATGCCGCGGCCGTCGTCGCGCACCTCGATGGAGCCGTCGGCGTGCAGCTCGACCTCGATGCGGGTGCAGTGACCCCCCAGCGCCTCGTCGACGCCGTTGTCCACGATCTCCCAGAGGCAGTGCATGAGCCCGCGGCTGTCGGTGGACCCGATGTACATGCCCGGACGCTTGCGGACCGCTTCGAGCCCTTCAAGCACCGAGAGGTGACGAGCCGTGTAACCGGCCTCCACTAGGGTCACTCCAGCTCCTCCGGGTTGGTCATCGAACACCTGTGCGCAGCCTACCGTCCTTCTCCTGCGTAGGCGTACTTGCGCACGTGCGCGCGTCCAAGCTTGCCATGCGGTCACGTTTGCCGTTACCAACGGCCTGATCGTCATTACTTTCGGACACATTCCGCTCTGGGCGTAGCGAGGCGGCGGTTGGGAACGTCCACGTCCGGTTAGATGTTGTTCCAAGTGACTGACGCCAGATCCTCGCTTCGGCGGGGGTGACCCGAAAGGCGATACGTGACTGGAGCTCTCGCCCCCGTTAAGCCGCTGACGGCCCTCGACCGCTGCGACCGTTGCGGTGCCCAGGCCTACATTCGCGCGACCCTGCCTGTGGGTGGGGAGCTGCTGTTCTGTGCCCACCACGGGCGTCAGCACATTGCGGCGCTGCGCGAAAAGGGTGCCGACATCCTGGACGAGTCGGCACGGCTCAGCGAAACCCCTGTAATTGCCCACAACGACGAGCGCTGACCGGCGCCCGTCGTGACGAGATAACCACATAACGCACAAGCGCGAAACGGCGACTCCGGCATGCCCGGGGCCGCCGTTTCGCGTTCCAGCAGGGAGCCGGGGAGGAGGGGCGAACACGAGCAGTACGGGCGAGCACCGGCAACGCGGACAAGAACCGGCAGTACGGGCGAGCACCGTCAGCACGGACAAGTGCCGGAAGTACGGCCGCGCACCGGCAGTACGGGCAAGGGTGAGGAGACGCGGGGGTAGGGCGTCCGAGTCAGCGGACGCGGTAGTGGTAGCCCTGGCGGAAGGTGAAGCCCTCGCTCGCGTAGAGGGCCTGGGCGGTCTCGTTGCGGCGGGTCACCACCAGGTACGCCGGCCGCGACCCGCCCCTCAGCAGCAGTGCGCGGAGCACGCTGCGGCCCAGCCCGCGGCGGCGGGCCTCCGGCAGCGTGGCCATGCAGAAGATCCCGAGCGTGTCACCCTGCGGCACGGCGCGGCCCACGGCGAGCGGCACGCCGTCCTCCTCGACCGCCGCATACCACGCCGGCACGCCCGCGCAGATCCGCTCAGCCGCCTGCCGGCCCTCGGCGTACCGGCCGTCCACGGCCCACCACGTGTCCACCCACGCCCGCCAGGGGTGCTCCTCGATCCGCACCCGGTGCGCGGGTCCGGGCGTGTCGCCGGAGCGCGCCATGACCGCGGTCGGGTCCACCACCTCGTAGCCCCTGCGGTCCAGCTCGGCGTCGAGCTCGGGCACCGCGCCGGGCCCCATCGAGAAGGCGGTGCGCGTCCCTCGTGCGGTGTAGAACTCCTCGGCGGCGCCGATGGCGGCTCCCAGGTCGGCGGGCCGGCCGAGGGGAAGCACCGAGTTCGCCCGCTTCGTCACTCCGTCGGCGTAGCGCAGAATCCAGTCGCCATACGGCTGCCGCTCGAACGCAGGCCAGGCTTCGTGGACAAGTCTGTCGAAATCCATCAGCGCAGGCTATCCACCCGACCACCCCGAACGACTCGGAGGTCTGGGAGCGGCGGGGAGGCCCGGGGCCCGGACGACGAGGCGGCTCTGGAGGTGAACGGAGTCGCCGAAGGGCATGGCTCAGGTGCGGCGTGACGGCGGCTCGCCCTGTGCGGGTCAGCGGGCGTCTCCCTGGAGGTCCTCAGCCCCGTACGGCGGGTGGGCCCTCCCGTGCCTGCCGTATAGGACAAAGATGAACCTCCCCTACGAGGGGGAAGCATGCAGCGCCCGCGGAAGCGACCGCTGGCCTGGGCTTATAGGGTGTGGCATCGTGCTGATCCTGTTGCCGCCGTCCGAGAGCAAGGCGTCCGAGGGCAGTGGCCCGCCCGTCGGTGAGCTGTCCTTCCCCGCCCTCGACAAGCCGCGCAAGCGGGTGCTCACCGCGCTGCTGCGCGCCTCCAAGCGCCGTGACGCCCTCGACGTGCTGGGCCTGACCCCGGGCCTGGCGGGCGAGACGGCCAGGAACCTGGCCATCAGGACCGCCCCCACGCTGCCCGCCGCCGGCCTCTACACCGGCGTCCTGTACGACAACCTGGGCCTGGCCACCCTCGACGACGAGGCGAGGAAGCGGGCCGAGGAGGCGGTGCTGATCTTCTCGGGCCTGTGGGGCGTCCTGCGGATCACCGACCGGGTGCCGCCCTACCGGCTGTCGATGGGCGTCAACCTGCCTCCCCTGGGCGGCCTGGCGGCCTTCTGGCGGCCCCTGGTGGCCCGCCAGCTCGATCCCCTCCCCGGAGGACTGGTCGTGGACCTGCGCTCGGCCACGTACGCGGGCGCCTGGCAGCCGGGAGACCGCTCGGTGGCGGTACGCGTGTTCCGGAGCGGCAAGGTCGTCAGCCACATGGCCAAGGCCACCCGCGGGGAGATCGCCCGCGCCCTGCTCGTCTCGGGCGCCGACCCGGAGACGCCCGGCGAGCTGGCCGGACTCCTCCGCTCCCTCGGCCACACCGTCGACCTGACGGAGCCGGCCCGTTCCACCCGCCCCTGGACCCTCGACGTGCATCTGCCCTGACGCGCCCGAGACGCCGAGAAGCCCCGCACCGGGAACGGTGCGGGGCTTCTCGCGGCTGGTACGGCCGCCATACGGTCAGTCCAGGTAGTCGCGCAGCACCTGGGACCGAGACGGGTGGCGGAGCTTGGACATGGTCTTCGACTCGATCTGCCGGATGCGCTCGCGCGTCACCCCGTAGACCTTGCCGATCTCGTCGAGGGTCTTCGGCTGACCGTCGGTGAGACCGAACCGCATGGACACGACGCCCGCCTCGCGCTCCGACAGCGTGTCGAGAACGGAGTGCAGCTGCTCCTGCAGCAGCGTGAAGCTGACGGCGTCGGCCGGGACGATGGCCTCGGAGTCCTCGATGAGGTCGCCGAACTCGCTGTCGCCCTCCTCGCCCAGCGGCGTGTGGAGGGAGATGGGCTCACGGCCGTACTTCTGGACCTCGACCACCTTCTCGGGGGTCATGTCCAGCTCGCGGGCCAGCTCCTCCGGCGTGGGCTCGCGGCCGAGGTCCTGCAGCATCTGCCGCTGGACACGGGCCAGCTTGTTGATCACTTCGACCATGTGGACCGGGATGCGGATGGTCCGCGCCTGGTCGGCCATGGCCCGGGTGATCGCCTGCCGGATCCACCAGGTGGCGTAGGTGGAGAACTTGTAGCCCTTGGTGTAGTCGAACTTCTCCACCGCGCGGATCAGACCGAGGTTGCCCTCCTGGATCAGGTCCAGGAACAGCATGCCGCGGCCGGTGTAGCGCTTGGCCAGCGAGACCACCAGGCGGAGGTTGGCCTCCAGCAGGTGGTTCTTGGCCCGGCGGCCGTCCTCGGCGATCCACTCCAGCTCGGCGCGGACGTCGACCGGCAGGCCGTCGGCCTCGCCGCTGCCGAGCTGCTCCTCGGCGAACAGGCCGGCCTCGATGCGCTTGGCCAGCTCGACCTCCTGCTCGGCGTTGAGCAGGGGGACCTTGCCGATCTGCTTGAGGTAGTCCTTGACCGGGTCGGCGGTGGCGCCGGCGGCCGCGACCTGCGCGACCGGGGCGTCATCGTCGTCGTCGGAGAGGATGAGGACCTCGTCCTCGCTCTTCTCCGTCGCGGCCACGGCGGCGACCTCGGCGACCTTGGGCTCCTCGTCGGTGTCCTCGTCGGTCTCCGGCTCGGCCTCGGCGACGATCTCGTCGTCCTCGACCACGATGTCCTCGAGGTCCTCGAGCTCCACGTCTCCGTCGAGCTCGATGTCCTCGTCGTCGTCGACGCCCTCCGGAGAGGTCGGCTTGGTCGTGGCAGGCCCGGCGCTGTCGGCCGCGACCTTCTTGGCGGCCGGTGCCGCCTTCTTGGCCGCCGCGGGGGCGGCCTTCTTGGTGGGACCCGGCTTGGGCGGGGCGGGCTTGGCGGTGACCGGCTTCTTGGCCGCGGCGGCGGGCTCGGCGGCCTCGGCCGCCCCCACGACCGCGGTCACGGTCTCAGGCTGCTGCTCTTTGGCGGCCGCCGCGGTCTTGGTCTTGACGGGGGCGGCGGTGCGGCGCTTTGCTGGTCCCCGAGACTTCTTCGGCGCAGCCGAATCCGCGGCGGTCACCACCACGGTCACGCCCTCTTTGCTGAGGTTCCGCAAGAACGCGGCGGCGTGTGACATGGGGATGTCCGCCTCCTCGAAGGCCTGGCGAACATCCTCGGACTCGAGGAAACCCTGCGAGCGCCCACGCTCGAGCAGTCGCTGAATGACGGGCTCGTTCAGCTCTTGTGGCTTCGAGCGAGTCGAACTTGCAGGCGACACGAACACCTCTCGAACGAACGCGTGGCGACAATGGACCCAGATGCCCGCTGGGGGGCTGTTGCCTCTCTCGGAGATCGGTGAGGCCGTGCGGACCGCGACGGACCTGCCCAGCATTGTGGCACGACCTCGCACTCCATACGGCCACCTCCCGGCGGTTGACCTCCACCCTAGGCCGACCAAGGCAGTAGTGCGTACGTAAGCGCGCCACTGATACCCGAAAGCAACCCTTATGACTGTTTCATTCAGTCACTCTTCGTGGCGGGCGGCACGTGGATGGCCAGGGCGGTAACGTCATCATCCTGTTCATATCCCGACAACATCCGGTCAACCAGGAAATCCAGCAACATGTGCGGACTACTGACGACCTCAGGCGGCGCTTCGGTCACAACACTGCAAATCTCTGCGAGACCGGCGTCCAGCCCCCGCTTCCGGTTCTCCACCAGACCGTCGGAGTACAGCACCGCGGTGTGACCCGGCGGCACCACGAACCGGTACTGCCGGCGGCTCGTCGGCCAGCCGAGCGGCGTCCCCGGCGTGGCGTCGCAGAGCATCGCGGTGCCCTGGGGCGAGACCAGGACGGGTGGCGGGTGACCGGCGAGCGCCAGCGTGCCCTCACCGGTGACGGGCTCGACCACCATGTACGCGAGGGTCGTGACCTGCTCCTCCTCCTCGGTCGCGTCGAAGACCCGGTCGAGACCGGTCAGCACGGCCGCGGGAGGCGGGTTGGTGAGCGCCAGGGCGCGCATGGCGTTGCGGATGCGGCCCATGCCGGCGGCGGCCTTGACGCCCTTGCCCATGACGTCGCCGACGACGGCCGCGACCCGGCCGTCCTGCAGCACGAACGCGTCGTACCAGTCGCCGCCGACCTGCACGTGGCGGCTGCCCGAGCGGAAGCGCTGGGCCAGCTCCAGCCCCTTGACCACCGGCAGGCGGTCGGGCAGGAGGCTGCGCTGGAGCGTCTCGGCGGTCTTGTGCTCCCGCTCGAACAGCGTCGCCCGCTCGACGGCGAGCGCGCACTGCCCGGCCAGCGCCTCCAGGAAGACGCCGTCCTCCTGGGAGATCTTCTGCGGCCTGGTGAAGGAGAAGCGCAGCGCGCCGAGGGCCCGGCCGGCCGCCAGCAGCGGCAGGCCCACCCAGGCCCGCTCGTCGCTGTTGGTGAAGTAGTTGGCGAGCACCTGCTCGTCGCCGCCGGCCTCCAGGAGCTGCGAGCGCAGGCTGTCGGGCGACTCGGCGAACACCGGCCGCCGGCTGTTGACGGCCATGGTGAGCACGCTGGTGTGGGAGAGCGGGATCTCCTCGCCGGGGGCGCCGGCGGCCTCGGGGACGCCCTCGCCGTTGATCAGCTTGAGCGCGGCCCGGTCGGGGTCGAGCAGCGCGACGGCCGAGCGGTCGGCGGCCAGCGCGGTGCGGCCCACGTCGATGATGACCTGCACGACCTGCTCCACGGTGAGCGCCTCGGCCAGTATGGCCGTGGCGCCCTGGAGCCGGGCGGTGCGCAGCGCGGCGGCGCCGAGCTGGTCGGTCAGGCGGCCCCGCATCTCCTCGGCCTCGCGCTGCGGCGTGACGTCGGTGTTGGCGCCGACCCACTCGACCACGCGGCCGTGCCGGATGATGGGCACGGCGCGGACCTCGAAGTGGCGGTAGCCGCTGGCCCGGGTGCGCACGCGGTAGTTCCACTCGAACATGGTGCGGCCGCGCAGCGCCTCCTTCCATGCCTCCTCGGTCTGCCGGCGCTCCTCGGGGTGGACGACCTCCAGCCAGCCGTGCGCGAGGTACTCCTCCAGGCCCTGCCCGGTGATGGCGCGCCACTGCGGCGCGTCCTCGACGACCGTGCCGGTGGGCGAGGTGATCCAGACGAGCTGCGACTGGGCCTCGACCAGTGACCGGTAACGCTCCTCGCTGCGGCGCAGGTCCTCCTCGGTCTGGCGGCTCTCGGTCACGTCGAGCCCGACCAGGGCGACGGCGCGCAGCTCCCCCGCCTCGTCGTGGACCGGCGAGAACGACAGCGACCAGTGGCGGTTCTCACCCTCGGGGGTGCGGACCCGCACCCGGCTCTCGCTCACCGGCGCGTCGCTCTCGATGACGCCCTGCACCGCGTGGGTGATGAGCTGGCTGAGGTCGGCGGCCAGGGCATCGACCGGCACGCGGCCGACGAGCCGCTCGGCGGGCACGCCGACGACGTCGGTGAACAGGTCGTTGACCCGCTGGACCCGGCCGTCGGGGTCGAAGAACGCGAAGGCGTACTGTGCCTCCGACAGCAGGCCCCCGAAGAGGGCGGAGTCTGAGATGTCCACATCCGACTCCCGGGGACGGGGAACGGAGGTCTCGGCGCTCATGGTCGGCACCTCCGTCGCGTGCCAGGGTCTCCCACGCGGCACATCTCCATAACTGTGTATCGGCGTAGCGCAGCTCCGGGCGACCGGATCCTGCTGTACATCATCGGCGATGGGCATGCGCGGACGGAAGCCCCGCAGGCCATACGGTCAACGCATCCTGTCAAAATCGCTCCACGTTACGCAGCAAGATCAGGCTACTTGGCCCGCGCCGACCCCTTGGCCTCCTGTTTGGCCTCTTGCTTGGCGGCCCGCACGCGGCCCAGCGTGTCGGCGTCGACCACATCCGCCACCGACCGGAACGATCCCTCCTCGCCGTACGGTCCCGCCGCCTCCCGCCAGCCGGGCGGCCGGACCCCCAGTTGCTTGCCGAGCAGTGCCAAAAATATCTGGGCTTTCTGCTTGCCGTAACCGGGAAGAGCCTGCAACCGCTTCAGCAGCTCTTTGCCGTCCGCCGCCTCGGCCCAGATCCTCTCGGGGTCGCCACCGTACTGCTCGGTGAGGTAGGCCGCCAGGCTCTGCACGCGCGCCGCCATCGAGGAGGGGTAGCGGTGGACCGCCGGCTTCTCCGCCAGCAGCGCCGCGAACGCCTCGGGGTCGTAGGAGGCGATCTCCTCGGCCGTGAGGTCGTGCCCGAGCCGCTGGGCGATGGTGTACGGGCCCGTGAACGCCCATTCCATCGGGATCTGCTGGTCGAGCAGCATGCCGATGAGGAGGGCGAGCGGACTGCGGCCGAGCAGGTCGTCGGCCTCCGTCCGCTGGGCGAGCTGGATGCGCATGGGAACAGCTTCGCATGAAAGCGCTTGCGGGGATGCGAACACAACCGTAGTGGAGGCTTGACACAGGCCCGAGAAAAGATGGAATGGGAGCGCAAGTCGCCCTGAGTCCATTCCTGGGGGTTTGCCCCTGGGCATCCAGAGGAATCTCACACCTATGCTCGCTCTGGCCACACGCTTCCTCAGGGAACCGGTCAGTCACCGCCTGGCCGAGGAATTCCTGACAGTGCCCACGGACACCATCGACCGCTGCGTGGCCGACGTGTGCGCGTGCGCCGACCACCTCGGCATCGCGGCGACTCCGGAGATCGTGGAGCGCGTCGCGCGCGAGCACCTGCTCGCGATCGTCAACTCCGCCCCGCCGCCACAGAGTCCCCGATAACATCGGGGTCACCGGGCCGCGTTCTACGCACCGTTTCAGCCTGGAATGCGAGAGAGTGAGGGCGTGCGCCGACACCGACGAGATCCCCGGGAGAGCACCCCCCCAGACGATGTCTTCAAGGAGATGGTGCAGGCGGCTCGCGAGCTGCTGGCCGTCCGCAGCCCGCTCGACGCGGAGCTGATGGTCTCCGACATGATCGGCGCCTGGTGGGGACGGCGGGTCAGGGGCGGAGACGTCGAGCAGGTGCTCGGTGAGGGGCTGGTCGACTACGCCGCCAAGGGGGGCACCCCGGCGTCCCTGACGCTGCTGATCTGCCTGGCCTACCTGGGCACGGCCCGCCAGGGCGCCAAGGCCGAGGGCGCGGCGCTGGCGATGATGGAGTCGGGCGTGGCGCGCCCCGGCTGGGCCGAGCGGGTGGGGGCGGTCAAGCCCACCGGCTGCTACGTCTCCCGCGACGCGTACGGCGACCAGGACACGGTGATCTGCACGTTCGCCTACCGGTGGGGCGAGGGCGGCCCGGAGCGCGGCGACGCGCCGGCGACGCCCGCGGGCGGCCAGGACCGGCACGCGCTGGTCATGGTGGTCGACCACAACATGTCGGGCATGGCGCGCGACGCCTGGGTCTCCTCCCAGGTCGACAAGCTGCTGGAGGAGGCCCGCGCCGAGGCGGCGGGCAACCCGATGCTGGTGTTCGGCGAGATCGAGCCGCAGCAGGCCAGGGCGCTGCTGGAGTCGGCGATGAAGGCCACGAGCGAGCCGAAGACGCCGCCGCCCGTCAGCGACAGCTACAGCGCCTACCACGCCTTCGCCCGCGCCCGCCTGAAGGCGCTGCCGCCGGGCCGCAAGCGGCCGGCGCCGCTGCACATCGAGGCGCCCTACAGCCGGGAGCGGCGGGCCATGCTGGCCGCCGAGTTCCTGGCCTCCGACGCGGCCGAGCACCTCTCGGACCCGTCGGCGGCCTCGCGCTGCGCCGACCACATCATCGAGTACGGCTGCGAGCAGGACTTCAGCCGGCCGCTGCGGGTCAGCCCGACCAAGTGCGAGACGTTCCTGCTCGACTGGCTGCCGCGCAAGGTCATGCTGAGCACCGCCGAGCAGGAGGCCATGCCGCACGTGCTGGCGGCGTGGGTGCGGTTCGCGGCGCGCCGCTCCGGGCTGCCGGAGGAGGGGCTGCGGGCCACGCTGGACGCCGTGTGGGAGGCGATCGGCAAGTTCCCCGAGGCGTACCGGGACCCGACCTCGTTCGGGCTGGACCGGCCGCTGCTGGAGCGGCTGCTGCCCGACGGCGACCTGTCGGCGCTGGCGCGGCGGGCGTTCGCGTTCCCGTTCCTGCAGGGCTTCCACAACGGGGTGGACCTCGACCGGCTCAACCCGGCCGACGAGGCCGACCGGCGGGCGCTGCTGGAGATCGACCACGTCGGCGCGATGGACGAGGAGCACCTGGCCTGGCACGAGGAGATCGCCACCCGGCTGTGGGAGGGCGACCCCCCGCAGCTCTGGGAGGCGGCGCAGCGGCTGCTCGACCTGGGCCACGACCGCCACGACGTGCTGCACGTGCTCATCGAGATCGCCGAGCGCATCGGCGGCGACCCCGACGAGCTGGCCGCCGCCCTGGACGACATCGCCGACATCCCGGACGAGTTCTAGCACCTTCCGGCATTCGGGGCGGCCAGGCCGGCACGGCGGCTCGGGCCCTGTTCGTCGCGCCGCGCCGGCGATGCCGCCATGATGGGTCCATGGTGATCGACCTCAACGCCGACCTGGGCGAAGGCTTCGGGATCTGGCGGCTCGGCGACGACCTCGCGCTGCTCGACGTCGTCACGAGCGCGAACGTGGCCTGCGGCTTCCACGCCGGCGACCCGGTGACGATCAGGCGCACCTGTGCGGCGGCCGTCGACCGCGGCGTGTCGATCGGCGCCCAGGTGTCCTACCGCGATCTCGCCCACTTCGGTCGCAGGGAGATGGACGTCGAGCCGGAGGAGCTGTGCGCCGAGGTGCTCTACCAGCTCGCCGCCGTCGACGGCATTGCGCGGGCGATGGGCGGGCGGGTCTCGTACGTCAAGCCGCACGGCGCGCTGTACAACCGGATCGTCCGCGACGAGGTCCAGGCGACCGCGGTCGTGGACGCGGTCGCCGACTACGACCCGTCGCTGCCGCTGCTCACGCTGCCGGGGTCCGCGGTGCACGCCGTGGCGGCCGCCGCGGGCGTCTCCACGGTCACGGAGGCGTTCGCCGACCGGGCGTACACGCCGGCGGGCACGCTCGTGCCGCGCCGCGAGCCGGGAGCCGTCGTCCACGACGTGGAGGCGGTGACGGCGCGGGCCGTGCGGATGGCCGTGGAGGGCGCGGTGACGGCCGTGGACGGCAGCGCCGTGCCGGTGCCGGCGCGCTCGATCTGCGTGCACGGCGACACGCCCGACGCGGTACGGCTGGCGCGGGCGGTTCGCGACGGGCTGCTGGAGGCCGGGGTCGTGCTGCAGGCGTTCGCGTGATCCGCGGGGCCGGGGAGCACGGGCTGCTCGTGGAGACCGGGGCCCTGGAGGTGTCGCACCGGCTGGACGCCCTGCTGCGGGCCGACCGGCCGGACGGGGTGGTGGAGATCGTGCCGGGCCCGGAGACGGTGCTCGTGGTGGCTCCCGGCGCAGACCGGGGACGGCTGCGCGCCGCCCTGGAACGGCTGTTGGGTGAGGCGGGCATCGGGGACGCCGGAGGCGTCGCGGCGGGGGACGCCGGAGGGCTCGTGCGGATCCCGGTCGTCTACGACGGCGAGGACCTGGCGTCCGTCGCGGAGTTGTCCGGGCTCTCCCCCGAGGAGGTGGTCGCCCGGCACACCGGGCGGGACCTGGTGGTGGGCTGGCTCGGGTTCGCGCCGGGCTTCGCCTACCTCACCGGCCTGGACCCGGCCCTGCACCTGCCGCGGCTCGGCACGCCGCGCACGTCCGTGCCCGCGGGCTCGGTCGCGGTCGCGGGCCCGTACTCCGCCGTCTACCCGAGCGCCTCGCCCGGCGGGTGGCGGCTGCTCGGCCGCACGTCGCTGCGGGTGTGGGACGTCACGGCCGAGCCGCCCTCGCCGTTCCGGCCGGGCACGCGGGTCAGGTTCGAACGGGCATGATCGAGGTTGTCGCGCCCGGGCCGTACGCGACGGTCCAGGACCTCGGGCGGCCGGGCCTCGCCCACCTCGGCGTGCCCGGCTCCGGCGCGGCCGACGCGGACGCCCTGCGGCTGGCCAACCGCCTGGTGGGCAACCCGGAGGCGCTGGCGGGAATCGAGCTGACGTACGGCGGGGCGCGCCTGGCCTTCCACGCGGGCGCCTGGGTCGCCGTCACGGGCGCCCCCTGCCCGCTCACGGCCGTGCCCGCCCCTGCGCTGTCCGGCGCGGAGGGGCGCATGAGCGGGTGGCGCGCGCCCGCCGCCGGCGCCGCGGTGCCGTTCTGGGTCCCGGCGGGGAGCGAGCTGCGGTTCGGGACGCCCGCGTGGGGCCTGCGGACCTACCTGGCGGTGCGCGGCGGCGTGGCGGTCGAGCCGGTGCTCGGCAGCCGCTCCACCGACTCGCTGTCCGGTCTGGGGCCCGAGCCGCTGCGGGCCGGGGCGGTGCTGCCCGTGGGCGCCGTGGCGGGCCTGGAGCCGATCGTCGCCGACCTCGCGCCCGCGCGCGGACCCCGGCCGGCCGTGCTGCGGGTGCTGCCGGGGCCGCGCGACGACTGGTTCGTCCCGGGCGCGCTGGCGGCGCTGTGCGAGCGGCCGTACGTGGTCAGCCAGGACAGCAACCGCGTCGGGGTACGGCTGAACGGCCGGGAGCTGGCGCGGGCGCGGGAGGGGGAACTGCCCAGCGAGGGCATGGTCGCCGGTGCGCTCCAGGTGCCGCCGAGCGGGCAGCCGATCGTGTTCCTCGCCGACCATCCGCCGACGGGCGGCTACCCGGTGATCGCGGTGGTGGTGACGGCCGACCTGGCGGTGGCCGCCCAGCTCAGGCCGGGTGACGCGGTCCGTTTCACCACCCGCCGCGTCACCTGATCCGGCCGGGCCGCGAAGGTCAGAGCTCCACCTGGCCGGTGACGCACGTGACGGTGGAGCCGCCCACCCAGACGCCGCCGTCGTCGCCGGTGGTGATGTGCACCCGCCCCGACCGGCCGAGCCGCGTGCCCTGGGCGGCGACGTACGGCGCGCTCGCCCGGCCGGTGCGCAGCAGCCACTGGGCCACCGAGGCGTTGAGGCTGCCCGTCACCGGGTCCTCGACGGTGCCGCCGTCGAACGGGCAGAACGCCCGCATCTCGAACGCGTACGGCGCGCCCTCCGGGTGCGGGCCGGCCACGCCGATGAAGCAGTCCACGAGCCCCGGCTCCACCGCGAGCACGGCGTCGGCGTCGCGCAGCAGTACCGCCACCCAGCCGGGGCCGTTGTCGGCCCACTCGATGTCGACGATCTCGCTCCGGTCGACGCGCAGCAGGGCCGCCACGTGCGCGGCGAACGCCTCCTCCACGGGCCCGGACCGGATCAGGGGCGGCGCGGAGAACGCCAGCCCGTCCTCCGTCCTGCGCACCCGGACCAACCCGGCGCCGCACTCCTGCACGATCTCACCGGCCTCGGGCTCACCGGCCTCGGGCGGACCGGCGGCCTTGGGCGTGCCCCCGGCCGCGAGCCAGGCGTGGCACGTGCCGAGCGTGGGGTGGCCGGCGAAGGGCAGCTCGGACGTCGTGGTGAAGATCCGGACCCGGTAGTCGGCGGCCGGGTCGTCGGGCGGCAGCACGAACGTGGTCTCCGACAGGTTCGTCCAGCAGGCGAAGCGCTGCATCTCCTCCGTGGTCAGCCCCTTTCCGTCGAGGACGACGGCAAGGGGGTTGCCCCGGTACGGAACGGAGGTGAACACATCGACCTGGGTGAAGGGACGCCGCATGCCGCAAGTCTCGCAGACCCGTGCCTTCGGGCGGTCAGGCCTCCGCCTCCTCGGCCGTCTCGGCCGGGGCCGCGGCCAGGCGGGACTCCACGAGGGCGACGGCCTGGTCCAGGGCGGCGCCGGGGACCGGCTCGAACAGCTCCACCACGGCCCGGCCGCGCTCCGGCCGCCACACGCCGGCCACCCGTCCGCCGTACAGGACGACGGGTGAGATCCAGCCCGCCTGGCGGCTGACCTTCGCCTTGACGGCGGCCGGGATGAGCGGCTCCAGGTCGCGGGGCGCGCCCAGGATGTACGGGTCGAAGCCCGGCAGCAGGTGGACCTCCTCCGACGGCCGGGTGGCGGCCAGTCCGTCGAGGTGCTCGGTCAGCGCGAGCAGCGTGCGGCCGTCACCGGCGTCCACCTCCGTGAGCTCGGGCGCGAGGTCGCGGAACCACGCCTTGAGCACCGCCTTGCGCGCCACCCCGCCGAACAGCCACTTGTCGAACATCTCCGGCGTCGCCGGCCCGTGCGCCCCGAGGAACGCCCGCGCCACCCGCACCCCGGCCTCTTCCTGGGGCGGCGGCTCCGCGGGCCAGCCGGGCAGCCAGCGGCTCGGGGCGGCGAAGGTGACCCTGCCGCCGCGCGGCGGCCCGTAGCAGAGCTCGCCGAGGCGGCTGAGCGGCTTGAGCAGGGCGCCCCACCCGGAGGTCAGCGCCTGTCTGAGGTGGCCGTCGCCGGTCACCTCGACGACGGCGTCGACCAGCTCCTCGCGGGTCAGCGGCTTGTCCCCCAGCGCCCGCGGCACGGCGTCGATGACGGCCTCGATCTCGGCCGCGGTGACGCCGTGGCCGCGCTGCCAGGACCCCTTCTCCCAGAAGCGCAGCGTGCCGAGCGCCGAGCACAGGTCGGGCAGCGTGTCGGAGGGCACCAGGTGCAGGGTGCCCCGCATGACCCACGTCTTGGCCAGGGTGCGGGCGTCCCAGAGCGCCCGGTCCGGCTCGGCCGGGTCGGGGCGGGCGCTCCTGACGGCCACGGCCAGCCGCGCCGACGAGGCCACCTGCGCCTGCACCCCGCACAGCCGCCGGGCGACCGCCACGACGTCCGGCTCGGCGCTGGGACGGGGGCCGGCGACGAACTGCCGGCGCAGACGCCAGGCGAGGATCTGGGGCCAGGTCAGCGAAGTCGTCACCGGACCGTTCTACCGGACGCCGCCGACAGTCTCGCTGCGGCCCCGTCGCCTCAGCCGGCCCGGGTCACGGGGTGAAGCCGATGTCCTGGTAGCGCAGGTCGTAGAAGCCGCGGGCGCCCACGTTGGCGAGGTCGGCGCGCACGGCGACGTTCTGCGGGCGCTGGTAGAGCGGCAGGACGTTGACCTCCTCCCAGATGAGCCGGTCGGCCTCGTTGGTGGCGGCCCGGGCGCGGGCCGGGTCCAGGCTCTGGCCGGCCTTGTTCATGGCGTCGTCGATGGCCTTCGACCCGGTCCGCCCGAAGTTGGCGTTCCACGTCTTGCCGTCCGGTGCGTTCGCGTAGATCCCGTAGCTGCTCGACACCGGGAACGGGGTGCCGATGTAGGCGAAGGCGGTCAGATCGAAGTTGCCGGGGATGACGTACTTGGTGAAGAAGTCGTCGCCGGGCACGGCCTGGATCGAGACCCGCACCCCGATCTGGCTCAGCATGCTCTGCGTCAGCTCCGCCTCCGACTTGCTCACCTGCACGCCGGAGGGCACGACGAAGCGCAGCGCCAGCGGCCTGCCGTCCTTCTGCCGTACGGCGCCGGACTGCTTCCAGCCGGCCTCGTCGAGGAGTTGCTTGGCGCGTGCCGGGTTGTAGGCGCCGAGCGGGCCGGCGTTGTTCTGGTAGCCCTCCTGGGTGTTCATGAAGAAGTGGTTGTCGAGCGGCGCGATCGGCCAGTCGAGGCCCTGCAGGTCGGACTGGGCGATGGCCTGGCGGTTGACGCCGAGCTGGACGGCCTGGCGGACCCGCTGGTCGCGCAGCAGGTCGCTGGAGCCGTTGAAGGTGATGTGCCGGAAGTCGGGGCCGGCCGCCTGGCGCACCTGCGCGTTGCGGGTGGCGCGGGCGCGGGCGTAGTCGGGCGCGGAGGGGCCGATGTCGGCGACGTCGAGCTCACCGTTGCCGAACGCGCCGATCAGGGAGTCCTGCTCGGAGGCGCGGTAGACGATCTGGTCGAGCTTGGCCCGCTGCCCCCACCAGTGGTCGTCGCGGACCAGCGTGATGGTCTTGGCGGTCTGGTCGAAGCCCTTGAGCCGGAACGGCCCCGCGGTCACGGGGATCCGGTTCAGCCACGCGTTGTTGAACGCGTCGGGCGTGCGGTTGGCCGAGGCGGGCAGCAGCGGCCCGAACAGCGACTGCCAGTCGCCGAACGGCCGGGCGAAGGTCACCACCACCTGGTAGTCGTCCTTGCCCCGGGCGACCTTCTGGATGTCCTGGTAGCCGGTGGAGCTGACGATGCGGTAGCGCGGGTCCTTGCCGTTGAGCGCCTGCCACTGGGCCTCGTAGTCGGCCCACGTGATGGGCTTGCCGTCGGACCAGCGGGCCTTCGGGTTGAGCCGGTAGGTGACCACCTGCCGTGGCTCACGCGAGGTGAGCTTCGCGTCGAGCACGTAGTCGGGGTTGGGGCTGATCACCGCCTTCTGGTCCGACAGGAACGGCGCGGGCAGCAGGGCGTTGCTGATCACGGCGGCCACGGCGAGGTTGCCGTCGACGTGGTTGCGGTTCCACTGCGCGGGGAACTCGTTGACCCCCCAGCGCAGCGTGCCGCCGTCCTTGACCTTCTCGCGCGGCTGGGGGTTGATGTCGTACGCCTTGACGGCCCGGACGGTCTCGTCGCCGGGGCCGCCTCCAGCGCCCTGTCCGCCGCCGCAGCCGGACAGCGTCAGCGGCGCGGACAGGGCGAGGGTCAGGGCGACGGCGGTCCGGGCGACTCTGGCCGGGCGTGGTGCCTGCATCGGGTTCTCCTGGTTTAGACGACTTCGAGCTTCTCCGCGTAATGGCAGGCCGCGCCCTGGTCGCCGGCCGGCGTGCCCACGGGCAGCACGTCGGGCTCCACCTCGACGCAGAGCGTGCGCTCGGTCTCGGTCAGCACCGCGCGGAACTTCGGGCACCGGGTGCGGAAGCGGCAGCCCGACGGCGGATCGGCCGGGCTGGGGAGGTCACCTTCGAGGAGGATCCGCCTGCGCGAGCGCTCGCGGACGGGGTCGGGCAGCGGGATGGCGGACAGCAGCGCCTGGGTGTACGGGTGGGCGGGGGCGTCGTAGACCGCGTCGACGGAGCCGATCTCGGCGATGCGGCCGAGGTACATGACGGCGACCCGGTCGGCGATGTGCCGCACCACGGCCAGGTCGTGCGCCACGAACAGGTACGACAGGCCGAGCCTGGCCTTCAGCTCGGCGAGCAGGTTGATCACTCCGGCCTGGATGGACACGTCCAGCGCCGAGACCGGCTCGTCGAGGACCAGCAGCCGGGGCTCCAGCGCGAGGGCGCGGGCGATGCCGATGCGCTGCCGCTGGCCGCCGGAGAAGTCCTGCGGGTAGCGCTCGGCGTGCTCGGGCGCCAGGCCGACGAGCGTGAGCAGCTCCGCGACGCGCCGGCCGGCGCTCCCCCGCGGCTCCGTGCCGCCGTGCGTGCGCAGCGGCTCGGCGACGATGTCGTGGACGGTCATGCGGGGGTCGAGCGAGGCCAGCGGGTCCTGGAAGACGACCTGCATGTCGCGCCGGACCGCCATCCGCTCGGCCGCGCCGAGCCGGGCGGTGTCGTGGCCGAACACGACGATCCGTCCCTCCTGGGGCCTGGCCAGCTCCAGGATCTCCAGCAGGGTCGTGGTCTTGCCGCAGCCCGACTCGCCGACCAGGCCGAGCGTCTCGCCCTCGCGGATCTCGAAACCGACCCCGGCCACGGCGTGTACGGTGCCGACGCGGCGCTTGAACACGGCGCCGCGCATCAGCGGATAGTCCTTGACCAGGCCCTCCACGCGCAGCACCGGCTCACCGCGCGGGACGGCCACGGTCGCGGGCTCGGGGCCGGGCGGCGCCTCAGCAGGGGCCGGGACCACCTCCTCCCACCGGATGCAGGCGGCCAGATGACCGGGGCCGATCTCGAACAGCGGCGGCTCCGCCTCGTCGCAGTCGGCGATCCGCAGCGGGCAGCGCGGCGCGAACGGGCAGCCCGGCGGCAGCGCCGCGGGCGAGGGCGGACCGCCCTCGATGGGCTCCAGCGCCCGCCGCGCGCCGCGGTCGACCCGCGGGATCGACCTGAGCAGCCCCACCGTGTACGGCATGCCGGGCCGGTAGTAGACGTCGTCCACGCCGCCCACCTCGACCGGCCGGCCCGCGTACATGACGAGCACCCGGTCGGCGAACCCGGCCACCACGCCCATGTCATGGGTGATCATGATGATGGCGGCGCCCGTCTCGTCACGGGCCTTCTTCAGCACCTCCAGCACCTGCGCCTGGATGGTGACGTCGAGCGCGGTCGTCGGCTCGTCGCAGATGATGAGGTCGGGGTCGTTGGCGATGGCCATCGCGATCATCGCGCGCTGGCGCATGCCGCCGGAGAACTCGTGGGGGAAGGCCAGCGCCCGCTCGGCGGGGTTGGGTATGCCGACGAGGTCGAGCAGGGACACGGCCTTGACCAGGGCCTGCTCCTTGGTGACCCGCTGGTGGACGCGCACGGCCTCGGCGATCTGGTCGCCGACCCGGTAGACGGGGGTGAGGGCGGACAGCGGGTCCTGGAAGACCATCGACATGGTCCGCCCGCGCAGGCCGTTCAGGTCCTTGTCACGGGCTCCGACCAGCTCCCTGCCGTGCAGCAGCACCGAGCCGGAGACCCGGGCGGAGGGCGGCAGCAGCCCCATGACGGCCGAGGCGGTGACCGACTTGCCGGACCCGGACTCGCCGACGACGCCGAGGACCTCGCCCGGCCGCACCTCGAAGGACACGCCGCGCACGGCCGGCACGCCGCCGAAGGAGACGTCGAGCTCGCGGACCTGCAGGAGGGGCGTTGTGGCGGGTGTCATCGCGGCCTCGTGGACGTGGGGTCGAAGGCGTCCCGCAGGGCGTCGCCGACGAGGTTGACGGCCAGCACGGTGACGACGAGCAGCCCGGCCACGAACCAGAACGTCCACGGCGCGTACACGGCGGTCTTGGAGCCGTCGGCGATGAGCGTGCCGAACGACACGTCGGGCGGCTGGATGCCGAAGCCGAAGTACGACAGCGAGGTCTCGGTGAGGATGGCCGCGCTGACGTTGAGGGTGGCGTCCACGATGAGCAGCGACGACAGGTTGGGCAGCACGTGCCGGAAGATGATCGTCACCGGGCGCACGCCCATGAACCGGGCGGCCTGGATGTACTCCCGCCGCTTCAGCGAGATCGTCATGCCGCGAACGATCTTGGATGTGACCATCCAGAGGAACAGCGCCAGCATGAGCACGAACAACACCCATGTCCCCTCACCGAACAGCGGCGACATAATCGCCAGGATGAGGAACGCGGGCAGCACGAGCAGCAGGTTGGTCAGCCAGGTCAGGGTCCGGTCGCCCCAGCCGGAGAAGTAACCGGCGAACGCCCCGACGAGCGCGGCCAGCGCGGTGGAGACCAGCGCGGCGAGCAGGCCCACGACGAGCGACTTCTGCATGCCGCGCAGCGTCACCGCGTAGACGTCGGCGCCGGTCTGCAGGGTGCCGAACCAGTGGCGGGCCGACGGCGGCTGGAGGAACGCGGTGAAGTCGCGGTCGGTGTAGGACCACGGGCTGAGCGGCGGCCCGGCGAACGCCAGCAGGAACATGACCACGAGGACCGCCAGGCCGGCCGTCCCCTGCCGGGAGCGCAGGAACCGCCGGACGACGACCCGGCCCCGGGACGGCGCCCGGCGCGGCCCGCCGCCGGGGAGGCCGGGTGTCAGCTCCTCGGCCAGCTCCTCCTCCGGGAGCGTCATCCGGTTCTCACCCGCGGGTCGAGCGCGGCGTGCAGCAGGTCGGAGGCCAGCGAGGCGCACAGCACCGCCACGGCGGCGAGGAGCGCGACGGCCGCCACGGTGTTGACGTCGTTGGTGAAGATGGAGTTGATGAGCTGCTCCCCGAGCCCGTGCCAGCCGAAGATCTTCTCAGTGAACGTGGCGCCGGTCAGCAGCGCGCCGAACGTGAACGCGAAGTAGGTCATGACCGGCACCAGCGCGGTGCGCAGCGCGTGACGGGTCAGGGCGGCGCGCCTGCTCAGCCCCTTGGCCCGGGCGGTGCGGACGTAGTCGGCGCCGAGCACGTCGAGCATCATGTTGCGCTGGTAGCGGCTGAAGACGGCGACCAGCGCCAGCGACAGCGAGATCGTCGGCAGGATGAGGTGCTGGATCCGGTCGAGCACGTTGCCCCAGAAGCCGGTGTCGAGGTCGCCGCTGTACTCGCCGCTGACCAGGAAGACCTGGGTGCCGAGCCGGTCGTTGACCCAGGTGCCGAGCAGGATGAGCATGTTGGCCAGCACGACCACGGGCACCGCGAGCACCGCGAACGACAGGGCCGCCGACGCGCGGTCGAACCACCCGTACTGCCGGACCGCGGCCAGGGCGCCGAGCAGCACCCCGCCGACGCTGCCGAAGATCAGCCCGAGCATCACGAGGCGGAACGTGACGCCGGCCCGGCGGCCGATGTCGTCGTTGACCGGCGACCCGGTGACGGTCTTGCCGAAGTCGCCGTGCAGCACCCCGTCCGCCCAGGTGGCGTAGCGCTGGAGCAGCGGGGTCCGGTCGTTGAGGTTGAGCGCGGTCAGCTGGGCGTCGACCACGGCCGGGGGCGGCTTGGGGGTGCGGTCGGCGTAGTTGGAGCGCGGGTCGAGGGCGGTGGCGGCCAGCATGTACGCCAGGCTCGCGGCGACGGCGACGAGCACGAGATAGTTGAGCAGCCTGCGGGCCAGGAATCCCGCCATCCTCCCCCCTCCAGCGCACGATGCGTAGTCATATAGCTACACCATGCGACGGGGAGGGTGCCAGGACGTGTCGGGTGAACGACCGGAGAGTTCGGCGACCGGCGTTCGACGAGGGGAGTTCAGCGGCCGGAGAGCTCGTCCACGGCGGTCCGCACGTCCTCGCTGGTGATCGTGGTCAGCTCGGCGGAGGTGGCGGAGCCGCCCTGGGAGGCCAGCGCGGCCAGCCGCACGTCGCGGCGCATCGCCGCCCGCTCGAACAGCGACCGCGCGAAGCGGCCGTTGCCGAGCCCGTCGATCAGCCGCTCGTCGCACACCCAGGCGAAGACCTCGTCGAGGTCGCGCAGCGCGGCCTCGTCGAAGCGGTCGCCGGACTTCTCCGCCAGCAGCACCGCGATCTCCGACAGCTCGGACGGCGCGTAGCTGGGGAAGGCGACGCGCTGGCCGAAGCGGCTGGCCAGGCCCGGGTTGGTGGCGAGGAAGGCGTCCATCTCGCGCTCGTAGCCGGCCAGCACGATGACGAGCCGGTCGCGGTCGTCCTCGGCGCGCTTGAGCAGGGTCTGCACGGCCTCGGCGCCGAACGCGTCGCCGCCGGAGTAGCCGGGGTTGACCAGGCTGTACGCCTCGTCGATGAACAGCACGCCGCCGAGGGCCCGGTCGACCAGCTCGTTGGTCTTGATCGCGGTCGCGCCGAGGTGCTGGCCCACGAGGTCGGCCCGCTGCGCCTCCACCACGTCGGGGCGGGCGAGCAGCCCCAGCGCGGCGAACACCCGTCCGAGGACCCGCGCCACTGTCGTCTTGCCGGTGCCGGGCGGCCCGACGAACACGAAATGCCGCGTCTGCGGCGGCGTGGGCAGGCCGCGCTCCTGCCGCATCCGGGCCACCTGGAGCTGCGCGGCGATGGCGTGGACCTGCCGCTTGACCGGCGCGAGCCCGGCCATCCGGTCGAGGTCGCCGAGCGCCTCCTCCAGCGTCGGCGTGGCCTCGTGGCCGCGGAAACGGGCGGTCAGGTCGTTGAACGCCTTGGTCACGTCGGGCGTGGTGGTGGTCACCAGGTCCTCGGTGGTCGGGGTGCCGCCCGCGCCCACCACCCGCACGTCGCGGGCCTGCGCGGCCGCCTCCACCAGGCTGCGCGCGAAGCGGGCGTTGCCCAGCTCGTCCACCAGCCCGCGCCGCTGCACGTCCTCGAACAGGCCGAGCAGCGCGGCCCTGGTCTCGCCGGACATCGTGTCGCCGCGGCGCCGCTGGAGCAGCTCGGTGATCTCGGCCAGCTCGGTGGGAGAGTAGCCGGGGAAGCGCACCCGGGTGGCGAAACGGCTGGCCAGGCCCGGGTTGGAGGCCAGGAAGCCGGCCATCTCCTGCTCGTAGCCGGCCAGGATGATGATCAGCCGGTCGCGGTCGTCCTCGGCCCGCTTGAGCAGGGTCTGCACGGCCTCCGCGCCGAACCGGTCGGGCTGCCCGTCGGAGGAGTTGACCAGGCTGTACGCCTCGTCGATGAACAGCACGCCGCCGAGGGCCCGGTCGACCAGCTCGTTCGTCTTGATCGCGGTCGCGCCGAGGAACTCGCCGACCAGGTCGGCGCGCTGCGCCTCCACCACGTACGGGGTGTCCAGCAGGCCGAACGCGTAGAAGATCTTCGCCAGGGTGCGGGCCACGCTCGTCTTGCCGGTGCCCGGCGGCCCGGAGAAGACGAAGTGGCGGGTCGGCCGGCCGGCCGTGTAGCCGGCCTCGGCCCGCAGCCGGGACGCCTCGATCGAGGCCGCGATGGAGCGCACCTGCTCCTTGACCGGGGAAAGGCCGATCATGCTCTCCAGCTCGCCCAGCGCGTCCTCGACGGAGATGCTGGGCGGCCCGGCGCCCCGGTCGTGCTGCGGCTCCGCCCTGCCCTCGCGAACCCGTACGCGTAGCTGCTCCTGCTCCTGGACCGTCATCTCGGCCTTGGCGCGGCGGGCCAGCAGGAAGCGGTAGAGCAGCGCCGCGGCGGCCACGCCGTACGCGACCCAGACGGCGGTGACGTCGGAGACCAGGGACACGGCCGCCGCGAGCAGGCCCGCGGGCAGCAGCGCCAGCAGGGCGGTCAGCCACGGCGGCACCCAGCGGATCAGGTGCGCGACGGCGGCGACCGGCACGGCCAGCACGAGCAGCAGCGTCGGCGCGGGCGAGCCGACCGGGAACAGCAGCACGAACACCGGCATCAGCACGGCCCAGGCCACCACCACCACGGCGGTGGCCGCGGCGCGCGGGAAGCGCAGGGTGAGCGCGGCGAAGGCCAGCAGGGCCAGCGTGACGAGGAACGTCTGCGCGAGGTCCCAGCCGAGGGCCGCGCCCAGGCCGACGGAGCCGATCAGCACCGAGGCGTACATCACCCGGCGGACGGCCGGGGGAAGATGGAAATAGCGCAGGCGCACCCGCTCGAACAGATCCCGCGCCGCGACCCGCCCCGCGGCCTGGGCCCTGCCGGACTCACGCATCACGCCTCCCCGGTCCGCCCCCGGTTATACCGCACCAGAAGGACGATTGGGCGGACCTGACACGCCAGGTGACGCCTGACGTTCGGGGGACGTATGGGACTTTCCCCCGGGACGCTCCGGTCAGCCGCGCTGGTGTCGTCCCGGGAACTCTCCGGTCAGCACCTGCTTGGGCGTGACGCGCAGGAGGCCCGGGGCGGCCACGGCGACGCCGCGCACCTCCACCCACCGGCGGCGCGGCGACGGTCCGGCCGCGAACACCGCGACCCGCGGGTCCGCCTCCACCGCCTCCCCGGCACCGGCCTCGGCGACCAGCCGCAGCTCTCCGGCCGGTCCGATCGAGGCGGCCGCGCCGACCGTCCGCGGGCCGAGCGGGTCGGCGAAGGACAGGACGACGTTCCTGGCGTACGCGAGAGCCTGGCGCGCCTCCAGGCCGAGCGGCACGGAGGGCTCGTCGCCGGCGGGCAGGTCGCACATGAGGAGCGAGGAGCGCCAGGGGCCCGGGCCGCCGCGCCACCACGCGCGCCCGGCCCGCACCGCGAACGCGACCGCCACCAGCCCGAGCGCCGCCATCCCCACCCGCCACGCCCACGCGGCCCCGGCTGTTCGGTCCTGTGCCGACCACTCCAGCAGGGCGCCCGCCGCGCATCCGGCCGCCGCGAGGACGAGCAGGACGACCGCCGCGCGCAGCCACCCGTCCTCGCCGCCGTGGCGGGCGCGCCGGTAGCAGCGCAGCAGCGGGTACGGCACGGCCACGGCCGCCAGCGCGGCCCTGGGCTCCACGGCCACCGCCGCGCAGGCCAGTGGCGCCAGCACCGACCAGGTGCGGCCGAGCAGGATCCACAGCGTCACTCCGGCGTTCCTGCGCGCCGTCCGCTCGCCGTCCACGGCGGCGAACTGCTCCAGCGCCCGGACGGGGTGACCGCGCCACGTCCCGGCCAGGGCGCGCAGGGCGGCGTGCGCGGGCCAGCCGAGCACCGCGACGGCCGCGAGCCCGGCCCACACCGGGTCCAGCCACGGCGGCACGCCGGGCGCCGCGGTCAGGCCCAGCCAGGCGGCGTACGCGGCCACCGACACGGCCGCCGACACCACCTCCGTGCCGAGCCACGGGTCGCGCCCCATCATGGCGGGCACCAGCGGCCACACCCTGATCCGGCGCGCCTGCCGGACGGTGAGGACCGCCAGCAGCGCCAGCGCGACCAGGCCGCCCAGCTTCGCCTGGAGGGCGAGGTCGGCGGCCTGCGCGGCCGCGGCGACGCCGATCGTGGCCAGCGCCGCCAGCAGCCGGGCCTGTCGCGACCACACCTCCAGCGCCCGTCTCGCCCGGCCGGTCTCACGCGGGTCCACCGGCCAGGCGGGGTCGTGGTGGGCCCGGGGACGGTCCCACCGCAGCAACGCCAACCCCAGATTCACCCGCACCCGCGCCCGGACCGCGTCCCCCGGCCGCTCCCCGGAGGACGGTCCGGGGCCGGGGCCGGGGTCGGTGCTGATGGCGGTGGCGGTGGCGAGGGCGGTGCGGTAGGCGGTCGTGGCGTGGGCGTGGTCGCCGCGCAGCAGGGCGAGGTCCCCTTCCAGGGCGTGCGGCGCGGGCTCCTCGGGGGCGAACGCGCGGGCCAGCCCCGCCTGGCCGGCCGCCTCGTCCGCGTGGCCGGGCAGGCGGGCCAGCGCCGTGGCCAGGCGTACCCGGGCCGGCCAGGAGCCCGGCGCCAGCCGGACCGCCTCGCGCGCCGGCGGGAGGGCGTCGGCGTCGCGGCCCAGCCGTTCCACGGCCAGGCTCATCAGGCGGTGCGCCCACTCCCCCGTGGCGGCGGCCTCTCCGCGCTCGTCGCGCGCGGCTCCCGCGGCGGCCTCGCGGGCGGCGTTCAGCGCCTCCTCGGGGCGGCCGGCGTGGAGGCGGGCGACGGCTTCGGCGCACCAATCACGCGGGGATTTGTCGGTTTTTTCATGGTTCTTGCTATGATTTCCGTCCGTCCCCACCAACTCATGATCGGCTGTTCGATGAAAGTTGAACAGGTGACGACATAGGGCTGTATCTCTCTAGAGAGGTACGCGTGCGGACCTTCGATGCGTCGATACCGCTATCCCCAGCGCATGCCATGGCCTAAGCTGCCACGCAAGCTGGAGCGGAGGAGCCCGGAGGCAGCGTCAACCACGTTTCCGACGCAGCGAGCCCCGCATCCACGGCGACCACAGTCATGCGCGGGCCCGGTGTGATCGGATCGGCCGGCAAGGAGGTCCATGACCGTCACACAGGCCGCCCCCCTCGTACGGCGTGGGGCCCGGCGACACCCCGACAACCGCTGGTCGATCCTCCTGCTGCTCTGCCTGAGCCTGCTCCTGATCACTGTCGACGCCACGGTCCTGCACATCGCCGTCCCGGCGCTGACCGCGGCGCTGGAGCCGTCGGCCGTCCAGCTCCTGTGGATCATCGACGTCTACTCGCTGGTGGTCGCGCCGCTGCTGATCATGTTCGGCACGCTCGGCGACCGCTACGGCCGTAAACGGCTGGTCCTGGGTGGGTTCGTGCTGTTCGGGGTGGCCTCGGCCGCCGCGGCCTTCTCCCCCACTCCCCTCTTCCTCATCCTCGCCCGGGCGCTGCTCGGCGTCGGCGGCGCCATGATCATGCCGGCCACGCTGTCGCTGATCCGCCAGGTCTTCACCGACCGCCGCGAGCGGGCCATCGCCCTCGGCATCTGGAGCGCGGTCGCCGCGGCGGGCGCGGCCGTCGGCCCGCTGATCGGCGGCCTGCTCGTCAGCGTCTGGTGGGGCGCCGTCTTCCTCATCAACGTGCCGATCCTGCTGGTGCTGCTGCCCGCCGCCGCCAGGCTGCTGCCCGACTCGCGCCGCGACGACGGCAGGCCCTGGGACGGGCTGAGCGCCGTGCTGTCGGTGCTCGGCATCCTGGCGCTCGCCTTCGGCCTGAAGGAGGCGGGATCGGGCAGCCTCATGCCGTTCGGGGCGTCCGTCGCCGTGTTCCTGGCAGGGGCGGCGCTGCTGGTGTGGTTCGTCAGGCGGCAGTCGCGGCTGGCGGCGCCGCTGCTGGAGATCGGCCTGTTCCGGAGCCGGGCGTTCACCACCGGCGTGGCCGGGGTGCTGCTGGGCGTGTTCGCGCTCGTGGGGCTCCAGCTCATGCTGGCCCAGTACCTCCAGCTCGTCCTCGGCGACCGGCCGCCGCAGGCGGCGATCCGGATGCTGCCGCTGGTGCTGTCGGCCATCGCCGGCGGGCTCGCCGCGGCCCACATCCTGCCGCGCGCCGGCATGCGCGCCACCATGAGCGGCGGCCTGGGGCTCGTCGCGCTCTCCCTCACCCCCACGCTGACCTGGGGCGTCGAAAGTCATCCCGTCATGCTCGGGGTCTGCTTCGTCGGCATCGGGTTCGGCGTCCAGGTGGCGCTGCTGGCCGCCTCCGACACGATCATGTCGTCGGTCCCGGAGTCGCGGGCGGGCGGGGCCGCCGCCATCGAGGAGACCGCCTACGAGCTGGGCGCCGGACTCGGCGTGGCCGTCCTGGGCACGATCACCACCATGGCGTACGCGCCCAGCCTCCCGCCCGTGCCCGGCGTGCCCGGCGCGGCCATGGACCAGGCCCGGCAGTCCCTGGCCGGCGCCGCCCACGTGGCCCAGGAGGTCGGCGGCAGCGCGGGCGACGCGCTGCTCACCGCCGCACGGTGGGCCTTCGTCAACGCCCTGCACACCACGGTCGTGGTGAGCATCGTCCTGCTCAGCCTGACCGCCCTCGCCGTGGCCACGCTGCTGCGCCGTGATTGAGGTGTGCGATGTCCCCCTCCGGGCAGAGATCTACCGTGAGACAGGCCTTCCATGACGTCGCCGCCCTGGTCGCCCGCTTAGGCGTCGGCGGCATCTTCTTCGCCAACGGCTGGCACAAGCTGGAGGACGGCCTGAAGAACACCGGGCTGCTGTTCGCCCAGCAGGGCGCGCCCGCGCCGCGGGCCTGGGCCACGGTCACCATGCTCGCCGAGCTGATCGGCGGGGCGCTGCTGATCGCCGGGCTGCTGGTGGCGCTGACGGGGCTGGTGCTGTTCGCCGAGGCACTGGCCGTGTTCCTGGTCGCGCCGCCGCTCAACCCCATCACCGTGAACGAGCTCGTCCTGCTGGGCGTGGCCGCGCTGCTACTGGCGGTCGTGGGCGCGGGGAGGGTGTCGGTGGACCACATGGTGGTGATCCGGCGCCGGGAGTCGGCCGCGGCCAGCGAGTTCGCGGCCGACACGGAGGCGGACCAGGTCATCGCCTCCCTGCGCGACCCCGACACGGCCCGCCCTTCCGACCCGGCCTCCGGAGGCGCCGCCCCCGCGTCGAAGGCGCCCTCCACCGGAACCACCACGGAATCGGGCAAGGGCAAGGGTTTGGGCTCGGAGACCGGCACCGGGCCGGGCACGGCGGCTCGTACGCGGGCCCGTACGGAGACGGAGCAGGCCGGGCAGGGAGACACGGCGCCCCCCCCCCGCCCGCGCCGCCCGCAGGCCGAGACGGCGGCGCCCGCCGACGAGCCGGCCTCGTCACCGGCGCCGGGCGACACCCTGGTCGCGGGCCGCAAGAAGCCCCCGGGACGGACCCGCCGCACCCAGCCCGACGAGTAGGAACCCGGCGGACCACCCTGGTCAGAGTTCGAAGCGGGCGACCCGGCGGAGCTTGTTCATGGCGTCCAGGGCCGCCACCTTGTACGACTCCGCCAGCGTCGGGTAGTTGAAGACCGCGTCCACCAGGTAGTCGATCGTGCCGCCGCAGCCCATCACCGCCTGGCCGATGTGCAGCAGCTCGGTGGCGCCCGTGCCGAACACGTGGACGCCCAGCAGCGACCGGTCCTCCGGCGACACCAGCAGCTTCAGCATGCCGTACGTGTCGCCGATGATCTGCCCGCGGGCCAGCTCCCGGTAGCGGGAGATGCCCACCTCGAACGGCACCTGCGAGGCGGTCAGCTCGTCCTCGGTGCGGCCGATGAAGGAGATCTCCGGGATCGTGTAGATGCCGATCGGCTGGAGGTGGTGGATGCCGTGCAGGGGCTCGGCGCAGGCGTGGTGGGCGGCGATGCGGCCCTGCTCCATCGAGGTGGCGGCCAGCGAGGGGAATCCGATGACGTCGCCCACCGCGTAGATGTGCGGGACGGTGGTGCGGTAGTGCTCGTCCACCGGGATGCGACCCCGGTCGTCGGCCGACAGGCCGGCCAGCTCCAGGCCGAGGCCGTCGGTCATGCCCTGGCGGCCCGCCGAGTACATGACGGTCTCGGCCGGGATCTTCTTGCCGCTCTCCAGCAGCGCCAGCGCTCCCCTGGCGTGGCGCTCGACGGCGGCCACCGTCTCGCCGAACCGGAACGTCACCGCCAGGTCGCGCAGGTGGTACTTCAGCGCCTCGACGATCTCCAGGTCGCAGAAGTCGAGCATCCGCTCCCGCCGTTCCACGACCGTGACCTTGGTGCCCAGGGCGGCGAACATGGAGGCGTACTCGATGCCGATGACGCCCGCCCCGACGACGACGAGCGAGTCGGGGACGGCCTGGAGGTTGAGGATGCCGTCGGAGTCGATGATCGTCTCTTCGTCGAACTCGACCGACGCGGGGCGGGCCGGTCGCGTTCCCGTCGCGATGATGATCTTGTCAGCGGTGATCTTGACGTCACGGTTCGACTCGTCGATCACGTCCAGCGTGTGCGGGTCCACGAACCTGGCCGTCCCGGGCACCACGGCGACGTGGTTGCGCGCGAGCTGGCTGCGGATCACGTCGATCTCCCGGCCGATGACGTGCTGGGTGCGGATGCCCAGGTCGCCCACGGTGATGTCGTCCTTGACCCGGTAGCTCTGGCCGTACATCTCCCGCTGGTTGAGGCCCGTGAGGTAGAGCACGGCCTCGCGCAGGGTCTTGGACGGGATCGTGCCGGTGTTGATGCAGACGCCGCCCATCATGTTCCGGCGCTCCACGATGACGACCCGCTTCTCGAGCTTGGCGGCGGCGATGGCCGCTTTCTGCCCGCCGGGTCCGGAACCTATGACGGCAACATCGAAGTCGGCCACACTGCCAGTGTCCCTCTAGTGGGCGGTTCCCGCCATGAGCGTTCAGCCGGACATGCCGGCCATCACCCGGTCCACGAGGCCGGCGCTGCCCTCCTGGCGGGCGCAGTGGGCGCAGCAGTACCAGTTCTTGCCCGACTGGACGCCGTGCCCGATGACGCGGGTGCCGCAGTGCTCGCAGATCGGCGCCATGGCCTGGATCGCGCACTGGAAGGAGTCGAAGGTGTGCA
The DNA here is from genome assembly GCF_031570565.1 of Nonomuraea sp. 3-1Str. Lineage (NCBI taxonomy): Bacteria > Bacillati > Actinomycetota > Actinomycetes > Streptosporangiales > Streptosporangiaceae > Nonomuraea > Nonomuraea sp. 3-1Str. The sequence goes on from NZ_JALHBK010000014.1 coordinate 55,437, forward strand.
CGGCCCCCTGGGCGTGGACCTCGAAGGACATGTCGTAGTCGTTCCCGCACGTCTCGCAGACGGCCATGGTGTCCCCCTCGCGCTGTCACCGGTACGCCGCAGGGACATACCCGGTCGGCCGCCACTGTTGCCCCAAGAGCCGGCCATATTCCGCGGGGGGCTCAACGGGGCAGGAGGGCGCGGGCGAGCAGGGGAAGCGCGAGCAGACCGAGAGCCGAGAGGGCGGCCGGCAGGCCGAGCCCGGCCGCCAGCGCCGCCACGAGCGGCGGACTGATCACGAACGCGGTGTACGACACGACGGAGACGCCTGACACGAGCGCGCCGCTCGGGTCCCTGGCCGCGGCCCGGCTGAGGACGGCCGGCACCAGCGGCCCCAGGGCGAGCCCGGCCAGAGCGAACCCGGCCAGCGAGATCGGCACCGCCCAGGCATCCGCACCCGCGCCGCCGCCCCAGCCGGCGAGGGCGATCCCCCCGCCCCCGCCCAGGCCGGCCACCAGGTAGAGAGGGCGCAGCCGCAGCCCGGGCAGCGCCTGCGCGACCAGGCGGCCGGCCGTGAGCGCCCCCATGTACACCGCCGGCGCGGCGCTGGCCACCAGGGCCGAGGCGGCACGGTGCTCCTCGAGCAGCAGCACCGACCACTGCTCCACCGCGTTCTCGATGATCAGGGCGCACGCCGCCAGCCCGCCGAGCAGGGCCGCCGCGCCCCAGTGCCGCCGCCCGCCGGGGCCCTCCCCGGGGACGGCGCCGCGGCCGAGGGGCAGCCGGAGCAGCGCGGCCGAGGCGGCGAGCACGAGGGCGCCCAGCACGGCGAGCACCGCCGTGGTGCCGAGGCCGAGCTGGCGGGCCAAACCGGTGGCGGGGGCGGCCACGATGACCGCGACGGGGAAGGCCGCGTGGACCGCCTGGAACAGCCGCCGCCCGCTCTCCCGCTCCACCCGTCCCGTGGTCAGGTTGAGTGCGACGTCGAGCGCGCCGCTGGCCGCCCCCAGCACGAGCAGGGCCGCGCCGAACGCCACCGGCGACGACGTCCAGCCGATCGCGGCGGCGCTCAGCCCGAAGGCGGCGCAGGCGAGGAGGAGCGCGTCGCGCTCGCGCCCGCGGGCCAGCCGCCCGGTCATGGCCATCGCCGGGATCGCCCCGACCGGCACCGCCGTCAGCGCCAGCCCGAGGTCCACGGCCGAGGCTCCGAGCTGGTCCTTCAGGGCGGGCAGCAGGGCCGACCAGGCGCCCCAGAACATGCCCCACGCCGCACAGACCAGGATGAGCGGCAAACCCCGATATTTCACGAATCCCCCTCGCGCCGCAGTCAAGCCATGGTAAAGATCGACGATGTTGTTCGACGAAGGGAACCTCGTGCTCAAGCGTTCGATCGTCGCGGCCGGCCTCGTCGCCGCCGGGATCGCCGCCGTCCCCGCCCCCGCCTCTGCCGCGTCGGCGGCCTACTCGCCCGAGCGCGTGTGCGGGTCCGGATTCCACCAGGTCAAGGACGGCCACCGGGCGATGAGGACGCGCGACGGCCGGGTGCTCGGGCACGTCTACCTCATGTACAGCAAGAGCAGCGGCGAGAACTGCGTGGCCGCGATCAAGACCCGCTACACCGGCACCCGCACGGTGACCGGCGCCAGCCTGGAGGTGCGGGGCGGCGGCCGGTCGGAGGACGTGCAGAAGTACCGGTTCTACGCCGAGACCGGGCACGTGGACGGCAGCTGGAAGTGCGTGAAGTACCAGGGCTGGACCCGTACCCCCGACAACCGCGTCGAGGCGTGGGGCGGCCGCACCTCCTGGGGCAACTGCAAGGGCTAGCAGACCTTGCGGTACGGGACGTCCGGCAGGTAGCGGGCCCAGTCCCGCTCGGACAGGGTGGCACCGGCGCGCCGGCACACGGCCGCCGCCACCTGCCCCGGGTCCACCGGCACCTCGTGGACGCGCCCGTCGACGGCGGCGTACAGGGTGCGGCCGTCGCCGCTGAACGTGAGCGCCTGGGGCTCGTCGGTGGTGTGGAGGTCGTAGGAGGCGCCGAGCCGCCGTTTGGTGGCGAGGTCCCAGAGCTGGATCCTCCCGCTCATCGTCAGGGTGGCCAGGATGCCGCCGTCGGGTGAGAAGGCCAGCAGGTCGACCGAGCCGGCCGCGCGGGGCAGTGTGGGGCGGATCGGCGTGGCTCCCTGGGGAGCGGCGGCGTCCCACAGGGCGATGCGTCCGGTGTCGTCCTGGCTGATCGCGATGACGGCTCTGCTGCTCAGCGCGGGACGGTAGCCCGTCGCGGACAGGGCGAACCCGCTGCCGGACGGCTTGCCCGTCGTCAGGTCGAGGAACCTGCCGCTGCCGGTGACGAGCGCCCTGCCGTCCTTGGTCAGCGGGCCGCCGCGCTCTGCCGCGGCGAAGTCGTGCAGGGTGCGTCCGGTGGCCGCGTCGTAGACCAGCACGCGGAAGTCCTCCACCTGCGCCTGTGGGTCCATCGACATGACGACCTCCTTGCCGTCGGCGGTGAACTGCACCTGATCGGGGTTGTTGAGCTTGGGCGTCCGGACGGCCCACACCTGCCGCGACGTCCTCAGGTCGATGAGCCTGACCTTGCCGTCCGACTCCGCCAGCACCATGCGGTCGCGCGGTTCGTCGAAGCCCGGCTCCAGGGACTGAGCCTCGGAGTCCTTGGCGAACGTGGCGACGGTTCGACGCGTCCGGAGGTCCACGACCCGGAGGCGCGTCGCCTCATAGTCGGCGACGGTGGCCCACCGCCCCGTGGGGCTGAACCGGATCTCGGCGTCCTCCTCGCCCACCCGCGTGGACGTCACCCGGGAGGCCAGGTCCACGCTCACGACGACATCGTCCATGAGATAACGCAGCGTCCTGCCGTCGGGGTCGAGGCGGACATCGGTCAGGTCGCCCTCGGCACGGTAGTTGAGCACCTCCTTGTGATCGGCGATCTGCCACACCTGCAGGTCCCGTAGGGCGAAGACGACGACGTACCGGTCGTCCAGGCGCATCTGGGCCCAGACATTCCGGCAGAGCTCGCAGGACCACTGGTCGTCCCTGGCGCGCAGCCGTCCCGAGGCCGCGTCCACCAGCGTGATCCCGTCACGTCCGCAGGCCAGGGTCCTGCCGTCCGGGCTGAAGGCGGCCACGGCCGACTCCTTGCGGCAGGCCGGGTAGGGCCGCTCCCACGTCCAGCCGGGCAGCGACAGCGCGTCGAGCCGCCCGTCCGTGACCAGCATGCGCCGGCCCGTCGGATCCACCAGCAGGTCGTCGGGCATGGCCTCCATGTCCCCTCTGACGACCGGCTTGCCGAACCGCCTGCCGGTCTTCAGGTCCACCAGATGCGACAGACCCTCGAAGTAGGAGACGAGCATGGTCGTCTCGTGCTCGCCGAACCGCGGGAAGTAGCCGCCGCCACTCGCCCCTCCGAGCTTCTCCCTGTAGACGCGTCTGCCCGTGGTGAGGTCCCAGACGCCGAGCTCCTCCGGCGTCGACTGCGCCAGCAGGCGGCCGCTCGGGCTGAGCACCGGGCCGAAGACGATCTCGCCCTTGAGGTCCAGCCCCTCCCAGCCGCCGGTGCGCCGGCCCGTCCGGATGTCGTAGACGTTCACCCCCTGCTTGCTGACGCTCACCAGCGTGCGGCCGTCACGGCTGAGGGCCCGGTAGGCCACGCCCTGAACGGGCGGGTCGCGGAACACCGCGGTCTCCTGCTGCTGGAGGGAGGCGACCAGGCTGGAACGGGTCTCGGGCTGCGGCGAGAGCCGCCACGCCGCGACGCTCAGCCGCATCGCGGTGCCCGGGTCGGTGACTCGCATCCGGTCCGCCTCGGCAGCCGCCTGCTTGGCGGTGGCGATGTCGCGCTGGCGGGCCGTCTGCTGTCCCTGCCACACCGCCACGCCGGCCGCGACCAGCGCGACCGCCAGCATCCCGGCCAGCGCGATCGTGGTCAGCCGCCGTCGCCTGGTGCGCCGCCGGGTCAGGTCGGTGCCGGCCTGGAGGTAGTCGCGCTCGCGCGGGGTCAGTGTCACGTGCCGGCGGCTGGTGGCGGCCCACCGCAGCGCCCGCTCCAGGCGGGTGCCCTGGAGCAGGTCGGCGTCGCGCCGGCCGTGCTCGGCCCAGTGCCGGGCCGCCCGGGTGATCTCGCCGAGGACGGCCAGGCCGTCGCGGTCGGCGTCCACCCACATGCGCAGCCGGGGCCAGGCGCGCAGCAGCGCCGGCCGGGACAGCTCCACCGACGTGCCGTCCGAGGAGACGACGTACGAGAAGGCGCGCAGCACCCGGTGCACCGCCTCGGCCTCCGGCTCCGGGCGTCCCTCGAACAGCTCGTCGTGCGAGGCCGTCCGGCCGCTCTCCCGGCCGTCGTCCCCCACGGCGACCAGCCGCAGGAACACCTCGGCCGCCACATCCCGCTCCTCCGGCCCGAGCGAGCCGTAGGCGTCCTCGGCGATCGTGCCGAGGGCGGGGTCGTCGCGGTCGGAGCCGGCCACGCCGCGGGCGGCGCGGCTGCCCTCTGCCAGCAGCCCGCCGGTGTCGGCGGCGTCGCCGCTGACCAGCGCGAGCAGCAGGTCGCGGGCCGCCGGCCGGGCGGCGGGCTCCTTGCGCAGGGCCGCGGCGACAAGGGGGCGGAGCGCCGGCGGCAGGGCGGTCAGGTCGGGGTGGTGGGACAGCACGCGGTGCATGACGCCGCCGAGGTTGTCGGCGTGGAACGGGTCCTGCCCGGTGGCCGCGAACACCATGGTCGCGCCCCAGGCGAACACGTCGGCGGACGCGCCGGCCCGCTGCCCGGTGAACACCTCGGGCCCGAGGTAGCTGGGCGTGCCCGCCACCTCGCCCGTCCTGGTCAGGGACATGTCGAGGGTCCGGGCGATGCCGAAGTCGATGACGCGGGGGCCGTCCGGCCCGAGGAGCACGTTGTCGGGCTTGAGGTCGCGGTGGATGACGCCCGCGTCGTGGATCGCGGTGAGCGCGGTGGCGACCGCCGTGGCCAGACGGTGCAGGTCGTCGCCCGCGAACAGCCGCCCGCCGTTCACCGCCTGCCGCAGGCTCGGGCCGGGGACGTACTCCGACACGATGTACGGCCGGCTGCCGTCGAGGTCGGCGGCCAGCACCCTGGCGGTGCAGAACGAGGCCACGCGGCGCGCGGCGGTCGCCTCCTTGGCCAGCCGGCCGGCCGTGCCGTTCCCCCCGCCGTCTCCCCCCGGGTGGAGCACCTTGAGAGCGACCCGCAGTCCCCCGGCGTCGTACGCCTCGTAGACGACTCCCTGGCCGCCGGCGCCGAGCCGTCCGGCCAGCCAGTACGGGCCGACATGCTGCGGATCCCCCGCGCTGAGCGTTTCCACAAGGGGTTGGATGCCGGGTCGTGCCCCGGGGTTGTCACATTCCGGGCGGCGAACCGCGCCTGAGGGAAGATCCCAACCAAACCGGGCCGGGATGCATCTCACGATCGACATGTTCCTCCCGAACATCACGAAAGGAACCGATCGTGAGCACTTTCCCTCGGCGCGTCCTCGCCTTCACCGCGGCGGCGGCCACCGCTCTGTCCCTCGCGGCCGTGCCCGCCGCCGCGACGGCCGGCTCCGTCGCGACGGCGGACGCATCCCGGCTCACGAACGCCGCCACCGGGATGTGCCTGGCGGTCGGCCGCAGCGAGGTCCGGGCGGGCAAGAAGGTCATCCAGTGGCCGTGCTCGGACAACAAGGACCAGAAGTGGATCTACCGCCACGGCCGGCTCACGAACGCCAAGACCGGCATGTGCCTGGCGATCCCGCACGCCTCGCCGCGGAAGGCCGAGGGCGTGGTCCAGTGGCCGTGCACCGATGGCGGCGCGGAGCAGAAGTGGACCTACGACGGCATGCAGCGCCTGCGCAACCGGGCCACGGGCATGTGCCTGGCCGTCGGCAAGGCGGAGCGGCGCAAGGGCAAGGTCGTCATCCAGTGGCCGTGCGGCGGGCAGACCGACCAGGTGTGGCTTCACCGGTAGAAATGCATTGAAAGCGCAGGTGACCCGCGTTAGGTTGTCCGGCATGGCGGGCCCCCGCGCCCGCCGGCCGCGCTGGCGCGGCGCTCGTACGGCCGGGCGCCGGGAGGGGCACACCATGAGACGCGTCACGATCGTCAGGCCGACGAGACCACGTCCGGATCCCAACGCGGACCTGGACCTGCGCTCCCCCTCGGGCCGCCGGCTCCCCTACTGATCGAGGATCGGGACCGCGTCCGGTTCGGCGAAGGATTTCCCCGCCGAACCGTTTCTTACACCGTGCTTACGGGTGTTTCTGTAGTTAAATTAGATAACAGGAACATCACGGGGGGCTCGGGGTGAAGAGGCTAGCGGTCGTGCAGCCGCACGTCATCAGGCACAAGGTGCGCGACATCCGCACGGTGGACCGGCGCAGGCCGGCGCCGCCCGATCCGAAGGTCGTGGACCTGCGCGCCTACGCCGGCCGCAACGTGATCCGCTTCCCCGGCGGCCCGACCCCGGCCGCCTAGCCGGGGCCCGGCCGAGGCGCGGCTCAGCCGTAGAGCCTCTTGGCGTAGGACTCGCCGTAGTACTGCTCCAGCTGCTCGACCGACTCCTCGACCACCTGCACGTCCTTGACCAGCCGGGCGTGCGAGGGCAGCGCGTCCGGCTTCCAGGCGTCGGGCTTCCACAGCGACGAGCGCAGGAACGCCTTGGCGCAGTGGAAGAAGATCTGGTCGATCTCGACCACGAGAGCCAGCTGCGGCCGGTGGTTCTTGACGACCATCTCGTCGAGGAACGGCGCCTCGCGGACGAGCCGGGCGCGGCCGTTGATCCGCAGGGTCTCGTTGCGGCCGGGGATCATGAAGATCAGCCCGACGTTGGGGTTGGTCAGGATGTTGCGGAAGCCGTCGGCGCGGCGGTTGCCCGGCCGGTCCGGGATGGCGATGGTGGTGTCGTCGAGGACGCGGACGAATCCGGCCGGATCACCCTTGGGTGAGACGTCGCAGCTCCCGTCGGCGCCGGAGGTGGCGATCAGGCAGAACGGCGAGGCGGCCAGCCACTGCCGGTCACGCTCGTGCAGGCGCGCCCGCTCCTTGGTGGCGGCACGGGGCATCACGTCGCCCAGCAGCTCCCGTAGCTCGGACTCGGAGTCGATCTCGACCCAGCTCATGCGATCTCCCTTCGGGGGTCCGGGCAAATCCTGTCACGGGAGCGGCTCCAGCAGTCGATGGGGTGCGCGCAGCGCCACGCTGACCGGATCGCGGCGACCGTCCTCCAGCCCGGGCCCGGGGCGTACCTCGACCTGCTCGGGCGGGAGGTGCGGCGCCCCGCAGCCGGTGCAGGAGGAGAAGGCGTCGATGCGGGCGCCGCAGTCCACGTGGATGAACAGCCGCCGGGCGCCGTTGCGGGTGAGGTGACGCTCGCCCCACTGTCCCAGGGCCAGCACGGGCTGCCAGAGCTCGCGGCCCATCGGGGTCAGCACGTACTCGTCGCGGGGCGGCGTGTCCTGGTAGCGCCGCCGTTCGAGCACGCCGGCGTCGACCAGGGCGGTCAGCCGCTGTGACAGCACAGCCCGCGGGATGTCGAGGTGGGCGAGGAAGTCGCCGTAGCGGCGCACGCCGTAGAGCGCGTCGCGGACGACGAGCATGGTCCACCGCTCGCCGACCAGCTCCAGGACCCTGGCCAGGGAGCAGTCCTGGCCGTCGTAGTTCTTGCCGAGCGCCATGGGGCCATCTTAGTTCATTCATTGAACCGTGGTACCGTGCCCGCCATGAGTTCAATGACTGAACCGACGACACGGCCCCGGTTGGGGCCCGCCGTGGCCTCGCTCGCCCCCTTGCTGGTGCTGACGAACTACACCGTGCCGATGGTCACGCTGCCCGACACCGCGCGGGCGCTCGGCGCCGGGCCGACGGGGCCGGTGTGGATCCTCGGCTCGGTCGCGCTCGGGTTGTCCTCGGTGCTGCTGGTGTCCGGGGGGCTGGCCGACGACCATGGGCGCAAGCGGGTGCTGGTCATCGGCACCGGCGTGCTCGCCGCGGCCAGCGTGGTGACGGCGCTGGCCACGGTCGTGCCCGTGTTCGTGGCGGCGCGCTTCGCGCAGGGCGCGGCGAGCGCCGCGATGCTGGCCGCCAGCCTCGGGCTGGTCGGCCACGCCTACCCGACCGGCCCGGAGCGGGTGCGGGCCACCGGGCGGTACGGGGCGATGATCGGGCTCGGCACCGCCGTGGGGCCCCTGGTATCCGGGGCGCTGGCCTCGGTGGCGAGCTGGCGGGCCGCGTACTGGCTGGTGGCCGGGTGTGCGCTGGCGCTGATGGCGGTGTCCGCGCGGGTGCTGGAGGAGTCGCGCTCCCCCGAGCCGCGCCGCTTCGACGTGCCGGGCGTGGCGCTGCTCAGCGTGGGCGTGGCCGCGCTGGTGGCCGGGGTGACCGAGAGCAGGCTCGGGTGGGGGCGGCCGGTGGTCCTGACGGCTTTCGCGGTGGCGGTGGCGCTGGGAGTCGCGTTCGTGGCGGCCGAGCGCAGGCGGCCGGACCCGCTGCTCGACCTGGAGTTGTTCCGGCGGCCGGCCTTCCTCGTGGCGACCGGGGGCGCGCTCGTCGTCGGGGCGGCGATCGTCGGGCTGCTGAGCTACCTGCCGAGCGTGCTCCAGCAGGCGCGCGGGCTCACCCCGATGGAGACCGGGTTGCTGTTCGGGCTCTGGTCGTCGCTGTCGTTCGTGGTCTCCCTGCTGTCCAGGCACGTACGGCTGCGCACGGCGGGGCGCTTCGCGCTCGGTCTCGCGCTCAGCGCGGCCGGCTTCACCGGGCTCCTCGGCGCGGGCTCGGACGGCTCGATGGTCCCGGTGGTGGCGGGACTCGCGGTCAGCGGGATCGGGTCGGGGCTGGTCAACTCCTCGATCACCCACCTGGCCATCGAGAGCGTGCCGGCGCACCGGGTCAGCATGGGGTCCGGGGCCAACAACACGGCCCGTTACGTGGGCAGCTCGCTGGGCGCGGCCGGGGTGGCGGCGGCCGTCGGGCAGCTCGGAACGGCATCGGGCGGGACGGTGGCCGTGGCGGGGGGCGTCGTGCTGACGGCGGCCACGGCCGTGGCCGCGCTGCTCACCCGCGCCTGAAGGGGCTGCTCACCGGCGTCCGTGACGGGCAAACGGACTTCACCAGCGGCGGGCGTTCGCCATGGCGCCGAGCAGCGCGTCCCGCTCCGCCGCGAACCTCACCGGCTCCATTCCCTCCCGCTCGGCGCGCAGGTGCAGCATGGTCAGCTCGGTCGCCGCGTGCTGGTAGTCGCTCATGGCCCGGCCGAGCCCGGCCCGCCCGGCCCACCGGCGGGCGCGCCGGCGTCCGGCCAGCGAGCCGAGCATCGCCAGGTCCGGCGGGGTGACCAGCCCCGTGTACTGGTAGGCGGGCAGGTAGGCGCCCATCCTGGCGAGGAGCTGCCGCCGCTCCCGCACGGTGACGACGACGAGCAGGACCAGCGCCGCCATGATCACCAGGTACGCGGTGGCGAGCCAGCCGAGCGACCTGAGGGAGGCGGTGCCGTTCCACAACGCGTGCAGCACGACCGCGGCCAGGTAGCCGAGCGGGATCATGGCGTACCGGGCCGGGCCGCGCCGGGTGAGGGCGTAGGCGACGCCGAGCCCGATCATCGAGGTGTAGACGGGGTGGCCGAGCGGGTCGATCAGCCCGCGCATGACGAAGAGCTGCACGGTCGCGTCCACGCCGCTGCGCAGGAAGGCGCTCAGGTAGTAGCCGACGTTCTCCACGGCCGCGAAGCCCAGCCCGGCCATCGAGGCGTACACGATGCCGTCGGTCAGCCCGTCGATCTCCCGGCGGCGGCGCAGGAGGAGCAGCAGCGCCGACCCCTTGAGCGCCTCCTCGATCACGGGGGCGAGGAACACGGTGCCCATGGCGTCGACGACCTGCGCGCCGTACCCCGCACTGCTGAACAGAGCCTGCCCGGCCAGGGTGAGCGCCACGCCGAGCACGATCGCCACGCCGGCGCCCCACGCGAACGCGAACGCGAGGTGCAGCTTCGGCTCCGGCTCCAGCCGGTCCAGCGAGAGGACGGCGGCGAGCAGCACGGGCAGCGGCGCGAGCGCCAGCAGCAGCGACAGCCCGAACCCGACCGGCCCGCCGCTGCGCAGCATGACGGCGAGCACGACCAGCGCCAGCGCGCTGGAGACGACCAGGCCGATCAGCAGGACCTTGCTGGGCCGCCGCTGGACCAGCAGGGGAGGGCGCAGGGGGACTGTCATCGTCACGCCTCTCTTCACTCGGGTTCCCACTATGGGCGCCCGGTGTCGACGAACGCTTGACAGTCGCTTGACGGGGTGGCCGGGCGCTCGGCGACCTGACGGGGGCTGCGGCGGTAGGGTTCCCCACAACGAGGAGGAATCACCATATGGCTGATGAAAGCTACGGACCTGGCGCCGGACCGGCACCCGTCTCGCTGCCGGAGGAGGAGCTTTCGAACCTGATCGCCGGGCAGCGCTTCGGCGCTCTCGCCACCACCCGGAGCAGCGGCGTGCCCCACCTGTCCACGGTCGTCTACAGCTGGGACGCCGAGCAGCGCGTGGCGCGGATCTCGACGATCGCCGACCGGCTCAAGGTCCGCCAGCTCCAGCGCGACCCGCGCGGCTCCCTCTACGTGACCAGCGACGACTTCTGGTCCTTCGCGGTCGCCGAGGGCAAGGCCGAGCTGTCCCCGGTCAGCGCCGAGCCGGGCGACGAGGTCGGCCGGGAGCTGCTCGCGATGGCGGGGGGCCTCGCCGACCCGGCGCGGGAGGAGGCGTTCCTGCGCCAGATGGCGGCCGACCGGCGCATGGTGATCCGGCTGCGGGTGTCGCGGCTGTACGGGACCACGCTGCCCGTCGCGGGCTGAGCGGGGGTGACGCGGTGGGTGTCCTGATCCGCGCCCAGGACGTGCCGCCGCAGCAGCGGCACGCCGCCTGGCGGAGCATCGTGTGCGACACGCTCGGCCCCCTGGACTGCCGCATCGACCCCGACTCCCCGCTGCGCGGCGAGATCGACGCCGGAGCGCTCGGCTCCGTCGGCGTCGGCAGGGTCCGCACCACCACCCCGCACAGCGTCCACCGGACCCCCGGCCAGATCCGCCAGGGCTCGCGCGAGCTCTACCGCGTGGTGCTGGCCCTGTCGGGCGAGCCGGTGCTGGAGCAGGACGGGCGCTCCACCCGGCTCACGCCCGGCCGGCTCGCCCTCTACGACTTCGCCCGGCCGTACCAGCTCGCCTACACCTCCGCGGTGGACCTGGCGGTGTTCAGCCTGCCCCGCGACGAGCTCACGCTCCCGCACGACTCCGTCGCCCGGCTCACCGCGGTCCCGATCACGACGGACGACGGCACCGGGGCGCTCGCCGCGCCGCTCCTGCGCAGGGTCACCCTGGACCTGGAGAGCTACCGGCCCGCCAGCGCGGCCCGGCTGTCGGGCGTGGTGATGGACCTGCTCACCACCGTCATCGCCGAACGGGCCGAGCAGACCGCGGCCCTGCCGGACGAGTCGCGCGCCCGCACCCTCCAGCTCCGCGTCAACGCCTTCATCGAGGAGCACCTGGACGATCCCGGGCTCGATCCGGCCACCGTCGCCGCCGCCCACCACGTCTCCGTGCGCCAGCTCCACCGGCTGTTCGAGACGCGCGGCACCACGGTGGCCGCCTGGATCCGGCACCGGCGCCTGGAGCGCTGCCGCAGGGAGCTGGCCGACCCGGCCCTGCGCCACGTCCCGGTGAGCCTCATCGCCGCCCGCTGGGGACTGCCCGGCTCGGCGCACTTCAGCCGCCTGTTCAGGCAGGCGTACGGCATGCCGCCCGCCGAGTACCGCCGCGCCCGACTCCCCCAGGACCCCTGATCCGGCACGGATCGTCAAGAGAGCGGCACTGACTCGCAAGACCGGCGAGCCGGGCGTCAGCAGACTGGGACGTGTCCGCACCACCCGGTACGGACACCACCACGGCGAAAGGCCCCGCCCATGTCCAGCGCCCCTGTCTCCCACACCATCTTCGTCAACCTGCCGGTCGCCGACCTCGGCCGCTCCAAGGCGTTCTTCGCCGCGCTCGGCTTCTCGATGTTCGGCGCGAGCGACGACATGGCGTCCGTGATGATCAACGAGCGGACCCAGGTCATGCTGCTCACCGAGCCGGTCTTCGCCTCCTACGCGCGCTCGGAGGTCGCCGACCCGGCCAAGAACACCCAGGTGATCCTCGTCCTCGGCCTGGACGACCCGGCCGCCGTCGACGCGCTGTTCGACCAGGCGATCGCGGCGGGCGCCACCCCCGTCGGCGAGCCGATCAACGACGGACAGCGTTACCAGCGCGGCTTCGCCGACCCCGACGGCCACCAGTGGTCGGCCCTGTCCCTGGTGGCGCAGGCCGGCTGAGGCGGCGGCCGGATGGACGAGCCCCGGACCGGCGAGGTCACCTCGGCCGACGGCACCCCGATCGTCTACGACCGCTCCGGCACCGGGCCGGCCCTCGTGCTCGTGCACGGGGCGTTCACCGGGAGGGAGCACCCGTTGCTGCGGGTGGTGGCGGCCACGTTGTCGCCCTGGTTCACGGTCTACAACTACGACCGGCGCGGCCGGGGCGGCAGCGGTGACGCCCGGCCGTACGCGGTGGAGCGGGAGATCGACGACCTCGCCGCCGTGCTCGCCGAGGCGGGCGGGCAGGCCATGGTGTTCGGCGGGTCCTCGGGGGCGGCGCTGGCGCTACGGGCGGCGGCCGGGGGCCTGCCCGTCTCCAAGCTGGCACTCTGGGAGCCGCCGTACCACGTCGGTCCCGGCGCTCCGGAGCTGTCCCCGGACTTCGCCTCGCGGCTGGAGTCGCTGGTGAAGGAGGGGCGGCGCGGGGACGCGGCCGAGCTGTTCATGGTGGAGGCCGCCGAGGTCCCCGCCGAGGCGGTCGCCGCGATGCGCGGCCTGCCCGAGTGGGCCGGGATGAAGGCGCTCGCGCACACGCTGGCGTACGAGGCCGCCGTCATGGGACCGCGCAACGCCCTGCCCGCAGGGTCGCTCGCCTCGATCGGGCAGCCCACGCTGGTGCTGAACGGCGGGGCCAGCCCGCTCTGGATGCTGGACGCGGGCCGGGCGGTGGCCCGTGCCGTGCCGGGCGCGGACCACCGGGTCCTGGAGGGCGAGACGCACGCCGTGTCGCCACGGGCGCTGGCGCCGGAGCTCCTGGAGTTCCTCGTCGCCGCGTGACCCGCCATCCATCGCGTCACGTGGTGGAACGTTCGCCGGCCGAGGCGCTGTGGCCCGCCGTCCACGGCCGGAGCTTCTCGGGGTTGCGCACCGCCCAGATGTTCGTGATCCGGTCGCCCGCGACGTCGAACGCCGCCACCGTCACGGTGACGCCGTCGTGCTGGGCCACCAGGCCGGGCTGCCCGTTGACCGTACGCTCCAGGATCGTCAGGCCGGGTGCCCAGCCGGCGATCTCGACCAGGTAGCGGGCGATCCGGTCGCCGCCCTGGATCGGGCGCAGCACGGTGCGGACCAGGCCGCCGCCGTCGGCGATCATCGTGGCGCCGGGGTCGAGAAGGCCGACGAGAGCGTCGATGTCCTTGGCCTCCCACGCCTGCTTGAAGTCCCGGACGACGCCGGCCTGCCGCCCGGCCGGGGGCGCGGGAGTCTGCGACGCGCGGATGCGACGCCTGGCCGAGGAGGCCAGCTGGCGACACGCCTCCGGGCTACGGCCGACCATCTCCGCGACCTCGGCGAAGGAGTAGCGGAAGACGTCGTGCAGCACGAACGCGACGCGCTCGGCCGGGGTCATCGCTTCGAGCACGACCAGGAAGGCCATGCTGACCGACTCGTCCAGGGTGACCCGGTCGACCGGGTCGGCCGTGGCGCCGTCCGACATCCCGGCGACCCACTCCATGCGGTCGGGCAGCGGCTCGGGAATCCATGCGCCCACGTAGCTCTCACGCCGGGCCCGCGCCGAGCCGAGCAGGTCGAGGCAGATGCGGCTGGCGACCGTCGTCAGCCAGCCGCCGGGTGACTCGATGGCCTCCTGCCGCTGCGGGGACATGGCGTACCAGCGGGCGTACGTCTCCTGCACGACGTCCTCGGCGTCGGCCAGCGAGCCGAGGAGCCGGTAGGCCAGATTGGTCAGCTGACGCCGCTCGCCCATGATCGCGCTCAGGCTCGGACCGAACCGGCCGTCTCCTGACCCGGATGCGATGGTGCTCATGGTGTCGCCGACTTCCCTCTGTCGCAGCTGCCCTCACTGATCCGACGAGACAACGCCGCGGAATGTGAGATCGATACCGCGCCTCACGTTCCCGGCCGCTGTGTCGTCGGATGAGTGAGACACCAGGTCACAAGCCTCAGACCACGGTGAGATCCAGAAGGGCAGTTCCATGTTCTTGCGTGTCGCCATCATCCTGCAGACCCTGGCCGTCTTCTCGGCGCCCGTCACCGCCGGGCTGTTGCTGTCCGCGCCCAGCGGACGGGCCCTGCACAGTGTCTCGGCGTACGGGGTGTTCACCGTGGCGCTGGTGCACGTGCTCGCCGCGATCCTGGCGTGGCGGCCGGGCGGCGGCTCGCCCAGGCCCATCCTGTACGCGGTCGTCTTCTTCGGGCTCACGCTGGCGCAGATAGCGCTGGGCATCGCGGGCGTGAAGACCGTGCACCTTCCGTTGGGGGTCCTGATGTTCGGCATGAGCGTCCTTCAGCTCGCCCGGGTCTGGACCGGCCGCCGCACCCACGAGACCGTCGCCGCTTGACGCCGGCGCGCCGCCACCGCCGACATGCAGAAGGGAAACCCCGCCATGTCCACGCCCGCGACGACCGAGCAGGACGATCTCCAGTCGCGCCTGCCCGACCCCACCCGGCTCTTCCCCGAGATGGCACAGATCGCCGGCGCCATGAACAGGGCCGCCCTGAACGGTTCGATTCCGCAGCCCACCGTCAACCTGGTGCAGCTCCGCGCCGGGCAGATCGTCGGCAGCACGTACCACACGGTCCGGCAGACGGGCCTCCTCCGCAGGGCCGGGGAGGCGGAGGAGCGCATCACCGCCGTGGCGTCATGGCAGGACGCCCCCTACTTCACCGACGCCGAACGGGTCGCGCTGGAGCTCGTGGAGGCCGTCCTCACCCCGAACCCGTCCGGGGAGCGCGTCCCCGACGAGCTGTACGCCAGGGCGGCCGGCCACTACGACGACCAGGCGCTGTGGACACTCACCCTGGCGATCAGCCAGATCTTCTTCTTCATCCCCGTCGCCCTCATCGCCAAGCCGATCCCCGGCAAGGTCCCCGGGAAGAACTACAGCAGGTAACGCCCCGGCCGGATGCGCAGGTCACGCGAACAGGGAACCGGACCTTTGTCCGGTTCCCTGTCCTGGCCCACTGATACGGGGCTTCGAGCTGTCCGGCAGCTCTCAGCGCCGGGGAATCAGCTGCAGCCGCTCGTGGAGCCGCAGCCCTCGCAGACGTAGCAGCTGCCCGCCGGGCGCATCTTGGTGCCGCAGGTCATGCAGAGCGGCGCGTCCGCCGTGAAGCGCTGGTGGCTCTCCAGCGCCTTGGCCGACGGCTTGAACTCCCCGGGCTGGTCGCCCGCCTTGTCCGCCGCCGTGTCCTCGAGGCGGGCCTCGATCGGCGCCGACTGGGCGAGCGCCTCCCGGTCGACCGTCTCCTGCAGCGGCGCCGGGTCCTCGCCGCGCTGCTGCGCCGCGCGCTCGGCCGCCGAGAAGATGCCCAGCGCCGCCCGCTCGTCGTACGGCAGGTGGTCGAGCGCGAGGCGGCGGAAGATGTAGTCCATCACCGACGTCGCCATCCGGATGTCCGGGTCGTCGGTCATGCCGGCCGGCTCGAACCGCATGTTGACGAACTTGCTCATGTACGTCTCGAGCGGCACCCCGTACTGCAGCCCTATCGAGATCGCCACCGAGAAGGCGTCCATGACGCCCGCCAGCGTCGAGCCCTGCTTGGACATCTTGAGGAAGACCTCGCCCAGCCCGTCGTCCGGGTAGCTGGAGGCGGTCATGTAGCCCTTGGCGCCGCCGACCGTGAAGCGGGTCGTCGTGCTCGGGCGCTGGTTCGGCATCCGCCGCCGGGTCGGGCGGTTGACCTCGATGACCTTGACCTCGGGCTCGGCCTTGGCCTCCTCCTTGGTCTCGGCCTTCTTGGCCTCGTCCTTCTTGCCGCCGGCCGACAGCGGCTGACCGACCTTGCAGTTGTCGCGGTAGACGGCCAGCGCCTTCAGGCCGAGCTTCCAGCCCTCCAGGTAGACCTGCTCGATGTCGTCGATCGTGGCCGACTCGGGCAGGTTGACGGTCTTGGAGATGGCGCCCGACAGGAACGGCTGGGCGGCGGCCATCATGCGCACGTGGCCCATCGGCGCGATCGCCCGCTCGCCCATCGCGCAGTCGAACACCTCGTAGTGCTCATGGCGCAGCCCCGGCGCGTCGACGACGTGGCCGTGCTCGGCGATGTACTCGACGATGGCCTCGACCTGCTCCTGCTGGTAGCCGAGCTGCCTGAGGGCGCGCGGGATCGTCTGGTTGACGATCTGCATGGAGCCGCCGCCGACCAGCTTCTTGAACTTGACCAGCGCCAGGTCCGGCTCGATGCCGGTGGTGTCGCAGTCCATCATCAGGCCGATGGTGCCGGTCGGGGCCAGCAGCGACGCCTGGGCGTTGCGGTAGCCGTTCTTCTCGCCCAGCTTGAGGCACTCCGACCACTGGCGCGACGCCTCGGCGTGGATCTTGGAGTCCATGGAGCCGACGGTGCGCAGGTTGTCGTTGGCGGCGGCGTGCTTGCGCATGACGCGCTTGTGCGGCTCCGCGTTGCGGGCGTAGCCGTCGTACGCGCCGACCGCGCCGGCCAGCTCGGCGCTGCGCCGGTACGACGTGCCGGTCATCAGCGAGGTGATGGCGCCGGCGACGGCACGGCCGCCGTCGGAGTCGTAGGCGTGGCCGGTGGCCATGAGCAGCGCGCCCAGGTTGGCGTAGCCGATGCCGAGCTGGCGGTAGGCGCGGGTCGTCTCGCCGATCTTCTCGGTCGGGAAGTCGGCGAACGTGATCGACACGTCCATCGCGGTGATGATCAGCTCGGTCAGCTTGACGAAGCTCGGGACGTCGAAGGTGTTGTCGTCCTTCAGGAACTTCAGCAGGTTGATGCTGGCCAGGTTGCAGGAGGAGTTGTCCAGGTGGACGTACTCGCTGCACGGGTTGCTGGCGGTGATGCGGCCGGTCTCGGGGGTGGTGTGCCAGTCGTTGATCGTGTCGTCGTACTGGACTCCGGGGTCGGCGCACTCCCAGGCGGCCTTGGCCATCTTGCGGAACAGCTCGCGCGCGTCGACCGTCTCGATGACCTCGCCGGTGAGGCGGGCGCGCAGGCCGAACTCGCCGCCCTTCTCCACCGCCCGCATGAACTCGTCGGAGACGCGGACGGAGTTGTTGGCGTTCTGGTACTGGACCGAGACGATGTCCTTGCCGCCGAGGTCCATGTCGAACCCGGCGTCGCGGAGCGCGCGGACCTTGTCCTCCTCGCGCGCCTTGGTCTCGATGAACTCCTCGATGTCGGGGTGGTCCACGTCGAGGACGACCATCTTGGCGGCCCGGCGGGTGGCGCCGCCGGACTTGATGGTGCCCGCGCTGGCGTCGGCGCCGCGCATGAACGACACCGGGCCGCTGGCCGTTCCGCCGCTCGACAGCAGCTCCTTGGAGGAGCGGATGCGCGACAGGTTGACGCCCGAGCCGGAGCCGCCCTTGAAGATCACACCCTCTTCCTTGTACCACTCGAGGATCGACTCCATCTGGTCGTCCACCGAGAGGATGAAACAGGCGCTGACCTGCTGCGGCGACTGGGTGCCCACGTTGAACCAGACCGGCGAGTTGAAGGCGAAGATCTGGTGGACCAGCGCGTACTTCAGCTCGTGGTCGAAGATCTCGGCGTCCTCGTCGTCGGCGAAGTAGCCGTGCTCGATCGCGGTGCGGGTGTAGACGCCCACCACGCGGTCCACGAGCTGCTTCAGGCTCCACTCGCGCTGCGGCGTGCCGACGGCGCCGCGGAAGTACTTGGTGGTCACGATGTTGGCCGCGTTGACCGACCAGAACTCGGGGAACTCGACGCCCCGCTGCTCGAAGTTGATCGAGCCGTCCCGCCAGTTGGTCATGACGACGTCGCGGCGCTCCCACGCGATCTCGTCATACGGATGCACGCCCGGCTTGGTGAAGATCCGCTTCATCTTCAGGCCCTTGCGGGGACGCTTGCCTCCGCGCGCGACTGAACCGCTTGCCGTCTCCGTCATGACTCCCCCTTCTCCGCCTTCAACTGTTCGATCTCGGCCTCGAAGTCCGCCAAGGTCTCGAAACCGCGATATACCGATGCGAACCGCAGGTAGGCCACCTCGTCCAGCTCCCGCAGCGGGCCCAGGATCGCCAGGCCCACCTCGTTCGAGGGGATCTCCGCCGCTCCCCTCGCCCGGATGGCCTCCTCGACCCGTTGCCCGAGCTGGGCCAGGGAGTCCTCGCTGACCGGCCTGCCCTGGCAGGCCCGCCGCACGCCCGCGACCACCTTGTCCCGCGAGAACGGCTCCGTCACGCCGCTGCGCTTGCTCACCATGAGGAGTACGGTCTCCTGGGTGGTGAATCGGCGGCCGCACTCGGGACAGGTGCGGCGACGCCGGATCGCGCCGCCGTCGTCCGTCGAGCGGCTGTCGATGACCCTCGTGTCAGGATGGCGACAGAACGGACAATGCACGCGTTTCGCCTCCTGCCCCGCGGCCACCCCACCCGGCCCTCGCCGCCGCGCGAACGCCCCTGCCCAGGTTGACCAGGGAACGCTCACGCCCGCACCATGGCATGCCATGGTGCGGTCACGAAAACACAAGGTGTGGTGAACTACATCGGTGTAAGTACTAGATGTTGTGGTCCAACCGTAGAAGCGCGCGACCATGAACGCAAGTTGAGCCACACCTGTCCCAGGGAAGCCGCTGATCAGCACGGCATGTTCCCGCCCGCCCGGCGTGTCGGCCCCTTCTGGCTACGTAGGCCCCGCTGAACTGCCCTGTAAGCGGAAAGAACACCATCCACACAGGTTCAAAACCTATGCCGCATCTCAGGCCACCGAGACCGCGCCCTTCCCCCCGCTCCGTCCCTCGTGGAGCCGGACCGACTCGCCGAACCGCCACCGCCTCGTAGCGGGCGCTGCCTGCGGCGACGGCGAGGTGCGGCCGCCCCGCGGCGTTGCCTGACCGAGCTGATTCTGCCGCGTGAGGCGCCCATCAAGGAGGCGGCCGAAACCACCGCCGTGCAGTTACCGCCCATCGTCCTCGGCGGAAGGTCGGCGCGGGCACGCGAGGACGGGCCCTCGACGAGCGAGAGCAGCGAAGGACTCCACGGTGGCCGGGTCAGGGGTCGCCCGCGCGAGTCAGCTTCGCGCGATCAACCGTACGCACCTCTGCGCGGGAAGGAGCACGCCGCCATCGAAGCGTGGACGGCCGTGGAAGCGACGGACGCAGCGGCATTCGCCGTCGTGGCGGCATTCGCCGTCGTGGCGGCATTCGCCGTCGTGGCGGCGTGGGCGGGCGTGGCGGCGCGAGCGGCCGTGGCGGCGTGGGCTGGCGTGGCGGCGTGGGCGGCCGTTCTGGTGCCGAGCCAGAAGCCGCACAGCGACAACAGCGCCGCCACCGCGACCATGATCGCGGCCCGTCCGCGACGGGTGAGCCGCACCGGCGCCGTGCGCCGCCCGCGCTTCCCGGGCACGGGACCCGTCCGCATGGACCCCTTCCGGACGGCGCCCCTCCGGACAGACCCCATCCGAGCAGACCCCTTCCGCACGGCCCGTCGCCCGAGCGCTCCCCGTCGCCTCTCACCAGCCCCGGAGCCGAGCCCCACCTCTCGGCTCTCCCCGAACCCTCGCCCTTGATCGCCCCTTCGCGCCTGGCCGACCCCTCGTTTCTGACCGGATCCTCGCCCCTGGCCCGCTGCGGCCGCCTCGCTGCGGCCACCCTGAACGACAGAACCGATCCGCGCCACCGGCACAGACCCGCCACCCCGGCCGCCCGCCCCTGCCGACCGGTTCGCCGGAAACGAGCCGCCTCCCCGTGCCCGCCGGCCTTCCGGGACGGTCGCGCCTCCCCCGCCCGGCCCGCCGCCCCTCCTTCCGGGTCGCCCAGCCGGGAGGCCGAGGCCCTCGGCCTCTGCTCTGGGGGGTGGCACGAGCCACAGCTGGGGTCTTCCTCCCGCGGCGAAGGCGCGACCGGCCCCGCGGGCCGCCGTCGCGTCGGCGCCCGGCGACACACCACCACTACGCGAGACGTCCTCCCGCATCTGAACCCCACCCCTCGAAGTGACCCCTGCGGTCCACCCGGCCGCGCGCCGGGCTCGGTCGCCGCGCCCGGCCCTACCATCCAGTACGCCCAGAACGCCCGAAGCGCTCAGCCGTTCCGCCTCACAGCACGCGACCCGCCGTCACGACGGGCCGGCGCCCCCATCTCCACGCACCGCGACCGCCTCCCCTGAAGCACGGCTCGGTCCCATCTCCACGCACCGCGACCCCCTCCCCCTGAAGCACGGTTCGGTCTCATCTCCACGCACCGCGACCGCCTCCCCCTGGAGTACGGCTCGGCCCCTGCCCGTGGGTGACGCCGAGCTCCGCGCGATGACCAACGAGCGTGGCGTGTCGGCTCCGGCCGTCCTGCCGCCGTCCTGCCGTCGTTCTGCGTCCGGCCACTCTCGCCACCCGACCACCACCACCTCGGCCCCGCCTGGATGGTGAATTGTCGCGTAAACCGAGGCGTTCGCGAATACTGAACGCTTTGTCCTCCCCCACGGTCCGCCCGCCCCCGACACCGTCGTTCTTGATCGCCTTTGTACGGCCCTCGGCGACCCGCTGCCGCCCGGCGTCGTCGCTGGTCATGTCCGTGACCGCGGTGACGCGCACGATTGACCTCCCACGCCGTCCGAGTCCGAGAAAAAGACCTCATTAAGATCAGCAAATCGAACACGGTGTCTATCGAACTCCCGTACGATGTTGTACACCACGTCACTGATAATTTCGAGGACGACTCGAACAATTGTTTGAAGATGATCTTCAACAGCGATACGGTCGCTGTGTGCGACATGGAGACCACGGACCGGGAGGGCAGGCCGGAGCGGCAGGCCACCCGGCGACGAGGAGGAGAGCATGAGCGAGCGAGATGACGCAAACGGGGTCACAGACCTCGCGGTGCGCCGGCGCGACTCCCTGGGCCTGACGCCCCGGCAGCGCAAGATTCTCGAAGTGATTCGCGATTCGGTGCAACAGCGCGGATATCCGCCGTCCATGCGTGAGATCGGCGAGGCCGTCCAGCTGACGAGCACGTCGAGCGTGTCGCACCAGTTGACGGCGTTGCAGCGCAAGGGCTACCTGCGGCGTGACCCGCACCGGCCGCGCGCCCTCGAAGTCCGCCTGCCGGGCGAGCCGGCACTGTGGGTCGACCCCGACGCCTCCTCCGAGGAGCCCACGGTGAGCAGGCCCACGGCCGCCTATGTGCCGCTGGTCGGCCGGATCGCCGCCGGTGGGCCGATCCTCGCCGAGGAGAGCGTCGAAGACGTCTTCGCGCTGCCCAAGCAACTCGTCGGCGAGGGCACCCTGTTCCTCCTCCAGGTCGCCGGTGACTCCATGATCGAGGCCGCCATCGCCGACGGCGACTGGGTGGTCGTGCGTCAGCAGCCCGTCGCCGAGAGCGGCGACATCGTGGCCGCCATGATCGACGGCGAGGCCACGGTCAAGACCTTCAAGCGCAAGGACGGCCACGTCTGGCTGGTCCCCCACAACCCCAACTACGACCCGATCCCCGGCGACGAGGCCAGCGTCCTGGGCAAGGTCGTGGCGGTCCTCCGCCGCCTCTGACCCACCCACCATCGCCGACGGCTCCCCGGAAGCACCCCGGGGAGCCGCGACCAGCACCGGCAGCCTTCGTTCCGCGCCCTCGGCGTTGAGCTCGTCGAGCCCGGCATCGCGCCCTGCTCCGGTCGCGGCGGTCCACTCGCGCGCTGCCCCAGTCGCGGTGTTCGAGCCGTGCCCTGCCCCGGCCACGATGTTCGAGTTCGAACCCTGCCCCGGCCACGGCGGTCGAGCCGAGCCGTACCTCGGTCGCGGCAGTCCACTCGTGCCTTGCCCCAGTCGCGATGTTCGAGTTCGAGCCCTGCCCCGGCCACGGCGGTCGAGTCAAGCCCTGCCTCGGTCGCCGCGGTCGATTCGTGCCGGCGGTCAGGCCGGACATCGCCCACCCCCATCGAGAACCCGTCCAAGGCGGAGACGACCTGGACGTTGCCGCCGCGCCGGGCGTGCTTGCGACCGCCGCAGGTTGACGCTCCTGGCCAGGTCCAGGCCATGACCAGTTGGGCGTGCGTCGAGAACCTGGTCGCATCAGGTCAACCGCCCCATCCGAGCCCGTCCGACAGCCACCGGAGCACCCGCACCGCCCGGCGGAACACCCCCACGCTCGCTCGCCCTCGCGGCGGAACACGCACCCTGCGACGGCCGGTCGCCGGCCTCGGGGCGAACCAGATGCCTGGCAGCATCCGGTCGCCGGCTCGCGGCGGAACCAGGTGCCCGACAGCATCCGGTCGCCGGCCTCGGCGGCGAACCAGGTGCCCTGCGGGCCGGTCGCCGGCCTCGCGGCGGACCTGGTGACGGCCTCCGCACCCACCGGCTGAACGCAGCGGTGGCCGGGGGACGCTGGAAGCCCTGATGAAGTGGCGGGGCTGCGAGGCCGTCAACGGTGCTCGCTCGGCGCCGTGCGCTCGCGCCGCCGAGTGTCAGCGGGACGCAGCCGATACGGACGCACCCGGTTGCCGCGCCCCCGGCAGGGCGGTGAAACGTCGGGTCGAGAGGGCGACGAGGAGTCCGAGGGCGGCGTAAGCTCCGCCGAGCAGGCTGGCGGCCGGCCATCCCGCGGCGCTGTAGGCCCACGTGGTGGTGATCGCGCCGAGCGCGGAGCCGAGGGAGTAGAAGGCCATGTAGGCGCCGATGACGCTGCTGCTCTGGTCGGGTCGGGCGGCGGTGAGCAGGTGCTGGCTGCTGACGTGAACGGCTTGCACGGCGAAGTCCAGAAGGATGACGCCGACGATCAACAGCCACAGCGACGACCCCGCTTGACCGATCAGCAGCCACGCGGCTGTGAGCAGGGCAAGCGACCAGCAGGTGACCGAGGACGCCAGACCACGGTCGGCCCATCGGCCGGCCCGGGCCGCGCCCAGCGCCCCGGTGAGACCGGCGAGTCCGAACAATCCGATCTCGGCGGTGCCGAAGTGCCACGGCGCGTCGCCGAGCGGGAGCGCCAGTCCGCTCCACAGCGTGCCGAAGGAGGCGAACAGGAAGAACGCGACCAGTCCCCGGCTGAGGAAGAGCCGGTCGCCGACCACCAGACGACCCACCGATGACAGCAACTGCCCGTACCGGGCTCGGGGGCGGCGGATGTCGGCCTTGAGGGTGAATCGGGCGGCGAGCGCGAGCATCGCGCAAAGCCCGGCGATGACGAGGTAGACCATGCGCCAGTCGGCCAGCTCGCCCAGGGTGCCCGCGACCACCCGCACTCCGAGAATCCCGATGACCACGCCCGAGGTGACCGCTCCGATGTTGCGGCCGCGCTCGCCGGTCGGCGAGACGGCGGCGACGTAGGCCACCGTGATCTGGACGACCACGGCGAACAGGCCGGCCAGGGCCAGGCCCGCGATCGCGATGCCGCCGCTGGGCGCGGCGGCGGCCACCCCCGCGCCTGCCGCTGTGAGCAGCAGGTGCACCGTGATGAGTCTGCGGCGGTCGAACAGGTCACCGAACGGGACCAGCAGCACCAGCCCCGCCAGATAGCCGATCTGGCCGGCGGCGACCAGCCACCCCAGTGCCCCTTCCCTCAGCCCGAGGTCCTCGCCCGCGGCCTCGAGAACCGGCTGGATGCCGTAGACGGTCGACACCGCCACCGCGCACACCAGCGCGAGCACGGCCCGCTGCCTCCCGGTCAGTCCTGGCGCCATATCACCCTCCGATAAGTTGCGAAATGCAACTCATCCGACGCTAGGGCATACTGGTTTCATATTGCAACTCATCGCGGAGGGCCCCGTGGACGTCACACTCGCTGCAGGAAGCGCCTGGACCGACCCGGCCTGCCCGGTCGCGCGGACCGTCGACCTGATCGGCGACCGGTGGAGCCTGCTGATCATCCGCGACGCGATGGACGGGGCGACGACCTTCACCGAGTTCCATCAGCGGCTGGGGATCGCCCGCAACATCCTCACCGACCGGCTCCGCAAGCTCGTCGAGCACGGCATCCTGGACAAGGGCGCCGCCACCGACGGCAGACGACACACCTATCGGCTCACCGAAGCCGGGCAGGATCTCTTCACGGCCGTCGTCGCTCTCCGCCAATGGGGCGAGCGCCACGCCTTCGCCCCGGACGAGCCGCACTCCGTTCTCGTCGACGACCAAGGGCGGCAGCTTCCCCGGCTCCACCCGCTCGGCCAGGACGGCGCGCCGCTCTCCGTCGAGGCGTCGCACGTGCGGAAGACCGCCCTGCCGCGCTTCCGTTGAGGCACCGCTCTCCCCGATCCGCAGCCAGCCCTCGCATATGGCGACAAAGCGCCGGAAATCTAGAATGATTCGGTGACCGATGCAACGAGCCCCAATGACCTCAAGGCCCTGCACGACGGGTTGAAGTGGGCCAAAGCTGGTCCCGGCGTCATTCCCGCCTGGGTGGCCGACATGGACCTGCCCACGGCCCCCGCGGTGGCCGAAGCCCTGAGGCGGCGCGCCGAGGGCGATCTCGGCTACCCGATCTGGCTTGACGATCCCGGCTGCGGACCCCTGGCGGAGGCGTTCGCCGAGCGCATGGCCGCCCGGTACTCCTGGAGCCCCGACCCGGGGTTCGTGCGGACCTTCTCCGACATCAACCAGGCGCTCCAGGTGATCCTCCACGTGTGGACCCGGCCGGGCGACGGGGTGGCGCTCCACACCCCGGCCTACCACCCGTTCCTGGGCACGCTGGAGACCATGGACCGGCCGCTCACGCCGCTCCAGCTCGTGCCCGACGAGGGTGACTCATGGCGGTTCGAGGTGCCCGACCTGTCCGGGTGCCGGGTGCTGCTGCTGGTCAACCCGCAGAACCCGACCGGCCGCGTCTTCACCCGGCGGGAGCTGGAGGAGCTGGCCGAGCACGTTGAACGGCACGACCTCCTGGTCATCGCCGACGAGATCCACGCAGACCTGACGTACACCCCGAACCAGCACATCCCATTCGCGACACTCCTGCCCGAGCGGACGGTCACGCTGACGTCCGCCACCAAGGCGTTCAACCTGGGCGGCATCCGCTGCTCGGTCGCCCACATCGGCTCCCCCGCCGTGCGTGCGGCGCTCGCCGCGCAGCCGCCGTTCCTGTACGGCTCGTCGCACGTGTTCGGTGTGGAGGCCACCATCGCCGCGTGGCGGCACGGCGACGCCTGGCTGGAGGAGACCGTCGCCCTGCTGGACCGCAACCGCAAGACGATCGCCGCCCGCCTGCCCGAGGGGGTGGGCTACCGCCTGCCCCAGGCGACGTACCTGGCCTGGCTCGACTACGGCCGTCCCGGCATGGCCGAGGTGCTGGAACGGGAGGCCAAGGTCCTGCTGAGCGACGGCGCGGGGTTCGGCCCGGGCGGCGAAGGCCACGTACGGCTGAACTTCGCCACCACGGAGCCGATCCTCAGCGAGGTCCTGGACCGCCTCCAGCGATAGCCCTCCCGTGGCTCGCCCGGGGCCGCGGGTGAAGGGACGGCGAATCGCGGCGCCGGGTGAGACACACAGCGGGTCACCCCGTCATGGCGCCAGTGGGGGAAGGGACGGCGGGGTGGCGGCCGGGCGTTCCTCCAGGGCGGCCAGTGCCAGCTCCACCGCCTTCTCCAGCTGCGGGTCGCGTCCCGCCACCCGGTCCTGCGGGGTGGTCACCACCTCCACGTCCGGGTCCACGCCGTGGTTCTCCACGCCCCATCCCGGGCCCTCCAGCCAGAACGAGTACCGGGGCTGCGTGACGACCGTCCCGTCCACCAGCGAGTAGCGCGAGTCGATGCCGATGACCCCGCCCCAGGTGCGGGTGCCGACGAGCGGGCCGAGGCCGCGGTTCTTGACGCCGGCGCTGACGATGTCGCCGTCCGATCCGGCGAACTCGTCCGTGACCGTCACGATCGGGCCGCGCGGCGAGTCCTCCGGGTAGCGCATCGGCTCGTAGCCGCGCGCGTGCGACCACCCGGTGACCCGGCGGGACAGCTTCTCCAGCACCAGCTCCGAGGTGTGGCCGCCGCCGTTCTCCCGGACGTCCACGACCAGGCCCTCGCGGGCCATCTCGGTGCGCAGGTCGCGGTGGAACTGCGCCCAGCCCGACGCCACCATGTTCGGCACGTGCAGGTATCCGAGCCGGCCGCCCGACGCCTCGTGGACGAACGCCCTGCGCCCCTCGACCCACTCGTGGTAGCGCAGCGGGGTCTCGTCCTCCAGCGGTGTGACGACGACACGGCGCGTATCGCCGCCCGACGCGGGTCGTACGGTCAGCTCGACGGGACGGCCGGCCGTGCCGGACAGCAGCGCGAGCGGGCCCCGCACGGCGTCGACCGGGCGCCCGCCGACGGCGACGATCGCGTCGCCGGGCCGTACGGCCACGCCGGGCGCGAGCAGCGGCGAGCGGGCGTCGTGGTCGGACGACTCGCCGGGCAGGATGCGCGTGACCCGCCAGGTGCCGTCCTCGTCGCGGGCCAGGTCGGCGCCGAGCAGGCCCTGCCGGCGGCGCGGGTCGGCGGGCGCGGCGTTGGCGCGGGCGTAGGCGTGGGACGTGCCCAGCTCGGCCTGCACCTCCCACAGCAGGTCGATCAGCTCGGAGTAGGAGCCGATGCGGTCCACGAGCGGCAGGTAGCGGTCGAGGACGGCCGGCCAGTCGACGCCGTTCATGTCGGCGCGCCAGAAGTGGTCGCGCATGAGCCGGCCCGCTTCCAGGTAGCTCTGCCGCCACTCGGCGACCGGGTCGAGCTGGACCGTGACCCGGTCGAGGTCGACGGTGACGACCTCGTCGCCCTCACCGGCGGAGCGGGTCTGCAGGCCGTTCTTGCCGTTGGTGACGAGCCGGGTGCCGTCGCCGCTCACCTCGAAGGCCCGTACCTCGGTGCCGAGCTCGGACCGGGAGCGCTTCTTGAGGTCGTAGCGTTCGAGCACGATCTCGCCGGCCGGCTCGGTGCCGTCGCCGAGCTGGCCCGACAGCGGGTGGCGCAGCCAGAGCAGGGCGTCCTTGCCGGCGCGCAGGTTGCCGTAGCGGCCGGCGGGCACCGGCACGGGCACGACGCGGGAGGCGAGCCCCTCGGGGTCCACCTCGGTTCGCGGGGGCGCGTCGTCCTTCTTGTCGTCCGGCGCGGGCTTGTCGTCCTCGCCGTTGAACCCGCGTCCCTGCAGGCTGGGGTCGAACGGCGACGGCGTGGTGGCCCGCAAGGGGACGATGTACGGCCGGCAGCCCACGGGGAACGACAGGTCGAACACGTGCGCGTCGTACACCGGGTCGAACGTGCGCACCGACAGGAACGCCAGGTGCTTGCCGTCCTTGGTGAAGACCGGGTCGTAGTCGGCGAAGCGCAGGGGGGTCACGTCGATGACGGACGTGCCGTCGAGGCGGCCCATCCTGATCCGCGACAGCGGCTCGTGGTGCGGGTGGACCCAGGCGAGCCACGCCGAGTCGGGTGAGAACGTCAGACCGCTGATGTCGCCGTGCTCGGTGCGGTCGAGCTCCCTCAGCGTCCCGGTCTCGGCGTCGACCACCAGGAGGCGCCCGTCGTGGGTGGCCACGGCCACGTGCTTGCCGTCGGGCGCGGCGGCCAGGGCGAGCACCCGGCCGAGCTCGCCCGCGGCGAGCGTGCGGATCTCGCCGCCGGGGGTGCCGACTTCGAGGCCGTCCTCGCCGGTGGCGTCCGAGACCCAGACCGCCTTGCCGTCGGCGCCGAGCACGCGCGGCAGCCGTACCCGGACTCCCGGCTGTACCCGGAGCGCGCCGGCCGGTCCGTCGCGGTGGGTGACCCAGTGGGCGGTGCCGCGGATCTCGACGGCGCTCGCCCGCCCGGTCGCGTCGGGCGAGAAGCCGCCGACGCGGGCGGGCGCCGGCCGGGTGGCGCGCGCCGGGCGCGGCCCGCTCAGCCTGACGTCCAGCTTGTACGGCTCCGCGTCGAGCCCGTCGAGCAGCCACAGGTCACCGGCGTGGGCGTAGACGACCCGCCGCCCGTCGGTGGAGGCGTGCCGGGCGTAGAACTCGGTGTGGGAGGTGTGCCGGCGCAGGTCGGAGCCGTCGGGCAGGGAAGAGTAGACGTTGCCCGTGCCGTCGGTGTCGGCGAGGAACGCGAGGCGGTCGCCCACCCACATGACCGACCAGTACTGCGCGTCGCTGTCGGCGAACAGCCGGGCGAACTCCCCGTTCCCGTCGGCGTCCACCCAGATCTTGCCCGCGGTGCCGCCCCGGTAGCGCTTCCAGTGCGACGGCTCGCGGAACAGGGACGACACGGTCGCCACCCGCGCGCGGCCGGCCCCCGGACCGCCGTCACCCGCCTCCGGGCCGGCCCCGACGACGGCCGCCTCGCTCACCCATCCGTACGGCAGGCGCGTCGCCGGTCCGCCGTCCAGCGGGACCGCGTACGCCCAGGTCCGCGCGCGGCCGCCCTCGCCCGCACCGGTGACCGCGAGCACATCGCCCTCGGCGGTCCATCCCCGGGTGGCGGTCGTCGCGTTGCCCCAGTGTGTCAGCCGGTCGCCCTGCGGGCCGTCCACCTCCGCGGCGAACACCTCGGGCGCGCCCTCTCGGTGGCTGGTCCACGCGATGCGCGCGCCGTCGGGCGAGAACCTCGGGAAGGAGACGGGTGCGCGGTCGGCGGTGAACCGCCACGCCCTGCCGCCCGTCACAGGTGCCAGCCACACGTCGTCGTCGGCGACGAACGTGAGCAGGTCGCCCCACAGATGCGGATATCTCAGGTATGCGCCAGTTGTCACACGTGAACACTAGTGCCGTCGCTCCGGATGCCGAGAAGGATTTCCCGCCCGCGACCCGGCCTGGCGCACGACTCGTCGCCGGGAGCGGTGCAAGTCAGGGTCAAGATGGCGGGCCGGGACGGATGCTCATCAGCCCCGAGGGAAAGGGACTCCACATCCCAAACTTCACATTGCCACCGCGAGGAACCATGAGACTCTTCCCCAGGACCCACCAGCTCCCGGCCCGCCTGGCCGCCGGCGCGTACATCCTCAACTCCGGCATCGACATGGCCGGCGCCGACCAGGACACGGTCGCGGGCGTCCACGGCATGGCGGCCGGCACGTACCCGTTCCTGAGCAAGCAGGACCCGGCGCAGTTCGTCGGCCTGCTGTCGAAGGCGCAGATCGCGGTGGGCGCCGCCCTGCTGGTCCCCGTGGTGCCCTCGTTCGTGGCAGGGGCCGCGCTGACCGCGTTCGCGGGCGGCCTCGTCGGCCTCTACCTCAGGACGCCGGGCATGCGGCGGGAGGGCAGCCTGCGGCCGTCGCAGCAGGGGATCGCGCTGGCCAAGGACTTCTGGCTGCTCGGCATCGGGCTCAGCCTGATGGCGGAGGAGGTGCTGGACCGGTAGGGATCTCCGGTCTCGTGAGCTAGGCGCCTGCCTCCTGGGGTAGCCCGCCCATCATGGTACAAATCGGATACACTCTGATGTGCGAGCAGACACCGGCTCGGCAGCTCGTCGACGACGCCGCCAGGGCCGAGCAGGTCGGCTTCGACTACGCCGTCATCTCCGATCACTACTTCCCGTGGGTGGAGGAGCAGGGCCACGCGGCCTACGCCTGGTCGGTGCTGGGCGCGGTGGCGCACGCCACCGAGCGGCTCCCTCTCATGACGTACGTGACCTGCCCGATCATGCGTTACCACCCGGCCGTGGTCGCGCAGAAGGCCGCCACCATGGGCGTGCTCAGCGGCGGACGCTTCACCCTCGGCCTCGGCTCGGGCGAGAACCTCAACGAGCACGTCATCGGCGAGGGCTGGCCGTCCGCCGACCGGCGGCACCGCATGTTCCGCGAGGCCGTCACCATCATCACCGAACTGTTCGGCGGCGAGTACGTCACCTACGAGGGCGAGTTCTACGACGTCGACTCGGCCAAGCTGTACGACCTGCCGGAGCGGCCGGTGCCGATCGGCATCGCGGCCTCGGGCGGGCGCTCGGCCGCCATCGCGGCGGAGTACGGGGACCTGCTGATCATCAACGAGCCGATGCCGGAGGTGGTCGGGCAGTTCGCCCAGGCCGGAGGAGCGGGCAAGCCGGTGTACGGCCAGCTCGCCCTGTCCTACGACACCGACGCCCAGGCGGCCAAGGAGCGCGCCCACCGGCTCTGGCGCTGGTCGGCCGCCGGGTGGAAGGTCATGGCCGAGCTGCCGGGGCCGGTGAACTTCGAGGCGTACGCCCAGTTCGTCACGCCCGACGACGTGGCCTCCAGCGTGCCGTGCGGCAGCGACGTGGAGGCGGTGGTGGAGGCGGTCAAGAAGTACACGGACGCGGGCTACACGCACGTCGCCCTGGTGCAGGTCGGGCACGACCAGCAGGAGCCGTTCTTCCGCTGGGCCGAGAAGGAGCTGCTGCCGGCCCTGCGCTCCCTGTGACCGGCCGCGCCCGAGGGCGCGCGGTCTCTTCACGCGTAAGCCCCCACCGGCTCGTACGGCCGGCGGGGGCTCACCCGGGATCATGGGTCAGGGGACGATGTTGACCAGCTTGGGCGCCCGGACGATCACCTTGCGGGGCTGGCCGTCCAGGTAGGCGCGGACCTTGTCCGAGCCCAGCGCCAGCGCGCGCAGCTCGTCCTCGGCGATCGAGGGCGAGACCTCCAGGCGGTCGCGGACCTTGCCGGCCACCTGGACGACACAGGTCACGGAGTCCTGCACCAGCAGCGCCGGCTCAGCGACCGGCCAGCCGGCCAGCGCGACCGTCGAGCCGGTGTGGCCCAGCCGCTCCCAGCCCTCCTCGGCGGTGTAGGGGGCCACCAGCGACAGCATCACGGCCAGCACCTCGGCGGCCTCGCGCACCGCCGGGTCGGCCGCGCCGGGGCCGGAGTCGATGGCCTTGCGGGCCGCCGACGTCAGCTCCATCAGCCGCGCCACCGCGACGTTGAAGCGGTGGGACTCGACCAGCTTGGTGACCTCGTCGACGGTGCGGTGGGTGAACTTGCGCAGCTCCAGGTCGCCGCCCTCGAAGGGGACGCCCGGCTCGCTGCTCACCTCGTCCATCACGCGGAAGGCGCGGGCCAGGAACTTCTGCGAGGCGGCCGGCGAGACGTCGGCCCAGTCGATGTCGTCCTCGGGCGGCCCGGCGAAGACCATGGTCAGGCGGACCGCGTCGACCCCGTAGGCGTCGATCTGCTGGCCCAGGTCGACGCCGTTGCCCAGGGACTTGGACATGGCCTTGCCGCCGTTGATCACCTGTCCCTGGTTCAGCAGGCGCAGGAACGGCTCGGTGAAGTCGACCATGCCCATGTCGTGCAGGACCTTGGTGAAGAACCGGGAGTACAGCAGGTGCAGCACCGCGTGCTCCACGCCGCCGACGTACTGGTCGATCGGCCCCCACTTGCGGACCTGCTCGACGTCGAACGGCCCGTCGGTGTAGCCGGGCGAGCAGTAGCGCAGGTAGTACCACGACGAGTCGACGAAGGTGTCCATCGTGTCGGTGTCGCGCGTGGCGCGCCCGCCGCACTTGGGGCAGTCGACGTTGACCCAGTCGGTGGCGCTGGCCAGCGGCGAGACACCCTTGGGCGCCAGCGCCTCGCCGCGCAGGTCGGGCAGGGTGACGGGCAGCTGGTCGTCGGGGACGGGGACCTCGCCGCAGTCCGGGCAGTGGATGATCGGGATCGGCGTGCCCCAGAACCGCTGACGCGACAGCAGCCAGTCGCGCAGGCGGAAGTTCACCGAGGCGGTGCCCCTGCCCTCGGCCGACAGGATCTCGATGATCCTGGTGATGGCCTCGGTCTTGGTCAGGCCGTCCAGGGGGCCGGAGTTGACCAGGGTGCCCTCGCCGGGCGTCGCCTCGCCGGTCTCGCCGGGGTCGGCCAGGCCGGTGTGGACGACGACCTTGACCGGCAGCCCGAATTTCAGCGCGAAGTCCAGGTCGCGCTGGTCGTGGGCGGGCACGGCCATGATGGCGCCGTGGCCGTAGTCGGACAGCACGTAGTCGGCCGCCCAGACCGGGATGCGCTCGCCGTTGACCGGGTTGATCGCGTGGCGGCCCAGGAAGACGCCGGTCTTCTCCTTGTCGGTGGACAGTCGCTCGATGTCGCTCAGCTTGGCGACCTCGGCGCGGTAGGCCTCGAACTCCTCGCGCCGGTCGTCGGTGACGATCTCGTCGGCCAGCGCCGCGTCGACGGCCACCACGAAGAACGTCGCGCCGAACAGCGTGTCGGGGCGGGTGGTGTAGACGTGGACGGGCTCCTCGCGGCCCTCGATCTCGAAGAGCACGTCGGCGCCCTCGGAGCGGCCGATCCAGTTGCGCTGCATGGTCAGCACGCGGTCGGGCCAGCCGCCCTCCAGCTGCGCCATGTCGTCCAGCAGCCGCTCCGCGTAGTCAGTGATCTTGAAGTACCACTGCGTCAGCTCGCGGCGGATGACGTCGGCGCCGCACCGCTCGCACTTGCCGGCCACGACCTGCTCGTTGGCCAGCACGGTCTGGTCGTTGGGGCACCAGTTGACCAGGCCGCCCTTGCGGTAGGCCAGGCCCCGCTCGAAGAACCGGTTGAACAGCCACTGGTTCCACCGGTAGTACTCCGGGTCGCTGGTGTGCAGGCGGCGCGACCAGTCGAAGGAGATCCCGTAGCGGCGGAAGGACGTGGCCTGGGTCTCGATGTTGGCGTAGGTCCACTCGGCCGGGTGCGCGTTGCGCTTGATCGCGGCGTTCTCGGCGGGCAGGCCGAAGGAGTCCCAGCCGATGGGGTGCATGACGTTGTAGCCGCGCTGCATCCAGTAGCGCGCGACGACGTCGCCGATGGCGAACACCTCGCCATGCCCCATGTGCAGGTCACCGGAGGGGTAGGGGAACATGTCGAGCATGTAGCGCCGCGCCCGGCTGTCGGCGGCGTCCTCGCCCGCCCGGAACGGGTCCAGCTCCTCCCACCGCTGCTGCCACTTGGCCTGCAGCGCCTGCGGATCGTACTCACTCACGGCGAATGTCCTTCTGCCTCGACTCGGACCCATAAGAAAACCCCCCGTGCGCAGGACGAGGGGCAGCCGCGACGGCGAGAGCTCAGGGCCGTCGCGGCCCGCTAAGAAGCAGGGTCGCGGAACGCATAGGTCAAGCCTAGCGCACCTCATCAGGACTTTGCCGATACTCGACGATGACCGCCGGGCGCAAGGGGGGTCGCCACCCGAATTCCGGCCTATGAGATCTGATGGTGATCCATCCGTTGTGACCTCATATGTCCCATTAGATTACCCTCGACGCCGTGGTCTACCCCGTCGAGCCTCACCGATCCCTGGCCGGCCTGCCTATGCAGGATCCCCCCACGGATCCGCACGGCTTCGCGCGTTTCGCTGCGGAACCCCCCAACTCTCCTGGAAAATCCCATGAGATCATGTCCGACACGTCAAAAGCGGACAGAACACCACCAGGAGGTACGGGAGCAATGGCAACGGAGCATTCCGGAGCACAGCACCGGCCACCCTCCTGGCCTGAGGTGCCGCCCCGGGAGGGATCCTCACGTGGGGAGTCCCGCCGGTCCCCGTCCGCCCGGCGCGCCCAGTCCTCCGAACGGCCCGCCCAGCCCTCCTGGACGGAATCGACCTCCCCCTCGAACGCGTCCTGGCCGGGCTCGACCTCCCCCTCGAACCCGTGGCCCGACGCCGGCCCCCCGGCGAACGCCTCCTGGCCGGAGGCCGCCTCGCCGTCGCACACGTCGTGGCCCGACGTGACCGTCGCCTCCAGCGCCCCGCGGCCCTCCAACCCCTCCGACGCCGTGAACGCCTCCTGGCCCGAGACGCCGCGTCAGGACGGCCCGGCCGGTCGGCATGACGGCATGAGGGACGGCGGGCGGGGCGGCTCCCGGGAGCCCGTCCACCGCGATCCCGTGCCGGCCTGGCAGGACCCGTCCAGCACCCCGTCCTCGCCCTCCAACGCCTGGTCCAACCTCAGCTCCCCGGCCCCGTGGCCGCCCGCCGACAGCGCCCCCGCGCGCCCGTCGTCCGCCGACGCCATGGACCGCACGATGATGTACGGCACCGGCACGCCGCTGAACGACCACGCCGTACCACAGGGCCCGCACAGCGCCCGGCCCGACGACCGCTCTCATGACCGGCCTCATGACCGGCCCGTACCGCAGGGCTCGTACGGCGACGGCATGCCGCTGGACGAGCGGGCCGCAGCCCAGGGACGCGAGCGCGCGCGGCCGGGCGGCGACCGCCCCGGCCCCGGCCACCCCGCGAACGCACATCCCGGCGCCGGACACCCGCCGCCGGGCCCGGGCCCGGCCGGACGCGACGCCGCCGGCCACGCCCAGCCCGCCCCCGGCCACGCGTACCCGGCCGAGGTCCGGCAGCCCGGACACCCCGGCCAGCCCGGACACCCCGACCAGCCGGGTCCCCCCGGACAGCACGGGCAGCCGGGTCCCCCCGGACAGCACGGACAGCACGGGCACCCCGGCGAGCACGACCAGCAGGGACACCCGGACGAGCCCGGCCAGCCGCGTCCCGGCTCCAACCTGAGCCGGGACCCGTCCGACCCCGACCGCCCGTTCGTGACGGCCGGGCAGATCAGCGGCTCCCGCACGCCTCCCCCCGACCGCCAGCAGGAGCTCTGGAACAACGTCTTCGGCGACGAGTACGAGGGCATGGGCGAGCCCGACTCGCTGGACGAGCCGGGCAAGCCGATCTGGATCTACGCCCTGGCCGGGTCCGTCTCGATCGCGCTCGTGGGCGCCCTGCTGTGGGCGTTCCTCGCGGGCCCGCTGGCGGGCGACAAGGAGACGCCCGCCGCCGCGGACACCTCCAAGCCGTCGGCCTCGTCCACCCCCAGGACCACCCGATCGTCCACCTCGATCGGCCGCCTGAAGACGTATCCGGGCAAGGCCGCGCCGGTCGTCGGCACGGTGTCCGACACCACGGCCGGTCTCAGCGTCCCGCGGCTGGGCGGCACCTGGCAGCTCGACCAGCGCGGCACGGTCCGCGGCACGTACGGCTTCGCCACCCGCCAGTACGTCAGGACGGGCACCGACACCTACGCCCAGATCCTCACCGGCCCGCTGCCCACGGCGATGGCCTCGTCCTTCACCTCGGAGAAGGACCTGGAGCCGGCCATCAAGAGCGTCGTGGTCAATGCCCGCAAGCGGTTCTTCCCGGAGGGCAACACGGTCCGCAAGATCGCCCAGCAGCCGCTCAAGGTCGGGAACTCCACCGGGCAGCTGATCGCGTACTCGCTCACCTCGGCCACGGGGAACGCCACGATCGTCACGGCCGCCGTCAACACGGGCAAGGACGTGCCGGCGATCGTGTACATGTCGGTCCCGGCCACGGGCAAGCAGCTGCTGCCCGACGTGAACACGGTGGTCAGGCAGCTCAAGGTGATCAGCCAGTAGGCGGCCGCGTCAGAACGTGCACTCCATGTGCTTGATCCCGTTGATGAAGCTGCTGTGCAGCCGGTCCGGCCGGCCGCCCTCGATCGTGGGGACGCGGCGCAGCAGCTCGCGGAACATCAGCGTGATCTCGCGCCGCGCCAGGTGCGCCCCGAGGCAGAAGTGGGGGCCCGGGCCGCCGAAGCCGACGTGCGGGTTGGGGTCGCGGGTGATGTCGAACCGGTAGGGGTCGGCGAACACCTCCGGGTCGCGGTTGGCCGCCCAGTAGAACAGCACCACCTTCATGCCCGCCGGGTAGAGCTGGCCGTTCAGCTCGAAGTCCCGGGTCAGCTTGCGGCGCATGAAGTTCACGGGCGAGGCGAGCCGGACGATCTCCTCGACGGCGCCGGGGGCGCGCCCGTCGATGTCCTCCAGCCACAGGGCGCGCTGACCGGGGTTCTCGGTGAGCAGCCGCAGGCCGTACGAGATGGCGTTGCGGGTGGTCTCGTTGCCCGCCACCACCAGGAGGATGAAGAACGAGCCCAGCTCCTGCATGGTGAGCCGCTCGCCGTCGATGTTGGCGTTGACCAGCGACGAGGTCAGGTCGTCGGTGGGGTGCTCGGCGCGGTAGGCGGCGAGGTCCTGGACGAGCTGCTGGAGCTCCATGCCGGCCGTGAGCAGCCTCTCGGCCACACCGGCCAGGTCGCCGCCGGAGTACTCGGGGTCGAAGCCGCCGAGGATGATGTTCGAGCGCTCGAAGACGAACTGGTAGTCCCGCTCGGGGATGCCCATCATGTCGCAGATGATCTTCAACGGCAGGCGGGCGGCCACCTCCGTCACGAAGTCGGCCCCGGGGCCCTTGGCGAGCAGGTCGTCCACGATGCGCGCGGCGGCGACCTCCACGTCCGTCTCGAACTGCTTGATCATCTTTGGCGTGAACGACCGTGAGACGATCCGGCGCAGGCGGGCGTGGCGCGGGTCGTCCATGTTGATCATCGAGCCGAAGTACTCGGCGAACTCGGCGGGCATGTCCGGGATGTTCGTCGCCCCGCCGTCGCCCGAGCAGAAGATCTCCGGGTGCCGGCTGACCTCGACGATGTCGGCGTGCCTGGCCAGGGCGTAGTAGCCCGGCCCCTTGGGGGCGAAGGAGATCTCCATCTCCTCGAAGTAGGGCGGCCGCTCCAGCGAGCGGATCAGGTCGAACGCCCGCTCCCGCTCGGCCATGGGCCTGGCCCAGAAAGCCTGGTCCGAGAGATCGAAGTCAACGGCAGTCATAGGGCCATCATTTGGGCAAGTGGCCACTTACGTCAATGGTCATGACGTACAGCGTACGTGTCCGTTTCCGGGGTCCGGGGATATTCGCTGGGCCGCGCGGCCGGTGATCGCTAGCATGGCCGCGTGCAGTTCTTCTTCTTCCTGCGTTAGCGGCCCGCCGGCGGGTCGCGGATGACCCACCGCCGGCGATGCGGGGCGGCCAAGGGGCCGTCCCGGGTCGCGACGTTGGAGAAGGACACGTGCGTGCTTTCGCCGTGGCCAGGGCGGTGCGTGGCATCGAGCCCCTGGTGGCCGCGGAGATCATGGAATTGGGTGTCGTCCGGAGACTGCGCCACCGCGAGGTGTGGTTCGAGGTGGCCGAGCCGGGACCCGGGTCGGGTGGGTTGCTCGGGTTGCGGACGGCCGACGACGTGCTGCTGGCGGCGGCCGTCGTGGACGGGGTGGGGCCGGGGCGCGCCGCGCTGGCCCGCCTGCGCCGGGCCGCCGCCGACGCCGACGCGGAGACGCCGCTGAAATTCCGCCGGGCGGCCGCGCCGCCGAGGACTCGCCGGCAGGCCGCGCAGCCTGGCACGCCGGACGGCCTGGACGCGCCGGGCGGTCTGGAGGTGTCGGCGACGTTCGTGGGGCGGCGCTCCTACAGTCGCTTCGACGTCGAGGACGCCGTCGGGGCCGGTCTGTCGCGGGCGCTCGGGGTGCCGTACCACTCGCGGGCGGGCGGCGTGGCGCCGCCTCCGGGCGCGGTGCCGTGGCGGGTGACCATCGAGGGCGACCAGGCGGTCATCGCCGTACGGCTGGGCGAGCGGCCGCTGCACCGCCGGCCGTACAAGGTGGACTCGATCCCCGGCACCCTGCACCCGCCGCTGGCCGCCGCCATGGCCGTCCTCGCGGGCCTCGGCCGGCCACCCGCCGGAGGAGCAGCGCGCGGGGGCGGGCCGGTGGTGCTGGACCCGTGCTGCGGGGCGGGCACGACGCTGACCGAGGCCGGGCTGCTCGCGCCGCACGCGCGCCTGGCCGGGGCCGACCGCTCCCCCGTGTCCGTGCGGGCCGCCGCCGCGAACACGGCGCGCGCCGGAGTGCGGGCGGCGCTGGCCGTCGCCGACGCGGGACGGCTGCCGCTGCCCTCTCGGAGCGTGGATCGTGTGCTGGTGAACCCGCCGTGGGGCCGCCAGGTCGCCGCCGCCGGGCTGCTGGCGCGTGATGGCGGGCTGCTGTGGCGGGAGGGCCGCCGCGTGCTGGCCCCCGGGGGGCTGGCGGGGGCGCTGGGGGACGGGGTGCCGGGGGGCTTCCGGGTCGAGCGGGTGATCGAGGTCTCCCTGTCCGGCAGGCCCCCGGCCCTCGCCGTGCTCAGCGTGGCGAACCGGCGCCGCTGAGGCGAGCCTCGTCAGGAGGCGGGGCCGAGCCAGTCCAGGATGAGGCGGTTGACCTCCTCCGGGCGCTCCAGGTGGAGGAAGTGGCCGGCCCCGGCCACCTCCTCGGCCCGGGAGCCCGCCGGCAGGTGGTCCGGCGCGTCCTTGACCACACCGGCCCCGAGGCAGCCGTCCCCGCTCCCGTGCAGGTAGAGGATCGGCCCCGTCGTGGGCTCGGGGTCCGGG
Source organism: Nonomuraea sp. 3-1Str (assembly GCF_031570565.1). NCBI lineage: Bacteria > Bacillati > Actinomycetota > Actinomycetes > Streptosporangiales > Streptosporangiaceae > Nonomuraea > Nonomuraea sp. 3-1Str. The sequence goes on from NZ_JALHBK010000014.1 coordinate 93,764, forward strand.
TGACGGCCCGAGGGCGGAGTGGTGCCGAGCATGGCCCGGTAGTACCCGATGGCCGCCGCCAGGTTGCCCGGCCGGCCGAGGCTGCGGTGGACGAACTCAAGGTCGCGCCGCGCGTCGTACCCGGGCGACCAGTCCGCCCACAACCCCTCCAGGAAGCCCGGCTCGGCGGCGGCGGTCTCGGCCAGCCCCGTCTGGAAGAGGAAGACGTAGAAGGAGCGCTTGAGCTGCTCGTACGAGAAGAACGAGGTGAGCATCGCGCCGGGCGGCGGGACCGCCAGGGTCACGGACCGGCGGAAGCGCCCGCCCAGCCCGTACACGGGGAAGGCGCCCCAGTCGTGCCCGACGACCACGGCGTCGTCGCCCCCGCCGAGCTCCTCGTGCAGGGCGGCCACGTCGGCGGCCAGCGCCGCGCCCTCGTAGGCCCCGTCGGCCGGGATCTCGGTCGGCGCGTAGCCGCGCATGAACGGCGCCACCGCCCGGTAGCCGCGGCCGGCCAGCGCCGGCATGAGGTGCCGCCAGGTGTGCGCGGTGTCGGGGAACCCGTGCAGGCACAGCGCCAGCGGCCCCTCCCCCACGGCAAGATACGCGAACTCCACCCCGTTGGCGTGGATTGTCCTGATCTCCATGACTGCGAAACCTAGCACCCGCTTGCCCACCCGAGAATGCCGGGCGGGCGCGCTCAGTAGGCGTACCGCAGGTGCTTGATGCCGTTGATGAAGTTGGACAGCAGATGGTCGGGCTCGCCCACGGCCCTGAGGTCGGGCAGCCGGGTGAACAGCTCCCGGAACATCACGGTCATCTCCCGGCGGGCGAGGTGGGCGCCCAGGCAGTGGTGCGGGCCGGGCCCGCCGAACCCGACGTGCGGGTTGGGGTCGCGGGTGATGTCGAAGGCGTCGGGGTCGCGGAAGACGGCCTCGTCGCGGTTGGCGGAGTTGTAGAACAGCAGCACCTTGTCGCCCTCGCGGTAGCGCATGCCGTTCATGACGTGCTCGCGCGTGACCGTGCGGCGGAACTGGATCACCGGCGTGGAGTAGCGGATGATCTCGTCACACGCCCTGCCGATGAGGCCCTCGAAGTTCTCGGTCAGCAGCCGCCGCTGGTCGGGGTGGTCGGTGAGGAGCTTGAGCCCGTGCGTGATGGCGTTGCGGGTGGTCTCGCTGCCGGCCACCACGAGCAGGATGAAGAACGAGCCCAGCTCCTGGGAGCTGAGCCGCTCCTCGCCGTTGACGAGCAGGCTGACCAGGTCGCCGGTCGGCCGCTTGCGCCGCTCGTCGCCGAGGCGGGCGGCCAGCCGGTTCAGCGAGTAGCCGGCGTGGATGAGCCGGGCCAGCCCGCGCGCCACGTTGACGCGGCTGAGCTGGGGTCCGACGCCGCTGTACTCGGGGTCGGCGTTGCCCAGGATGACGTTGGTGCGGCGCAGGACCAGGTCGTGCAGCTGCGGCGGGACGCCCATCATGTCGCAGATGACGCGGACCGGGAGCCTGGCGGCGACCTGGGTGACGAAGTCGCTCGGCCCCTCCTTGACCGCCTGGTCGACGATCTCGGCGGCGGCCCGCTCCAGGTCCTCCTCCATCTTGGCCAGGACGCGGGGGGTGAAGGCGCGGGAGACGATGCGGCGCAGCCGGGCGTGCTTCGGGTCGTCCATGTTGATCATCGAGCCGAAGTAGACGGCCAGCCAGCGGGGCATGTCCGGAATGCTGTTGGAGCAGGGCTCGCTGCTGAACACCTCGGGGGTGCGGCTGGCCTCCACCACGTCGGCGTGCCGGACGAGCGCGTAGTATCCGGCGCCGCTCTTGATGAACGGCAGCGGCTGCTCCGGCACGAACACGGGCCGGTCGAGCGCGCGCATCCGCCGGAAGGTCTCCTGGCGGTGGGCCTGGGGCAGTGCCCAGAACGGCATCTGCGACAGGTCCATGTCGGCGGAGATCGTCATAACCGCAAAGCCTTGTGCAAGTGGTCACTTACGTCAAGGCGTTCGGTCAGGCCGGACCCGCCAGGATCAGATCCGCGGCCTTCTCCCCGATCATTATGGCGGGAGCGTGGGTGTGGCCGCGATTGAGCGACGGCATGATCGAGGCGTCGGCCACGCGGAGCCCCTCGACGCCGCGCACCCTCAGCTCGGGGTCCACCACCGACGTCTCGTCCGCGCCCATCCGGCAGGTGCCCACCGGGTGGTAGAGCGTCTCGCCGCGCTCGCGCACCCACTGGGCGAGCTCCTCGTCGCTCTCCGGGCCGTCGTAGGGCGGCATCGGCCCGTCGGCGTACGGGCGCATGGCGGTGGTGGCGAAGATCTGCTTGGCCGTCCTCAACCCGGCGACGAGCCGCCTGACGTCGGCCTCCTTGGCCAGGTAGCCGGGGTCGATGACCACGTCGTGCCCGTTGAGCCCGACGCGGCCGCGGCTCTCGGGCTGGAGCAGCACCACGCCGACGGTCATGGCGTGGCCGGTCGGCGGGGTGAGGCCGTGGTCGACGAACGGCCCCGGCGCGAAGATCAGCTCGATGTCCGGCGCCGGCTCCTCCGGCGAGGTCCGCACGAACGCCACCGCCTCGCCCACGTTCGTGGTGAGCATGCCGGAGCGCAGCACGAGGTAGCGCAGCAGGTTGCCGACGGACTCGGCCCTGGTGAGCGTCACCGGCTGCCGGCACCGGACGAACACCCCGGACGACAGGTGGTCCTGGAGGTTCTTGCCGACCTCCGGCAGGTCGCGCACCACGGTCACGCCGGCCTCGCGCAGCTCGCCGGCCGCGCCCACCCCCGAGCGCATGAGCAGGTACGGCGAGCCGATCGTGCCCGCGGCCAGGATGACCTCGCGACGGGCCCGGACCTGCGCGCCGCCGTCGTGCTCGATCCCGATGGCGCGCACGCCGTCGAACACCACCCGGTCCACGGTCGCGCCCGTGATGACGATCAGGTTGGGCCGTTTGAGCGCGGGGCGCAGGTAGGCGTCGGCGGCGCTCCACCGGCGGCCCCGGCGCTGGGTGACGGGGGTGGGGCCGTAGCCCTCGCTGGAGGGGCCGTTCACCTCGGGCAGCCTGGTCAGGCCCAGCTCCTCGCAGGCCCCGAGGAAGGCGGCCGTGGTGACGTTGGGACTGCGCAGCTCGGAGACGTACAGGGGGCCGCCGGTGCCGTACACGCCGCCCTCGTTGCCGCCGACGCGGTGCTCGGCCCGATGGAAGTACGGCAGGACGTCGTCGTACGACCAGCCGGGCACCCCCCACTGGTCGTAGTCGAGCCGGCCGCCGCGCACCCACATCTGCGCGTTGATCGACGACGACCCGCCGAGCACCCTGCCCCTCGGCCAGTACAGCTCGCGGCCGGACATCTCGGGCTGCTTGGCGGTGGAGTAGTTCCAGTCGTAGGCGGTCTTGAACAGCTTCGCGAAGGCCGCCGGCATGCGAATCTCCAGCTTGTCGTCCGGGCCGCCCGCCTCGACCAGCGCCACGCTCACCCCCGGATCGGCCGTCAACCGGCCGGCCAGCACGCATCCCGCCGACCCCGCACCGACGATGACGTAGTCGTACTCCATGGTTCCTCCGCAGGGGTGAATGACGTGGTACCTGCTTACTCCAGGCGACCGGGGGCGTCCATATCCACTTGTGACCCGCGTTACCTACCGGTCGGTATGCCGCCCTGCGAAGATGGCCGCGACGTCGCGTAGGCCGCGTAGAGGGAGGAAGGCGACATGCTCAACCTGTCGGTCGTGCTCGAGGACAGCGCCAGGAACAACCCGGACGGCACCGCCCTGGTCTTCGGCGACATGCGCCTGCCCTACTCGATGGTCGAGACGATCGCCAACCAGGTCGCCAACCTGCTGGTGTCACGCGGCATCGGCCGCGGGGACAAGGTCGCGCTGGCCTGCCCCAACCTGCCGTACTTCCCGTTCGTCTACTTCGGCATCCTCAAGGCCGGGGCCGCCGTCGTGCCGCTGAACGTGCTGCTCCAGGACCGGGAGATCGCCTACCACCTCGACGACAGCGACGCCAGGGCGCTGTTCTGCTTCGAGGGCACGCCCGAGCTGCCGCTCGGCGAGCGGGGCCGGGCCGGGTTCGAGGCCGCCGAGGGCTGCGAGCACTTCTTCGCGCTGCCCGCCACCCCGCTCGCCACCGAGTCGCCGTACGGCGAGTCGATCTGGGCGGCCCTCGACGGGATGGCCGGCACGTTCGAGACCGCGGCGACCTCCCCCGACGACACCGCGGTGATCCTCTACACCTCGGGCACCACCGGGCAGCCCAAGGGCGCCGAGCTCAGCCACCAGAACATGCTGATGAACGCCATGGTGTGCGACCAGATGTTCGAGCGCGAGGCCGAGGGCGACGTGTACCTCGCGGTGCTGCCGCTGTTCCACTCCTTCGGCCAGACGGTGGTCATGAACGTCGGCTTCCGGCGGCGCGCGGCGGTGGTGCTCATGCCGCGCTTCGAGCCGGGCGAGGCGCTGGAGCTCATGCGCCGGGAGGGCGTCACCTTCTTCGCGGGCGTGCCGACGATGTACTGGGCGCTGCTCACCACCTTCCACGCCAACGGCGGCGAGGTGCCGGGCCGGCTGCGGACGGCGGTGGCGGGCGGCTCCTCCTCGCCGGTGGAGGTGCTGAGGGACTTCGAGCGCACCTTCGGCGTCGGCATCCTGGAGGGGTACGGCCTGTCGGAGACCTCGCCCGTGGCCAGCTTCAACCAGCCGGGCCGCCCGGCCAAGGTCGGGACGGTCGGCACCCCGATCTGGGGGGTGGAGATGCGGCTCGTCGACAGTGAGTGGAAGACGGTCGAGGACGAGGGTCCCGGCGAGATCGCGATCCGCGGTCACAACGTCATGAAGGGCTACCACGGCCGGCCGGAGGCGACGGCCGAGGTGCTGCGCGACGGCTGGTTCCGAACCGGCGACATCGCCACCCGCGACGCCGACGGCTACTACGCGATCATCGACCGGGCCAAGGACATGATCATCCGAGGCGGCTTCAACGTCTACCCGAGGGAGCTGGAGGAGGTGCTGCTGACGCACGAGGCGGTCTCGCTGGCGGCGGTCGTGGGCGTGCCCCACGAGTCGCACGGCGAGGAGGTCAAGGCGTACGTCATCCGCACCCCGGACGCGACGGTCACCGAGGACGAGCTGATCGCCTGGTGCCGGGCGAACATGGCCGGCTACAAGTACCCGCGCATCGTGGAGTTCAGGGACACGCTGCCCATGACGGCCACCGGGAAGATCCTCAAGCGCGAGCTGCGCTGACGCCGCCCCTCACCCAGCCGCCCCTCACACCAGCCGCTCCTCACACCAGCCGCTCCTCACACCAGGGCGGTCTTGTAGAAGATGCTCGCCTTCCTGGCCCCGGCGGCGCCCGAGGCCAGGCCGAGACAGAGCCGGGGCCGGCCCGAGGCGATCTGGATCGCCATGCCCTCCGGCTCACGGTAGTCCAGCGACTTGCCGGCCTGGGTCAGCGCCCGCTGCACCGTGCGGCCGGTACGCAGGTCGACGCAGGTGGCGTAGGTGTTGCCCGGAGCCGGGTTGGCCGGGCCGTAGGCGTCGCCGTCCAGCAGGTAGAGGTAGTCGCCGTGGGCCGCGTACCCCTGGAAGGTGCCGAGGCCGGCCGGCTGGGCGATGTCGTGCACGGGGGTCCGCGAGCCGGACTTGACCGCCTGGAGCGGGAAGACGGCGTAGCGGAAGCCGCCGTTCTTCCGGTAACGCATGACGAGCCGGCCGGTGGAGGGGTCGATGGCGCAGGTGGTGTTGGTCGCGCCGGTGACGGGCGCGTACCGCGTCACGCCGGCGGACGTCGGGGTGATCGTCCGGCCGGAGGCGAAGGCGAATCTGGCGAGCCGGTTGCCCCAGGCGTTGGCCCCGTCGGCGACCGCGCCGGTCTCGGTCCACAGGTAGGCCGATCCGCCCGATGGCTCCACGCCGATCTGCACGCCGTGGCCGAAACCCATGAGGTACATGTGCCCGAGCACCGCGCCGCCGAGGCTGAGCCTGGTCAGGCAGAGGTGTCCGGCCGCCGAACTGCCGCCCCCGTTCTTGACCTGCACCGCGTAGATGTGGCCGTGGGCGTTGTCGAAGGCGAACGACTGCAGGACCGTCTCGTCGTACAGCGCCTTCTTCCAGATCAGGCTCGTGGCGGGCGCCGCCAGGTCGAACCGGCCCGCGGCCCCCGCGGTGGCCTCGGCGGCCCTGCCGCTCAGCAGCGCGGTGACGGCGGCCCCGGCGCCGCCCACCAGCAGCCCTCTCCTGGTCATGAATGACGACATCTCGGACAAAGGTCCTCCACAACGGTCGACAGGAGTCCAACACCCTAGCGGGTGATCTCGCCGTGGTAGACACGTGCCATGTCGTCACCCACCGCCCAGCGCCTCAGCGTCGTCCCGTCCGCGTTCGCCGTGGAGCACCTGCCGCACGCGACCTTCCCCGAGGACGACGAGTGGATCGCGCTGGTCCGCGCCCCCGAGGGGCTGACCGTCGTCCGCGAGGCCTGGCCGTCGGGCTCGGGTGAGCGCTGGATCGGCCTGTACGGCGCCGCGAGCGCCCACGACCTCGACGTCCCCGGCATGCTGGCGGCGGTCGTGGGGCCCTTGGCCGGCGCGGAGATCCCGGTCTTCGTCGCCTCCACCTTCCACGCCGACCTCGTGCTCGTTCCCGAGCCGAGGGCCGGGGAGGCCGTGGCCGTCCTCGAAGGCGCGGGACATCGGGTGGACACCCGGCACCTGCGCCTCTGAGACGCGCGGGGGCGCGGAGCCGTGCGGCTCCGCGCCCCTGATGCACCGCGCCGGATCAGGGCCAGTCGCGGGCCGGGCGCAGCGGCACGCCGGAGCGGCCGTCCTTGTCCAGCTTGACCCCCAGCACCTGGTGGAGCTGGACCTTGTTGCGCTCGAAGCCGACGATGCAGCCCGCCATGTACAGCGCCCACACCCGGGCGGTGCCCATGCCGACCTCCTCGACCGCGTCGGCCCAGTTGGCGTCGAGGTTGTCGCACCAGTGGCGCAGCGTCTTGGCGTAGTGCTCGCGCAGGTTCTCCTCGTGGCGGATCTCGAAGCCGAGGTCCTCCATCTGCCGGATCAGCCAGCCGACCGACTCCAGCTCGCCGTCAGGGAAGACGTAGCGGTTGATGAAGCCGCCCTTGTTGAAGGTCTTCTCCGCGCCCGTCGGCCGGGTGATGCAGTGGTTGAGCAGCCGGCCGCCCGGCTTGAGCTTGCTGTACAGGAACTCGAAGTAGGCCGGGACGTTGTCCTTGCCGATGTGCTCGGTCAGGCCGATGGAGCTGACCGCGTCGAAGCCGCTCTCGCTGACGTCGCGGTAGTCCATGTGACGGACCTCGCACAGGTCCTGCAGCCCCGCCTCGGCGATGGCCCGCTGCGCCCACTCGGCCTGCTGCTTGCTGAGCGTCACGCCGAGGGCCTTGACCCCGTAGTGCTTGGCGGCGTGCATGACCATGCCGCCCCAGCCGCAGCCGACGTCGAGCAGCCGCATGCCCGGCTGGAGGCCGAGCTTGCGAGCCACCAGGTCGAACTTGGCGTACTGCGCCTCCTCAAGGGAGGAGGAGTCGCCGGGGAACACGGCGCAGGTGTAGGCCATGGACGGGCCGAGCACCCACTCGTAGAAGCGGTTGGAGACGTCGTAGTGGTGGTGGATGGCCTCGGCGTCGCGCTGCTTGGCGTGACGCGAGCCCAGCCGGGCCAGCCTGCTCTGCCGCATCTCCTGCGGGGGCGGCGGCACCCGCATGAGCAACGGCTTGACGCCCAGCGCCCGGACCGCGGCGATCTTCTCGGGCGTGGTCAGGTCGTTGGTCGTGATGTTCCACATGCGATCGAGCAGGGTGTACATGTCGCCGTGGAGGTCCAGGTGCCCCGACACGTAGGCCCTGGCCAGGCCCAGCTCGCCCGGCGCCTGCGCGAGGTAGGCCACCGCGATCGGGGACTTGACCTCCAGGCAGAGGTCGGCCCCGTCCGGCCCCGCCTTGCTCCCGTCGTACGCCCGGAAGGCGATCTTCGCCTCGGAGCCGACGATCTTCTCGAAGATGCTTGCAAGAGCCATCTCTCACCTTCCCCGCACACACTTGTCGTACAGGTCCAGCAGGCGCCCGTCCCGGTCGTATTCCCGTTTGACCGGCCAGTACGCGCTGCCGTTGTACAACTCCCAGAACTGCTCGCGGGCGTAGAAGGACGTCGAATAGAGCGACTTGTGCCCGTCGAGTTCGTGCACGGAGCTCTCGATGAGCCGGTTGTAGTAGCCGTCGAACCGTCCCCGCGGCAGCGGAACCATCCCCCAGAACCCGAAGTTCACGTACAGCCGGCCCGGCTCCAGGGGGTAGAGGGGCCAGCGGGACGAGGCCCGCAAGGGGCACATCCAGACCGGCGTCATGCCGACCTGGTCGTAGAAGAAGTCGAGGAACTCGGCGCCCCGCTCGGCCGGCACCTCGACGTCCTGGATGACCGACTCCTGCACGGGCCGGCCGGCCCAGCGGTCGATCCGCGCGGTCACGCCGTACCGGCGGTCGAGCGCGACGAGCCTGCGGTAGACGTCGGAGCGCATCCAGCGGCGCGGCATGAGCGAGCGCACGACGGGCTGCTGCACGCCGAAGGCGCGCGAGCACCAGAACCAGTCGGTGTCCCAGCGCCACAAGTAGTCGCGGATCGTCAGCCAGTCACGCTGGCGGTTGCGGATCGACTGATAGTAGATGCGCATCCCGGTGTAGTCGGAGACGTACGGGGCGCGCTCGGCGAAGCGGCCGAGCGTGATGTACATCTCCTGCGGGGTGAAGAACACGCCGTCGACGAAGTCGACCGGCTCCCCCTCGTGCTCCATGCTCTCGCAGATCTCCTGCATGGCGAGCATGCACTTGTCCGCGTCGGTGAACGGCACGTGCGTGAGGCGGACGTACGGCTGGACCGGCTTGAGCCTGATCTTGATGCGCAGCGCGTAGCCGAGCGTGCCGTAGGAGTTCGGGAAGGAGCGGAACAGGTCGCGGTGCTCGTTGTCGTCGCGGGCCACGACGACGCGCCCGTCGCCGGTGAGGATCTCCAGCTCCTCGACCGACTCGTGCGGCAGCCCGTCGCGGAAGCTGGTGGACTCGATGCCGAGGCCGGTGACCGCGCCGCCGAGCGTGATGGTCTTGAGCTGCGGCACGACGTACGGCATGAGGCCGTGCGGGAGCGTGGCGTCGACCAGGTGCTCGTACGTGGTCATGCCCTGGACCTCGGCCGTCATCGTCTCCGGGTCGACGCTGATGACCTCGTCCAGGTCGCGCGCGGACAGCTTGGCCGTCTTCTCCGAGTCGCGGAACCTGAAGAGGTTGGAGGTGGCCTTGGCCAGCCGGGGCGCCGCACCGCCGGGGATCTCCGCGTAGGACCGCTGGATCTGCTCTACTGCCCGTCGGTGTGTCGACATCGTCGTCGTCACCTCAAGCACCCCCTTTGAGCTGGTAGAGATCGTCCGTAAGAAAGTATCTCTCGCCTTGGATCTCGAACAGACCGGGGTCGTTAAAGACTCGAAAACTGTTCATCGCACCAGGTGAATCGCCGATATTCGGGGCTAATGACCGAGCTTCCTGCTGATCGTCGGGGAAACACCGTTCAGCACGTTCGTCACCGGATGGCCGTCGAGGGCGGCCGTGAGGTTGGCGAGGACGGCCTCCAGCAGGCGGCCGGTGGACCCGGGGGTGACGCCGGCGACGTGCGGCGACAGCAGGACCCGGGGCAGCTCGCGCAGCGGGTCGCCGGCGGGCAGCGGCTCGGTCTCGAACACGTCGAGGGCCGCACCGCCGAGGTGCCCGTCGCGCAGCGCCCCGGCCAGCGCGTCCTGGTCGACGACGCCGCCGCGGGCCGCGTTGACCAGCAGGGCGCCGGGCTTCATGCGCCGGGCGTCGACGAGGCCGCGCGTCTCCTCGGCGAGCGCGATGACCACGACGAGCACGTCGGAGCCGGCCACCAGCGTCCGCAGGTCCACGTGGCCGGGCTCGTCGCGGGGCGTGCGCGTCCAGTACGACACCTCGCAGCCGAAGGCCCGGAACAGCCGGGCGCAGGCCGCCCCGATCGGGCCGAACCCCACGATGCCGACCCGCCTGCCGCACAGCTCGCCCGGCTGGAGCGACTGCTGGGGCCAGCCGCCCGCACGGACGGCGGCGTCGGCCTCGGCCAGCCGCCGCACCAGGGCGAGCGCGGCGGCGACGCACCATTCGGCGACGGCCACGGCGCTGACGCCCGCGGTGTTGGCCAGGGGGACGCCCGCGGCGGCCAGCGCGGCCGCGTCGTGGCCGTCGACCCCGACGGACGGCTGCTGCACGAACGCCAGCCGGGGCGCCGCCGCGACCGCCTCCGCGTCGAGCGCCAGCTCCGCCGTCCAGTCGCCGACGACGATCTCGGCCTCCGGCAGGGCGGCCAGCAGCGCCGCGCGGTCACGGGAGGCGGGCACCCGCAGCTCCACCCGCCCGCCCAGCGGGGCCATCAGGCCGCGCAGCGCGTCCTCGGGGAGCGGGGGCAGGGCGAGGAGGTTCCAGGGCGTCATGCCCCCACGGTAAAGCTGCCGATCACCTGCCGCATCAGCCCGGCGTTGCGGGCCCACTGGGCCTCGGCGGTCGTCCACGACAGGATGTAGGTGGTGTCGCCGGCGGTGACCGCCCGCCGCAGCTCCCGGTACCGCACGCCCTCCCGGGCCCACGGCATGTCGGATGTGGGGCCCGCCGTGTAGACGAACTGCGACTCGACGGCCCTGACGCCGTGGTGCAGGACGGCCCGGCGGCCGGCGGCCCGCACGTCCGGTGCGCTCTGCCGGAGTATCTCCTCGGCGTCCTGGATGAGCTGGCCGGCGTCGCGCTGGACGTAGACGGTCTCGACGGCGAGGTGCGCGGCCCCGTCGCGCCGGGTCCACTCGGTGAGGGCCTCCTTGCGCGCGCCCCTCCAGCCGACCGGGCGGGCGATCGACCAGCCCTCGGGCGAGGTCCAGGCCCGCGTGACGGGCGCGGTGCGGGTGGGGGACGGCGTGGGCGTGGCGCTGGGGGTGGCGCTCGGGGTGGGTGTGGACGCGGTCGCGGTGGCGGTCGCGCTCGGCAGGGGGCTGGTGGCGGCGCGCTGGGCGATGTCGGAGGTGCCCTCGGCGGGGGGTACGAGGTTGAGGTAGGCGACCGTGCCGCCCGCGAGGACCAGCACCGCGGCGGCGGCCGCGGCCAGCAGCGTGCGGCTGGAGCGGCGGGGCACGGCCTCGTCCGGGACGTCCATGTCCGCCCCGGCGGGACGCAGGTTGACGACCTCGGCGAGCAGCCGGTCGGCCTCCTCGGCGCCCATCCGCTCGTGCGGCTCCTTGCGCAGCAGGCCCTTGAGGACCGGGTGCATCGCCGGCGGGATGCGGCGGTAGTCGGGCTCCTCGTTGAGCAGGGCGTTGAGCGTGGCCATCGGCTCGCCCCGCTCGAACGGCGAGCGGCCCACGAGTGTGGCGTACAGCGTCGCGCCGAGCGACCACAGGTCGGAGGGCGGCCCGGCCTCGGCGGCGCGCACCCGCTCCGGCGCGAGGAAGCTCGGCGACCCGGTGACCATGCCGGTGCTGGTCAACGAGGAGTCGCCCTCGGCCGTGGCGATGCCGAAGTCGGTGAGCACGGCGCGGCCGTCGTCGGCGAGCAGGATGTTGCTCGGCTTGACGTCGCGGTGCAGGATCCCGGCCTCGTGCGCGGCGCGCAGGGCGGACAGCACCTGCCGGCCCACGTCGGCCGCCTGCCGGATGGGCAGCGCGCCCGTGGTGGCGACGACCTGCTCGACCGAGGGATGGCGGACCAGCTCCATGATGATCCAGGGGCGGCCGTCCTCCTCGACGACGTCGTAGACCGCGACGACCGACGGGTGGTTGAGCCGCGCCGCGGTCCGGGCCTCCCGGGCCGTCCTGAGGAGCTGACGCTCCTGGTCGGCGCGCGACAGCCCGTCGGGCAGCAGCACTTCCTTGATCGCGATCTGCCGGTTGAGCAGCGTGTCGCGACCCTCCCAGACGACTCCCATGCCGCCGCGGCCCAGCTCGCGGAGTAACTGGTAACGCCTGGCGATCAGCGGCGTGCTTTCCGAAACCATGTCCTACCCCTGTAGACCACCCGATCAGTGGGCAAGTTTCCCATACCTGACCTTGCTTCGTCGGAAGGTCGGAAAGGTGGCTTGCGACAGCTCGCCGAATGTTGTTCTACTGGGGTGTTCCGCAGACGTCGGGCGCGGCCGCGCCCATGGAGGAGAGTCCCATGTCCGAAGGCCGTCAGGGACCGCTCGCGGGTGTGCGCGTGCTGGAGCTCGCCGGGCTCGCCCCCGGGCCGTTCGCCGGCATGATGCTCGCCGACCACGGCGCCGAGGTGCTGCGGATCGACCGGGTGGCCGCCGTCTCGGACCTCCCGCGCGCCGACGTCATGGACCGCGGCAAGCGCACGATCGGGCTGGACCTCAAGTCGCCCGAGGGCGTGGCCGCGCTCAAGGAGCTGGCCCGGGGCGCGGACGCCGTCATCGAGGTGTTCCGGCCCGGCGTCGCCGAGCGGCTCGGCATCGGCCCCGCCGACCTGCACGCCGTCAACGAGCGGCTCGTCTACGGCCGGATGACCGGCTGGGGCCAGGACGGCCCCCTGGCCGCGACCGCCGGGCACGACATCGACTACATCGCCATCGCCGGCGTGCTGTCGCAGCTCGGCCGCGCGGACCAGCCGCCGACGCCGCCGGTCAACATCCTCGGGGACTTCGCGGGCGGGGGCCTCATGCTCGCCTACGGCATCCTGCTCGCCCTGGTCGAGCGGCAGCGCACCGGCAAGGGGCGGGTGATCGACGCCGCCATGGTGGACGGGGCCGCGCTGCTGTTCGCGATGTTCTACAACGCCGCGCAGAGCGGCTCCTGGGGGCCGCGCGGCACCAACCTGATCGACACCGGCGCCCCCATGTACGACACGTACGAGACGGCCGACGGAGGCCATCTCGCGGTGGGGGCCCTGGAGTCCAAGTTCTGGGAGGAGCTGCTGACCCGCATGGGCCTCGCCGGTGCCCCGGACCTGCCGGACCGCGGCGACCGGGCCCAGTGGCCGGCGCTCAGGGCCCGGCTGGCCGCGGAGTTCCGCAGGCGGACGCGGGCGGAGTGGGAGGCCGTCTTCGCGGGGTCGGACGCCTGCGTGTCGCCGGTGCTGTCGATGGCGGAGGCGGCCGGGCACCCGCACAACGTGGCACGCGGCACGTTCACCGAGGCCAACGGGGTCGTCCAGCCCGTGCCCGCGCCCCGCCTGCTCGGCGCGCCGGAGCCGGACCTGTCGCCGGCGACCCGGCTGGAAGACCTGTCGTCGTGGGGCATCCCGGCCGAGACCGCCGCCAAGCTGCGTGCCCAGGGCGTCCTGGCCTGACCCCCGGCCCTTGGCTAGATCGAGATGTAGAGGTCGGCCCCCTCCGGGTGGTGGACCTCCAGGTCCGTCGTGAACGCCCGGGCCGGGGCCGCCCCCGAGTCGGTGTGCGCCCACACCCGCTGCCACGCCTCCACGATCGCCTGCGGCATCGGCCCGCGCGCCTCGAAGCGCAGCGACTTCGCCGCCGGCACGCGCACCGCGACCATGCCCTCGGGCAGCCGCACCACCGTGCGGACGCCGGTGCCCACGATCTGCGTGTAGGCCCCGTTGTGATCGCTCTCGTAGTCGGTGAGCACGGCGTACAGGTTCTCGTCGATCCGTCCGGGCACGTGCGCGAACGCCCCCGGCGCGCCGGCCCGCCTCCACAGCGCGGGCAGGCTCGCCCTCGCCGGGTCCATCTCGTCGGCGTTCGTGGTGCGGATGGCGAAGCCGACGACGATCAGCTCGTCGCGGTCCGTTATCTCCACTGGGACCCTCCTCCCCCTCGGGTGTCCGGGCCGATCATAAGCCCCCCGCGAACGGGGAAAACCCCTGGAAGGCCCTGTCACCGCATAAGATGGACGAACGTGAGATTTCTCAACGGCATCGAGCCGCACCACGACCTCACCTACAGCGACGTGTTCATGGTTCCGTCGCGCTCATCGGTCGGATCCCGGCTCGGGGTCGACCTGTCGACCTCCGACGGCACGGGCACGACCATCCCGATCGTCGTCGCCAACATGACCGCCGTCGCGGGCCGCCGGATGGCCGAGACCATCGCGCGGCGCGGCGGCGTCGCGGTGATCCCGCAGGACATCCCCATCGACGTCGTCGCGGACGTCGTCGACTGGGTGAAGAAGCGCGACCTCGTGCACGACACGCCGCTCACGCTCACCCCGCACGACACCGTCGGGGAGGCGCTGCAACTGCTGCCCAAGCGGGCGCACGGCGCGGTCATCGTCGTCGACTGGGACAACCGCCCGGTCGGCGTGGTCACCGACGCCGACTGCCAGGGCGTCGACATGTACACGCAGCTCGCGCAGGTGATGTCGAGCGAGCTGCTGACGCTGCCCGCCGGGCTGGAGCCGCGCGCCGCGTTCGAGCGGCTGCACGAGGGCCGCCACCGGCTGGCCCCCATCGTGGACGGCGACGGCCGGCTCCTCGGCATCCTGACCCGCACGGGCGCCCTGCGCGCCACGCTCTACAAGCCCGCGCTGGACGCCTCCGGCCGGCTGCGCGTGGCCGCCGCCGTGGGCGTCAACGGCGACGTCGCCGCCAGGGCCAAGGAGCTGATGGAGGCCGGGATCGACTGCCTGGTCGTGGACACCGCCCACGGCCACCAGGACAAGATGATCTCCGCGCTGCGGGCCGTGCGGGCCCTCGACCCGGGCGTGCCCGTGGCCGCCGGCAACGTCGTGACGGCCGAGGGCGTGCGCGACCTCGTCGAGGCCGGGGCCGACATCCTCAAGGTGGGCGTCGGGCCGGGCGCCATGTGCACGACCCGGATGATGACCGGCGTCGGCCGGCCGCAGTTCTCGGCGGTGCTCGAATGCTCCACCGAGGCGCGCCGGCTCGGCCGCCACGTGTGGGCCGACGGCGGCGTGCGCCACCCGCGCGACGTGGCCCTCGCCCTGGCCGCCGGCGCGGCCAACGTGATGATCGGCTCGTGGTTCGCCGGCACGTACGAGTCGCCCGGGGACACGCGCACCGACGCCGACGGGCGCAAGTACAAGGAGAACTTCGGCATGGCCTCCGCCCGCGCCGTGCGGCTGCGCACGGCCGAGGACAGCCCGTTCGACCGGGCCAGGAAGGCGCTGTTCGAGGAGGGCATCTCCACCTCGCGCATGTACCTGGACCCGCGCCGGCCGAGCGTGGAGGACCAGGTGGACGCGATCGTGGCGGGGCTGCGGTCCGCGTGCACGTACGCGGGGGCCACGACGCTGGAGGAGTTCCACGAACGGGCCGTGGTGGGCATCCAGGGCTCGTCCGGCTACGCGGAGGGCATGCCGCTGCACCAGAGCTGGTGATCTTCGCGGGCCTCGGCTCCGCGCCGAGGCCCGCGACCGGTGTCGTGGTCACGGACCTGATCCCGCCACCGCGGGGCCGGAGAGATCCGTCGAGCGATCAGCAGTCTTGGTCGCCGAGGTCGAACTGACCGAGCTGGGTTCTGGAGGCGACGCCGAGCTTGGGAAATGCCTTGTGCAGGTGGTAGCCCACAGTGCGCGGGCTCAGGAAGAGCTGCGCGCCGATGTCGCGATTCGTGGCGCCCCGCGCGGCCAGCCGTACGATCTGCAGCTCCTGCGGAGTCAGCAGGCCGGCCGGGCCCGTCGCCCGCACGTCGCTGACCGCCTCTCCCGTGGCACGCAGCTCGGCGCGGGCACGGGTCGCCCAGGGGCCGGCGCCGGCGCGTTCGAATGTTTCCAGCGCCTGCCTGAGATGGATCCTGGCGTCGGCCTTGCGCCGGCCTCTGCGCAGCCATTCGCCGAACAGGAGTCTGGTGCGAGCTTCCTCGAACGGCCGTCCTCCGTTCAGGTGCAGGCTGATGGCCTCCGCGTAGCGGCTTTCCGTCTCCTCTTCCCCCACGGCGGTCAGCGCCCTGCAGCGCAGAGCGACCGCGCGTGCCCAGGGCTGCCTGGTGGCGGTGGCCCATTCCTCGAACCTGGCGAGCGGCGCCCGAGCCCGTTCGGCCTGCTCGCACCGGACCGCCGCTTCCACCAGGTCCGGCACGAAGAGGGTGGGCGTGAGCTGGTGGCGGACCGTGCCGGTGATGCCCGCCTCCAACAGGTCCCATGCTGCCTGAGTCCTGCCCTGCCCGAGGGCGAGCAGGCCCTCCGCCCAGACCGCCCAGGCGAGGCTCGACACGTTGCCGTGGTCGGTGGCGTGAGCACGGACGCGGCGCGTGAGTTGCTCGCAGGTCAGATCGTCGCCGGAGACGGCGGCGAGCCAGGCGAGTACGCCCTGGAGGTGATCGACCCGATGATGCTGCCCTGTGTCTTCGGCGATGCGCACGGCTTCGGCGGCCGACGCCTGCGCGTCCCGGAACCGGCCGAGATACAGCTGGCTGCTGGCCAGATTCTGCAGCGCGTGCGGAAGCCGGCCGATCATCGCCTGCGCCCGGCAGTCGTCGACCAGGCGGGCGGCCAGATCCATGGACGTCTCGTCGTCGCCCACCATGAAGGCCATCGACGCGATGATGAGCCGCTCCCCGGGTCCCGCAGGCGGGAACCGCCTGGCGTCGGCGAGTGCCGCGTGGATGCGGACCAGCCCGCGGGCGGCGTCGCCCGCCAGCAGGGCAGCCAGCCCGGTCATCCCGGAGATGACCGGATGGAGGGGGTGCCCCGATGGCAGGGCCAGGCCGTTGACGCGATCGACGGCCTGCCGCGCCAGTTCGGGCGCGCCGGCGAACCAGGCATCGCGTACGGCTTCGAGCAGCATGGACGCGGCCATGGTCGGGTCCGCGTCCGCGATGGGCGCGGCGGCGGCCGTGAGGATGCCGTGCGCGACGCGCGGTGAGCCCTGCTCGAATTCGACGGCCGCGCGTACCCCTGCGAGCCTGGCGCGCTCGCGCGGATCATCGGTGAGCCTGGCGGCGCGGTCGGCCAGCGCGCGGGACTGAAGAAGCTGACCGGCGTCCATCGCCGCCTCGGCGGCGCTGATCAGCCGGCGTACCCGGTGCCGCGGGTCGGGTGTGAGCTGCGCCGCGCGCCGGTAGGCGGCGGCCGTGGCGGCGTGGCCGCTTCTGCGCCTGGCCTGTTCTGCCGCGTGCTCCAGCTCGACGGCGACACCTTCGTCGGGTTCGGTGCAGGCGGCGGCGAGGTGCCAGGCTCGCGCGTCGCCGGCCTCGCCGATGGCGGCGGCCAGGGCCCGATGCGCGGCCAGGCGTCTGGTGAAGGGCGCTCCCTGGTAGGCGGCCGCCCTGATCAACGGGTGCCGGAAGGCGAGACCCTCGTCGACACGGATGAGCCCGGCCCGCTCCCCCGGCTCGACGGCGTCGGGGGCGACACCCATCCGCTGCGCGGCCCCGAGGATGACGGCGAGGTCGCCGGTGCTCTCCGCGGCGGCCACGAGCAGCAGGGTCTGGGCAGGCTCCGGCAGGGCGTGGATCTGCGTCTGGAATGCCTCCTGCATCCGGCCGGTGAGCGGTAGCGGGCCCAGATGGTAGGCCAGCGGGGCGACGTGTCCGGCCCGCTGGTCGAGCGTGAGCGCCGCGGGCAACTCGATGAGCGCGAGCGGGTTTCCCTCGCTCTCGGCGAGGATGCGGTCTCTGACGTGCGGCGCCAGCGTACCGGCGGCCTCGCCCAGCAGGGCGGCCGCAGCCTCCGGGCCGAGGCCGCCGAGCCGGGTCTCGGGCAGCCCGGACGGCCGGAATCCGTGGCTGCCGTCCCGCACCGCCAGGATCAGCGCCACCCCTTCCGCCTCCAGCCGCCTCGCGGCGAAGACGAGCGCGTCGGCCGAGGACCGATCCAGCCACTGGGCGTCGTCGACCAGGCACAGCAGAGGCCCGTCGCCGGCGAGCTCGGACAGCAGGGTCAGAGCGCCGAGACCGATGAGGAAGCGGTCGGCCGAGCTGGAAGGGGCCAGCCCGAAGGCTCCCCTGAGCGCGTCCGCCTGCGGAGCCGGGAGCCGGTCGAGGCGGTCGAGCCCGGAACGCAGCAGCAGGTGAAGCGCGGCGAACACCAGCTCGGTCTCGCTCTCGATGCCCACGCCGCGCAACGTCCGCATACCCATGGCGGATGCCTCCCGCGCCGCGTGATCGAGGAGCGCGGACTTACCGATTCCCGCCACGCCACGGAGCACCAGGACGCCGCTTCGGCCGTCCCGGGCCTCTGCCAGCAAACGGTCTATCTGTTCGATCTCGGCGTCGCGCCCGTACAACACGGGACGATCCTATTGATGCCGTGACGTATCCCACCGTCGGGATGACCGGTCATGTGTCAGATTCCGGGCAGATGGCGTAGCTCTAGCGTCATCGGCATGGATCTTCCCCTCTATTCCCTGGCGGAACGGGACCGGCGCTGGGACCTCGCCCGCGAGCTCATGGATGCCGAGAACGTCGACGCGCTCGTCGTCTACGGCGGGCGGGACAACAGCGGGCCGGGGGAGTGGGCGCCCGATGTGTTCTTCACCAACGACCGTCCCGGCGCGATCGTCGTCTTTCCGCGCGCCGACGAGCCCCTCGCGCTGGTCCGCTCCCCTGCGCACATCGGCGACCACCTCAAGGCGAGCGCGTGCGGCGACGCGGTGTGGATCAGGCCGGAGAACGTGCTCGTCGCCAAGCACGCTGAGGGTGTGGCCGAGGTGCTGCACGCGCACGGGCTCACCAGGTCGGCGGTCGGCGTGCTCGGTCTGGAGCCCTGGCCGCCCTTCCACGCCGATCCGCTCATGCCGTACACGTTGTGGGCGTCGGTGCTCCAGCAGCTCCCCCAGCTCACCTTCAAGTCCTTGGACGCGGGATTCGTGACGCGCGCGCTGGTCCAGTCGGCCGAGGAGCTCGCGGTGATCGGCCACGCGGCCGCCATGGGCGAGGCGATGGCGGGGGCCATGCTGCGGGCGGTACGGCCTGGCGTGAGCGAGGCGTCGGTGTACGCGGCGGGCATGGCTGAATCAATGCGCCGGGGCGCCGGGGCGCCGGGCATGTCGATCGCATCGGGCAAGGAGCTCGTCTCGTGCGGCCCGCCCGCGTGGTCGTACCGGCCGCAGGCGCCGCGCGTGATCGAGGACGGCGACCTGGTCCTGGCCGAGATCTCCTGCTCATACGGCATGCGCGAGACCCGGCAACGGGTGGCCATCGCCGTCGGAGACATCCATCCCGAGCTGGAGTCGGCGGCGAAGACGGCCCGCGCCTCCTATGAGGCGGGGCTGGCGGTCCTGCGTGCGGGGCACACGTTCGGCCAGGTCGTGGCCGCGATGAAGCAGCCGCTCCAGGAAACGGGCGGCTGGTACGCGCACCCGCTCGTCCACGCCGTCAATCCGTGCGGGCCGGTATGCGGATCCGGCGCCAGGCTCGGCCTGCTGCCGGAGACCGCGCGCTACGGGCTGCTCGCCGAGCAGCCCACCATCGGCTCCGACCTGCCCCTCAGCCGCGGGATGACCTTCGTCCTGGCGCCCACCTGCGCCTACGGCCGTCGCCTGGCCGGCCTCGGCGGCACCGTCGTGGTCGGCGAGGACGCACCGATCGAGCTCAACACCATCACCACTCACCTCATGAGGAGCAACTGATGACACGCCACCGATCCACTGCCGCCGCCGGTGTCATGGCCGTCACCCTGATCGCGTTGTTCGCCTACCTGTCGCCCGGGGCGGCCCTGTGGCTGACCTTCATCCCGGCCATGGTGATCGCCTACGGCTGCCACCTCGCCACCACCAATCGCCGGCTGCCCGACGCCTCCCGGGTGCTGCCGATCTACCTCATCGGGCTCGCCTGGCAGTTCCTGCACTTCGGAGAGGAGTTCATGAACGGGTTCAACGAGCGCTGGCCGACCGAGGTCTTCGGCGCGCAGGCCATGTCACTCCCCCTGTTCGTCTGGATCAACATGATCTCGTACGCGGCCTTCGCCATGGGTGCGCTCGCGATCTACCGCGGCTGGCGGGTGCCGCTGCTCATCGCCTGGTTCTTCGCGATCATGGGGGCGATGGGCAATGCGATCGGTCACCCGATCTACGACCTGGTCTCGGGTGATCTCGCCTTTCCCGGCATCGTCACCTCGCTCGGCTACTGGATCATCGGCCCGATCCTGGTGTACCGGCTCTGGACGGCCTCGCGTCCGCAGGCGGTCTCCGCTCCTGACGCCCGGCCGGTAGCCGCCTCCATGTGATCAGCCGCCGCACAGCCAGTCGATCGTTCACTCAAGAGACAGTTCAGTCGATGAAAGGTAACCACGATGTCCATCTCACACATTCCTGAGCGCGAGATCGCCGAGCGGCCCCAGGGCTACGGCGGCCCGAACCTGTCACCGGTGGGTCTGGAGCTGGAGCCGTACGAGCTCACGCAGGGGGTATGGGCGCTCATGGCCAACGTGCCCCCGAAGGACAACAACGGGGTGGTCGCGGGGCGGGACAGCGCACTGGTGATCGACGCCGGGATCACCGCCGACGTGTCGGCCAGGATCCAGACCGCCGTCGGCGGCCTCAGCAACCGGCCGCTACGCTACCTGGTCAACACGACTTATCACGGCGACCACACCTTCGGCAACGCCGCGTTCCCCGACGAGGTCGTGATCGTCTCGTCCAGGGCCAACCGGGCGAACATGACTGACCTGGCCTACGAGAAGCGGACCCGGTCGGCCAACATGTACGGCGACGCCGCTCTGCTTGACGAGATCACCTTCTGGCGCAGGCCGGATCTGACCTTCGACTCCTACGCCGAGATCGACCTGGGCGGACGCGTCGTCCAGCTCCATCACTTCGGACCGGGCAACGGCCCGGGCGACACCATCGTGTATGTGCCCGACGCCCGCACCGCCTGGACCGGCAACTTCCTCTGCCATGCCGGCACGGCGCACATGCTGCTCCAGGGAGGCCCCGAGCCGTACCTGGGCTCGCTGCGCAGGATGCGCGAGGCTCTGCCCGAGCTGGAGACCATCGTCCCCGGCCACGGCCCGATGGGCGACGGGCCGGCGGCGGTGGACGCCCTCATCGGCTACCTGGAGCGGCTGCACGACGAGGTCCAGGCGAATGTGGAGGCGGGTCACAGCCTGGAGGAGACCCTCGCGGCCTGCACCGACCCCTGGGCCGAAGCCCTCGACCCCGGGCTGTCAGCCGCCCTCGCCCGCTACCCGTTGCCGCGGGAGGCCGCACAGCAGGGCATGCTCGCCCTCTGCCGCGACCTGCACCGCCTCAACATCCTGGCCACCTACCGCCTCTACGAGAGCCGGTAGGCGCTCGGCCGTCCCAGGCCCACAGGCATCAGGACGTAAGCGGGCAGCGAGCGGCCCACAGCCGGGCGGAGACAGCCGGGCGGAGGTCGCGGACCGGACATCAGGCCACGGCTCAGCCGATGCGGCGCCAGCCGCCGGCGGCGTGGATGCCGCCGTCCACGTGGAGCGTCGTGCCGGTGACGAAGCGGGACAGGTCGCCGGCCAGGAACACCGCGGCCGCCGCCGCGTCGGCGGGCTCGCCCAGGCGGCCGAGGGGCGGCAGCCGTACGGGCTCGAACGGCGGCGTGCCGGGGCCGGCCGGCTCGCCGGGCCGGCCGGTGCGGACGGTCTCGCGCATGGCCAGCTCGCCCTCCGTGGGCAGGGCGTCGGGGGCGATGGCGTTGACGCGGACGCCCCGGGGCGCCAGCTCCAGGGCGAGCGACCTGGTCAGGCTCTCCACCGCCGCCTTCATCGCCGCGTAGATCGCGAATCCCGGCGCCGCCTGGTGCGCCTCGCTGGACGTCACGTTGATGATCGACGCCCCCTCGCCCATCATCGGCAGCAACCGCCGGATCATAGCGGTGACCTGGGTGAAGTTCTCCTCGATGAGGGTGCGCTCGCCGCGCTCGGACGTGCCGGCGAACGGGGCGTGGAACGTGCCGCCCGCGTTGTTGACGAGGATGTCCACCCTCCCCCACCGCTCACGTACGGCGCCGGCGAACACCTCGGCGGACACCGGGTCGCGCACGTCCAGCGTCATCGCCAGGTCGCCGCCGGGCGGCGTGACGCGGTCGCACACCGCCACCTCCGCGCCGAACGCCGCGAACGCCTCGGCGATCGCGCGGCCCAGCCCGCGCGCCGCGCCGGTCACCACGGCGACGCGCCCGGTGAGCAGGATCCCGTCGGGTGAAAGGGCGGCCATGGACGTCGACGATATCCCGAGCACATAGAGTCGTCGGGTTGTCCGTTCACAAGGTCAACACCAGCATCAGCCATCGTCAACAGGAGCACTTCGTGGCACTCGAGAAGCCGGAAATCGACTTCCCGGAGGGCGAGCCGCCCGCCGACCTGGAGATCGTCGACATCGTCGAGGGGGACGGCCCCGAGGCCAAGCCCGGCCAGAACGTCAGCGTCCACTACGTGGGCGTCGCCTTCTCGACCGGTGAGGAGTTCGACGCGTCGTGGAACCGCGGCCAGGCGTTCGAGTTCCCGCTGGGCGGCGGCCGGGTCATCGCCGGCTGGGACCGCGGGGTCGCGGGCATGAAGGTGGGCGGACGGCGCAAGCTCGTCATCCCGCCGCACCTCGGTTACGGGAACAGCGGCGCCGGCAGCCGTATCAAGCCGGGAGAGACGCTCATCTTCGTGGTGGATCTCCTGGGCGTGCGCTAGCCGTCGCGGACAGGCGGGCCGGCCGGGTCTCCCAGGCCCGGCCGCCCCGCTTCGCGACTGAATCGATGCACCCCGAGGTGGGGAAATGTCGGTGTCGTGGGGCACCATAGGCGATGTGCTACTGATCGACGTGGTGCGGGTCTCGGAGGCGGTGACGCGGACATCGGCGCGCCTGGGCAAGATCGGCCACCTGGCCGAGCTGCTCGGCAGGGTGGGCCCCGGCGAGGCGGAGATCGCGATCTCCTACCTGTCCGGCGAGCTGCCCCAACGCCAGATCGGTGTCGGCTGGCGCACCCTCCAGGACCTGCCGCAGCCCAAGCTCGCCGCCACGGCCACACTGGCCGGCGTCGACACGCGGCTGAGCGCGATCAAGGGCGTGTCCGGGCAGGGCTCGCAGTCCGCCCGCAAGGCGCTGGTCGACGAGCTGTTCGCGGGGCTGACGAGCCAGGAGCAGGCGTTCATGCTGCGGCTGCTCAGCGGTGAGCTGCGGCAGGGCGCCCTCGACGGCGTGATGATCGAGGCGGTCGCCAAGGCGTCCGGCGCGCCCTCGGCCGACGTGCGGCGGGCGCTGACGCTGCGCGGCTCGCTGCCCGCCGTGGGGGCGGCCGCGCTGGCGGGCGGGACCGAGACGCTGCGGGAGTTCCGGCTGGAGGTGGGGCGCGCGGTGTCGCCCATGCTGGCCGGCAGCGCGCCCAACGTCGCCGCCGCCCTGGCCAAGGCGGGCGCGCCCGCCGCGCTGGAGTGGAAGCTCGACGGCATACGCGTGCAGGCGCACCGGTCGGGCCCGGACGTCAAGGTGTTCACCCGCACGCTCGACGACATCACCCCGCAGGTTCCGGAGCTGGTCGAGGCCGTGCTGGGCCTCCCGGTGGACGACGTGGTGCTCGACGGCGAGGTGATCGCGCTGCGCCCCGACGGGCGGCCGCACCCGTTCCAGGTGACCGCGAGCCGGGCCACCAGCAAGCTCGACGTGGCGCGGCTGGCCGAGCGGACGCCGCTGAGCGTGTTCTTCTTCGACGCGCTGCGGGTGGGCGGCGAGGACCTGCTCGACCTGCCGTACGAGCGCAGGCAGGAGGCGCTGAGCGGCACGGTCCCGCCGGCGCTGCTCACGCCCCGCCTGGTCACGAGCGACGTGGCCGAGGCGGAGCGGTTCTTCGCCGACGTGGTCAGGGCCGGGCACGAGGGCCTGGTCGTCAAGTCGCTGACCTCCCCGTACGCCGCGGGCCGCCGGGGCGCGGGGTGGGTGAAGGTGAAGCCGCGGCACACGCTCGACCTCGTCGTCCTGGCCGCCGAGTGGGGGCACGGGCGGCGCCAGGGCAAGCTGTCCAACCTGCACCTGGGGGCCCGCGACCCGGAGGGCGGGTTCGTGATGCTCGGCAAGACGTTCAAGGGGCTGACCGACGAGCTGCTGGCCTGGCAGACGGAGCGGTTCCTGGAGCTGGCGGAGGGGCCGACCGACGACTGGACGGTGACGTTGCGGCCCGAGCTGGTGGTGGAGATCGCCTTCGACGGGGTGCAGCGCTCGCCCCGCTACCCGGGCGGCATGGCACTGCGCTTCGCCCGCGTGCTGCGCTACCGCCCCGACAAGCGGGCTCAGGACGCCGACACGGTGGAGACGGTCCGCTCGCTCATGCTGTGACGCGCGGGGCCGCGGCCGTCCCAGCCGCTTGATCAAGAGGCGACAAGAAACCATCAACGCCTCAAATGATCAAATATCGGTCTAACTGCGAATACGCGGCGATCATCCCACCAGAGAGCGCCATTTTGCGATCTCTATTACAGAGTGGGATATATCACTCACCATCACATTAACTTGCCTTTACCTGCCCGCGGTCGCATATGTTCGTCCACGCCGCCGGGGCTCGCCGCCCCGCCCGCGGGATCGGCCGACGTGCGCCCCCTTCATCCTCCCCCGTCTGGCCTTTCCCTGTCCTGTCCCCTAGCTAGGACTGTGGTTTACCTTGGGCCAGCATTCGCAGAAGCCGTTCCACGACCGCCCCCTGAGCCGCCTGACGGCTCCCGGCAAACGCCGCTGGACCACCGTGGCCGCCGGCGCAGCCCTCCTGGCAGCCGCGTCCACCACCGCCTGGGCCGCCGTCTCCGACGACGAGCCGCCCACCGCCGCGGCGCTCGCCTCGAACCCCTCCCCCGCCACGGCAGCGGCCACCACAGCCGCTCCCAGCCCGCCGGCTCCCAGCCCGGCCGCCACGGCACCGTCCGTCCCGGCCTCTCCCCCCACCGCCGCGGCCAAGCCCCCGGCTCCCGCCAAGCCGAGGCCGGCCGCCGCCCCGGTCGCCGCGGCCAAGGTCAAGACCGTCAGAACCAAGACCGTCAAGGCCAGGAGCACCACAGCCAAGAGCACCAAGGCCAGGACGAAGAGCAAGGTCCTGTCGAGGGGGACGTGCGGCGCCTCCTACTACGACGAGGGCCAGATGACGGCCAGCGGCGAGCGGTTCAACCCGTCGGCGATGACCGCGGCCCACAAGACGCTCCCCCTGGGCAGCCGCGTCCGGGTCATCAATCCCCGCAACGGCGACTCGGTCACGGTCCGCATCAACGACCGCGGCCCGTAGGTGGGCGGCCGCTGCCTCGACCTGTCCCGCGCCGCCTTCGCCGCCATCGGCAGCACCGGAGCGGGCGTGATGCGCGTCAGCTACGAGGTCCTGGCGCGCTGAGACCGGGATCACCCGCCCCCGCACCCCCCAACCGCCCCGGACGAGCGGGCTACTTCACCATGCGCAGCGTCAGCGGGTAGCGGAACGCGTTCTCCGACAGGGCCGAGATGCCGCCGACGATCGAGAGCACGAACGCCACCACCCAGATCACCGGTACGAGCACGATGCCGACGAACGTGAGCGGGAGCAGGATCGTCGCCCCCACCAGCGTGAGCTGGAAGTTCAGCGCCTCCACCGCGTGGCGGCGGATGTAGGGGGACGTCTTGCCGGCCGTGAGCATGAGGATGAGCGGCCCGACGACGGGGAAGCCGACCAGCGCGAGCAGGTGGGCGGCCGAGGCGCCGAACCGTTCGGCGCCGTCGGCCGGACCCTCCCGGCGCATCGGCGCGGGCGGCGGCACCAGCGCGGGGATGGCCTGCGTGCCGTACAGCTCGGTCATGATGGGCATCAGGTCGCCGTGCGTGCGCGCGGTCATCGCCTGCTCCAGGCGGTCGTCGAACTCGAACTTGTCGAACCGCCCCTCCGCGTAGGCCGTCTTGACGTGCTCGACGACGTGTTCACGGTCCTGGTGGGTGACGCGCAGGTGTGCCTGCGGCACCTGCCCCGGGCCCGGGGGTGTGGGGACCCCAGCCATGGCAACCATGCCTCTCCTTCGGTCGAGCTGTCACTGCCCATACTGCTTCATGCGGGATTTGCTGACCATCAGGAAAATCCCGGAGGCATCCCCTAGATCAGCCCCGACGCGCCGGTCGCTTCGACGGTATAAAAAGGATCCATGAGATGGCGAGACCGCTATGGCATCCGGCGGCTGCGCGGTTCCCGGATCGCGAAATTCGACCGCGAGGCGACGGACGCCGACATCGAGGCGCTCATCGCCTTCGCCAGGTCGCGGCGGGGCGTCGAGTTCTACGTGGAGCCCGAGACGTTCGCCACCGACACGACGGCCGTCGCGGTGGCCGACGACGGCGAGTGGACCCGGCGCCGGGTCGGCTCTCCGGGAGTGATCCACAAGGTGGCCCGTGATCTCGCCCTCCCGGTGTACGACGTCCAGCTCACCGGCTATCCGGCGCGGATGAGGGCGTACAACGAGCGTCGCCGTCGCGAGCAGGACGGGGTCTGAGCTTTTCCCACATACCGTTTTTGCGCCTTTTGTCGTAAATGACGTGTTTAGTGCTTCTCATACTGAAAAGCGGTCCGCGGTGCGCGGCCTTCGCTCGCCGGGCGGAAGCAGGAGCACCTCCAGTGCCCTGGCGCAGGCCCGCGCGTGCGTGACGAACCAGCCGATCCGCGCGTCGCTCATCACCTGCGGCGTGGAGCGCACCGCGAGCGCGTACCGCACATGGCTGAGCCGGTCGAGCACCGGCACCGCGATCGTCCGGACCCCGTCGTAGGACTCCCCGTCGTTCAGGGCGTACCCGGCCTCACGGACCCTGTCCAGCTCGGCGCGCAGCTCGACGTGGTCCACGATCGTCCGGTCGGTCAGGGCCGGCAGCGGGCCGAGCGCCTCCAGGTCCACCTTCCGCTCCGGGGCCCAGGCGAGCAGCACCTTGCCCAGCGCCGTGGAGTGCAGCGGCCGGCGCAGTCCGGCGCCGCTGTCGGGATCGAGTGAGCCACCGCTCAGGATGACCGCGTACCTGTCGTTGCGCACGGCGAGGTCCACGGTCGCGGACGTGACGCGGGCCAGCTCGGCGAGCTCGGGCGTGATCCGGTGCAGCCCGCGCCGGTGGAAGGAGAGCTGCCCCAGCTCGATGATCGACGGACCCAGACGGTAACGGCCGGTCCGCGCCTCCTGCTCCAGGAAGCCCGCGCCGGTGAGAGTTCTGGCCAGGCGGTGCGCGGTGGAGGTCGGCAGCTCCATCCTGCGTGACAGGTCGGACAGGCTGAGGGAGGTGTCCCCTCCGCCGAAGCAGTCGAGCATGCCGATCGCCCTGCGGACGGCCTGGACGCCGCCATCTGCTGCCATGCGGGAAACTCCGGTTTCCGAGTAGGGAGAGCCAGGACCAGGTGGGGGCCGGTCCGGCGGGGAGGGCTTCCCGCATCGCGGGACATACTTTGCATTTCCTACCAATTTACTAGCAAACTCTCCGGCATGAGCACAGCCGCACTCGACACCCTCTGGTTCACCCGCTGTCCCGTTCCGACCGCGACGGGCATCGCGGCGGACCAGGGCTGGCTGGCCGCGGAGTTCGCCGCCGACGGGATCGCGGTCCGGTCCCTGCAGGACGACTCGCCGGGCGTCCCCCGTGAGACGCACTACACCCACGCCCTGACCGGCCTGTTCCGCGAGGGCGGCAATGTGCCCGCGCTGTGGGCGCGCTCGCGCGGCGAGGCCACCCGGCTCATCGGTCTCACCTGGATCGAGGAGCGGCAGGCCGTCCTGGTGCGCGGCGGCACCGCCCTGGAGAGCGCCGAGCAGCTCAAGGGCCTGCGCCTGGCCGTCCCCCGGCACCGCATCGCGATCGACTTCTGGCGGGCCATGGCCCTGCACGGCTTCCACGGCGCCCTTTCCCTGGCCGGGCTCGGCCTCGGCGACGCCGAGCTGGTCGACGTCGAGGCCGAGCCGGGCGGCGGCCAGTGGGAGGCCGAGCTGGCCGCGCTGGTCCGCGGCGAGGTGGACGCGGTCTACGTCAAGGGCGCGCTCGCCGTCGAGGCCGCCCTGCGCCACGGCGCGGAGGTCGGGATCGACCTCGACGCCGTCCAGGACCGGCGGGCCAGGGTCAACAACGGCACACCTCGCCCGATCACCGTGCACCAGCGTCTCCTGGACGAGCACCCCGAGGTGGTCACCCGCTTCCTGGGCGTGCTGCTGCGCGCCGCGGGCTGGGCCGCGGAGCATCCGGCGGAGGTGGCGAGGATCCTCGGCGCGGAGACGGGCGCGGGTGCGGCCGGCGTGGCCGCCGCCTACGTCCCCGGTGCCTCGCTCCACCTCGACCTGTCCGCGGAGCGCCTCGACCTGCTGGCCCGGCAGGAGCGTTTCCTGCGTGACCACGGCTTCCTCGCATCGCCCGTGGACGTCGCGGCCTGGGCCGATCACACCCCTCTGCAAGGAGTCACCCATGCGTAAGCTGCTGCTCGCCGTCCCCCTGCTCCTCCTGGCGGCCGCCTGCGGGGGCACCGGGGCCGCGGCCGGCCAGGAGCAGGTGGTCGTCAGGATGGCGGACCCCGGCAACAGCGGCTTCCTGGCCGTCGCGAAGAAGGACGGCAGCCTGGACGCCGCGCTGGCCAAGGTCGACGCCAAGGTGAAGTGGGCCGGCGACTTCCCCGTGTTCGCGCCCGCCGCCCAGGCGATCAACGCCGGCTCGCTCGACGTCGCCACCGGCTCGATCACGTCCGGGGTCACCGCGCTGGCCGTCAAGCCCAGCTTCAAGATCTTCGCCACCGTGCCGCCCGACCTGGCGGGCGAGGGCATCGTGGTCAAGAACGGCTCGCCGATCAAGTCGGTCGCCGACCTGGCCGGGCGCAGCGTGGCCGTCGGGCACGGCGGCACCAGCGAGTACCTGCTGCTCAAGGCGCTGCAGACGTTCGACGTGCCCGTGGACAAGGTCAAGCGGGTCTACCTGCAGCCGCCGCAGACCGCGCCGGTCTTCGGCTCGGGCAAGGTGGACGCCTGGTCGACGTTCTCGACCTTCCTCATCCCCGCCGTGACCGACCTGGACGCCCGTGTCCTGGCCGACGGCGAGGCGATCAAGTCCGACAACTACGTCATCTACGTCGCCGCCAACACGCTGCTCCAGGAGCACCCGGAGGTGGTCAAGGCCCTGTTCTCGTTCCTTCGCGAGGGCAGCGCCAAGGAGATCGCCGACCCGGCGGCGTACCTGAACGTCTTCACCCAGGCGGGCCCGCAGGCCGTTCAGGGGGCGCAGAAGGACCTGGTGGTCGACATCCAGAGGAAGGGCAAGCCCGCCCAGGCCGTCACCCCCACCGAGATCGCGAAATATCGGGACGTCGCGACCTTCTTCTACGACCAGAAGGTGCTCACCGCACCTCTGGACGTCTCCCAGCACGTCGTGGACGTCACCACGCTCGGGAACGCCAAGCCATGAGCCCCGTCCCCCGGCACCACGAAGCCATGAGCCCCGCCGCCGCGCCCACCGTCGAGGGGCTTGTCGCCCCGAACCCGCCCCGCTCCACCGGCCGCCATCCCGCGGTGACGCTCGCACTGCGGGCCATCGGCCCCGTGCTGCTGCTCGCCGCCTGGTACGCGGCCACCGCCTCCGGCGTCCTCACCGAGGACGTGCTCGCCGGCCCGCAGGACGTCGCCGCCACCTTCGGCGAGCTGTGGGCCGACGGCCAGCTCCCCGAGGCGCTGCGCGTCTCGGTCACCCGGGCGGGCCTCGGCCTGGTGCTCGGCGCCTCCACCGGGCTGGTCCTCGGCGTGCTCGCCGGCTTCACCCGGCTCGGCGAGGAGCTGGTGGACTCCTCGATGCAGGCGCTGCGCGCGATCCCGTTCCTGGCGCTGACCTCGCTGTTCATCGTCTGGTTCGGCATCGAGGAGGCGTCCAAGATCCTGCTGATCGGCGTCGCCTGCACCTTCCCGATGTACGTCAACGTCTCCAGCGGGGTGCGCAACGTGGACCGCAAGGTCGTCGAGGCGGCCCGCTCGTTCGGGCTCGGCCGCCTGGCGATCGCCCGCGAGGTCGTGCTGCCGGGCGCGCTGCCGTCGATCTTCTCCGGGTTGCGCCTGTCCACCACGCTCAGCGTGATCGCGCTCATCGCCGCCGAGGAGATCAACGTGACGGCCGGGCTCGGTTACCTCATGGCCAGGGCCACCGACTACCTGCGCACCGACATCCTGGCGCTGTGCGTGCTGCTGTACGCGGTGATCGGGCTGCTGGCCGACCTGACGCTGCGGGTGGCCGAGCGGGCGGCGATGCCCTGGCGCAAGGCGGTGACGATCCGATGAGCCTGGCCGTACGGACCAGAGGGCTGCGCAAGGTCTTCGGCGAGCGGGCCGTGCTCGACGGGGTGGACCTGGACGTGCGACGCGGGGAGTTCCTGGCGCTGCTGGGGGCGAGCGGCACCGGCAAGACCACGCTGCTGCGCGTCCTCGCCGGACTGGACGCCGCCACCGGCGGGACGGTGCTCGTGCCGCCGGTGCGCACGGTCGTCTTCCAGGAGCCGCGTCTCATCCCCTCCAAGCGCGCCCTCGCCAACGTGATCATCGGGCAGGGCCGAGCCGCCCGCGCCAAGGGGCTGGCGGCCCTGGCCGAGGTGGGCCTGAGCGGGCACGCCGACGCCTGGCCCGCGACGCTGTCCGGCGGCGAGGCCCAGCGGGTCGCGCTGGCCAGGGCCCTGGTACGCGAGCCGGAGCTGCTCCTCCTCGACGAGCCGTTCGCCGCCCTCGACGCCCTCACCCGCCTGCACATGCAGGACCTGATCGCCGAGCTGTGCGCCCGGCACCGGCCGGCCGTGGTGCTGGTCACGCACGACGTGGAGGAGGCGATCCTGCTGGCCGACCGGATCGCGGTGCTGCGCGAGGGCAGGTTCGTCACGGACCTGCGGGTCGGCCTCGACCGGCCGCGGGACCGTACCGACCACGACTTCGTCGAGCTGCGCCGCCGGCTCCTCGCGGACCTGGGCGTGGACACGCACGCCGGGGCGGACACGCACACCGGAGTCGCGCCATGACGCGCTGGATCGACGAGAACGCCCCCGCGCTGACCGGGCTCGCCGACCGGATCTGGGCCTACGCCGAGCCGTCGCTGCGCGAGTGGCGCTCGACGCTGGCCACCGCCGAGCTGCTGCGCGCGCACGACTTCGCGATCGAGTGGGGCACGGCCGGCCTGCCCGCCGCGTTCGTCGCCACTCACGGCGACACCGGCCCCGTGCTCGGCTTCAACGTCGAGTACGACGCCCTGCCCGGCCTGTCGCAGCGCGCCGGCGTCCCTCGCCACGAGCCCGTCGTCTTCGACGGCGACGAGTACGCGCCCGCCTACGGCCTCGGCCACGGGTGCGGGCACAACGCCCTGGCGGCGGCTTCGGCAGGCGCGGCCATCGCCGCCGCCAGGGCTCTGCGTGGCCGGGCGACGGTCAAGGTGTTCGCCTCCACCGGCGAGGAGCAGCTCGTCGGCAAGGCGTACGCGGTGCGCGACGGCGCGTACGACGGGCTCGACGCCTTCCTCGACTGGCATCCCGCGCCCGTCACCGCGACGGGCTGGGACGTGACCAGCGCGCTGTACTCGTCCACGTTCTCCTTCCTCGGCTCCCCCGGCCACGGCTCGAACCCGCTGGGCACCCGCAGCGGCCTGGACGGCGCCCTGCTGCTGGCGGGCATGGTCGAGCGGCTGCGCGCGGGCAACGTCTCCCCGTCCGGCCGGATCAGCTACGCGATCGGCGGGGGCGGCGCGCCCAACGTCACCCCCGACCTGCAGACGGTGTGGGTCTACGTCCGCGAGTCCACCCACGCCGCGGCGAAGACGCTCCACGACAAGGTCGTGGCCTGCGCCGGTGCCGCCGCGACGGCCAGTCAGACCCGGCTGGAGCACCGCCTGGTCACCGCGATCCGGCAGGGACTCGGCAACAGGGCGGGCGCGGAGCTGCTGCACCACACGATGAGCGACCTCGGCCCGCCCGCGTTCACCGACGCCGACCAGGAGTTCGCGGTGCGGCTGCAGGAGGAGATCGGCAGGCCGCGCTCGGGCCTCGCGACCGGGATCCTGCCGCTGCGCCCGCCCGCGGAGCCGAGCCTGGGCGGGCCGTCCAGCGACACCTCGGAGGTGAGCTGGACGGCGCCGCACCTCAGCCTGACCGCCGCCGTGGTCCCGCTCGGCGTTCCGCTGCACTCGTGGGCGGCCACGGCCTCCACCGGCACCCCGATCGCCCACGCCGGGCTGCTGGCCGCGGCCCGCTACCTGGCGGCGGCGGCCGTCACGCTGGTCGAGCAGCCGGAGACGCTCGCGGCGGTCAAGCAGGAGTTCGACGGCCGTGAGCGCGGACCCGGCCCGCTGCCGGCGCACGCCGAGCCTCCGCGTCCGCTGCCACCGGCCGAGTTCCTCGAAGAGACGGGCCAGTCGGCGCCGCCTCCCAGGACGCCGCCCGTTTCCGCTGAACTCCTAGGAAAGATCTGACATGACCGTCTTGTTCATCTCGGGCAGCCCGTCCGCCGCCTCGCGGACCGGCCGGCTGCTCGACCACCTGGCGGAGCGGCTGGAGCGGCCCGCCGAGATCCTGCGCCTGCGTGACCTGCCCGCCGACGCCCTGCTGCGCGGCGACGCCGTCCATCCGGAGCTGGAGGAGGCCGCGCGCCTGGTGGCCGCGGCCGCAGTGATCGTCGTCGCCACCCCCATCTACAAGGCCGCCTACACCGGCCTGCTGAAGGCGTTCCTGGACGTCCTGCCGCAGGGGGCCTTCTCCGGCAAGACGGTGGTGCCGGTGGCCACGGGCGGGACGGTCGCGCACCTGCTCGCCGTGGACTACGCCCTGCGGCCGGTGCTGAGCGTGCTGGGCGCGCGGCACGTCACGCGGGGCCTGTTCGTCCTGGACACCCAGATCGAGCCCTTCGCCGAGGAGCTGCGCCCACGTATCGACGCGCTCCTGGACGAGCTGCCCGTGGCGGCGGTGGCGTGATGGCCCGTTTCCACATGGTCCTGCCGACCAGAGGCGTCGTCCGGGCGGAGCTGCCGGCCTTCGTCACCGACGTGCGGCCCGCCGCCTCCGACCCGGCCGGGCGCGCCGCCGTGGCCGCCGACCTGGCCGGGCTCGCGGGCGCGCTGGTCCCGTTCGACCCCGGCGGGCAGGAGTCGCTGACCGTCGCGGCGAACGCCCTGCGCCGCACCCGCCACCTGCGCGTCGTCGCGGAGTTCCACCCCGGCGTCGCCACCCCCGTCTACGCGGCCAAGCTCTCGGCCTCTCTGCAGCGCTTCGCGGCCGGCCGGCTGGGCTGGCGGCTCGCGGTGGAGCTGGACCCGGCGGTGGCCAGGGCGCAGGGCGACTTCCTGACCGGCGCCGAGCGCTACGCCCGTGCCGACGAGTTCCTGACCGTCGCCAAGGGCGTCTGGCGCGAGCCCTTCGACTTCCGGGGCGACTTCTACGAGGTGGCCGCGGGTGGCTTCGCGCCGCCGCTGTCCGTGCCGCCCTTCCCCGAGGTTCACCTGTCGGGCACCTCGCCCGAGGCGCTGGCCCTGTCGCGGCGGCACGCGGACGTGCACGTCTTCTCCCCGGAGGACGACCTGGACGCCCTCGTCCCCGAGCTGCCCGGCCTGCGGTACGGCATGAGCCTGCCCTCGCCCGACCGCTCGGAGGACAGTCGCTCGGAGCACAGTCGCGTCGAGCCCAGTCGCCTCGAGCACAGTCGCTTCGAGCACAGCGTCGAGGACTACGCGCGGCGGGGCGTCACCGAGTTCTTCGTCCAGACCGAGGACGTCTACCGCCTCGGCGAGCACGTGAAGGAGCGGGCTCTTGCCGGTTGACATCTACTGGCGCATCCACATGGAAGGCGACCAGCCCTCGCTGCGCCGCCGGGTACGCAGCCGCGGCGGCTTCGCCCCCGGCGGCACGGCGCCGGGCGTCAGGGACGGCCGCGACGACGGCTACAGCCACGCCGACTACATGGCCGAGGTCGCCAGGGCGGCCGAGGAGTCGGGCTTCGTCGGCGGGCTCCTGCCGAACTTCCCGCACACCGACGACCCCTGGGCGGCCGCCGCGACGCTGGCCCGCGAGACGACGTCGTACCGCTTCATGGTCGCCTTCCAGCCCGGATTCCTGCATCCGGTCCAGGCCGCCAGGATGACGGCGACACTCCAGCGGGCGACCGGCGGCCGGATCGTCTACAACGTGATCTCCGGCGGCGGCGGGCCCGCGCAGCTGTGGTGGGGTGACAAGGTCGACCACGACGACCGCTACGCCCGCACCTCCGAGTTCCTCGACGTGCTCAAGGGCGTCTGGGCGGGCGGCCACACCCATCACGGCCGCTTCTACCAGGTCGAGAACGCCGGGCTCCCCGAGGAGCTGGCCGGCCAGCCGTTCCCGGAGATCTTCTTCTCCGGCTCCTCCCCGGCCGCCATCGCCGCCGCCGGTCGGCACGCCGACTACTACCTGTCGTGGCTGGAGCCGTTCGAGGCGCTGAAGGAGAAGTTCGACGCCGTGCGCGCGCACAGCGACACGCCGCCCCGGTTCGCCGTGCGCGTGGACCTGCTCGCACGGGAGAGCGAGGAGGAGGCATGGGAGGAGGTCAGGCAGGGCTGGCAGGCCCGCACGAGCACGGCGCACAACGACCGGCAGGGCACCCCCGCCGGCGGGCGGCAGGACTCCGCCGGCGTGCCGCAGGATTCCGCCGGTTCGCGGCAGGACTCCACCGGCGTGCCGCAGGATTCCGCCGGTGCCGGCCCGAACTCCGCTGCTGTGGTGCCGGGCTCCGCCGGGCGGCAGCAGGGCGATTCTGTCGGGGTGCGGCGTAGTCACTCCTTCCTGGCCGACGTGGGTGACGACTACCGCCGGCTGGAGGTCGCGCCCAACGTGTGGGGCGGGTTCGGCGCGCTCCGCGACGGCCCGGCGTTCGGTCTGGTCGGGGACTACCGGCAGGTCGCCGAGCGACTCGACCAGCTCCTGGACCTCGGCGTGGACGCCTTCATCCTGGCCGGCATCCCCCATCTCGAAGAGGCCCGCCGCGTGGGCCGCCATGTGTTGCCACTCCTGAAAGGACGTAGGTCATGACCACCAGAGTCGGCTTCTTCCCGCAGAACAACACGCTGTGGGTGGCCCGCCACCGCGATCTGCTGCCCGATGTGGAGTGGGTGGACCTCAACGCCCTGGGCCGGGGCGAACGGGTGGACCCCACCCGGGCGCTGCCCTCGGCGCACGGGGACCACCTGTTCGACGGCGGGTACGACTTCATCGGCACCGGCTCCACTCCCCCGGTCACCGCCCAGGCCAAGGGCCACGACATCGTGTACGTGGCGATCTCGGGGCCGCGCGTCGAGAACGGCCGCCTGGTCGTGCGGGACGACTCGCCGATCGGCTCGGTGGCGGAGCTGAAGGGCAAGCGGGTCGCGCTCGGCCACGGCTCGTGGCAGACCACGCTGCTGCTGCTCGCGCTGGAGCGGGCCGGGCTCGGCTGGGGCGACATCGTGCCCGTGGACGCCTACGGCAACGCCGCCGAGCTGCTGGTGAACGGCGACGTGGACGCCTGGGTGGGCTCGTACCCGTACCTGACGCCGGTCGAGTCGCGCACCAGGACGCTGGTCGAGACGGACGGCCTGTTCAGTCACCGCTCGCTCTGGTTCACCCGCCGCGACTTCGCGCGGGAGCAGCCGGAGGAGCTGGCCCGGATCGTGACGGCGCTGCAGGAGGCCGACCGCTGGACCGAGGAGCGCCCGCGCGAGGCGGCGGCGCTGTTCGACGGCGACCTCGACGCGTGGGAGCACGCCCTGCGCACCCGTCCGTGGGGACTGCAGCCGGTGAGCGAGGAGTTCGTGGCCGAGCAGCAGCACGCCGCCGACCTGTTCCACGCCAACGGGCTGATCGAGCGGAAGATCAGGGTCGCGGACGCCGTGCTCCCCGAGATCGGCGAGCTGGTGCTGCGGACGGGCCGGTCGATCACCCCCTCGGTCTGAGCCCTCCGAGCCCGATCGTGAGCCGCCAGAACGCTCGGACCGGCGAGCGTGAGCCGTGTCCTGGGCCTGTTGCCACCGGGATGGACCTGCTGCCGCAGGGATGGGCCTGTTGCTACCGGGATGAAGGGGCTGGCGCCGGGAGGTCAGGCGGCGTGCGGCTCTTCCTCCTCCAGGGCGGCCAGGAGGGGGAGGAGCCAGCCGGAGTGGGCGGGGCCCATGGCGGTGTCGAGCTCGGCCGGGGTGGGCAGGCGGCCCCGGAGCGTGTCCGGGGAGAGCAGGCTCTGCAGGGCGTGCATGAGCAGGTTGGCCATGGAGTAGCCGGGGTCGATGGCGAGGGCTCGCTCCAGGGCGACCGTGGCCAGGGTGCTGTCGCCCGAGCGCCAGCAGGCCATGGCGAGCAGCGACGCGGCGGGCGGCACGAAGCGGGGCTCCAGGCGGCGCGTCAGGTCCTTCCAGAGGCCGAGGTGGGTGCCGTCCATGAGGGTCCAGGCTTCGTCGCGCACGCGGACGACGGCGAGGTCGAGGCCGAGCCGGGCCGCCACGGCGTCGTCGAGGCGGTCCCCGGCGGCGTGCGTGGCCAGGGCCGCGCGGACCCTCGCCAGGCCGGCGGAGACGAACGCTCCCGCGAAGGCGTCCGCGTCGCCGGACGCCGTGAGCCCGGCCCGCAGCTCCGCCACCGCGTCGGATGTCGCGCGCCGCATCGCCAGGCGGACGGGGCCCGTGAGCGGCGCGCTGGTGCGTTCGAGGGATCGGCGGTCGGGGAGGGCCACCAGGCCGCGCACCGTCGCCTCGGCCGCGACGCGACTGGCGCGCGGGTCGTACGGCATGCCCTGGGGAGGGCAGCACTGCGGCAGGTCGCACACGTACGACCAGTAACGCCCTTCATGGGCCCGCAGCGCCTCGTCGACCTCCACCCCCGCCCGGGCCGCCAGTGATCTCGCCTCGTCGATCGCCGGGGTGACCTGCTCCCCCGGCCCGTAGCCGACGACGATGATCCGCTCGACGTGCTCCCGCTCCCACAGGCGCGACAGCGGGGCCAGCGTGCCCGGCGGGAACGGGAGGTCCCAGCGGACCGCCACCTTCGCCCGGCCCTGGGCGAGGCCGACCACGATGAGGCTGTGGTCGGGGTGGAAGCCCACGAGGTAGGGGACGGCGGCGAGGATGTCGGCGGGGCCGGCCAGGGTGAGGCACGGCTCGGAGGTGTCGGTCGTCATGGGGACGAGAGTGCCGGGTGGTGAGCGGCGGCCGAAGGGCCGAACGGTGTTCTGGGGATGAACCGTGGGAGGCGGACCGAAGCTGTGGACAGCGGCCGGGCTTGCGGCCAGGGGATCCGGTGTTCGTACGCCCGGATTTTCAGGTGGATCCGGATCTGCTGGATTTCGTGATGTCGCGAAAGTTCCGCCATCCGGCGCGGAGCTCGAGAGAAGACTATGCAACGGATATCCGCATGCTGCTGGACTGGTTGTGGACTCGCGTAGCCGGATGGGCAAAGCGCGACCTGGCGCGACCGCGCGCATGTGCTGTTCAGCTTTGCCGCGGCGATCGTGTGTGGCGCACGCAGCGCGCTGGAGGCCGAGCGGCTGCAGGCCCATCAGGTGGCGCTGTTTGGAGCGCCGTCGGACTCCACCACCCACCGCATGGTGGCCGGCATGGACGCGCCGATGCTCGCCCGTATCGCCAAGGTGCGGGCCGTTTAATCAGGGAATGTAACGCCGACGTGTGTGGATCGCATCCATTCTTCGTCAATAGCAGCTTGCAGCAGCGCTTCGGCGGTGATAAGAATGGCGCGGCTCCAGCGATTATCCCATGTTTCCGCGTCGGCGGGCGTAGTGGCGATCCATTGTTCGACGCTGGCTATATTAGGATCCGGGTACCAGTCCCGTTCGCTTGCGTCGAACCGCACTACGCGACCGTCGTGAGCATAATAGGAAACTATCGCCGGGACGTCGCCGCACCATGCGGCGCTTAGACAAGGACCGCACTGCGCCAGGGCGGGAAGAATCTGCGGCGTGGGAGAATCGACGCTGTAATCCATGATGATGGTGCCGTTGCCGAGACGCCCGATGAGCATATCGATATCGCCGCCTAGGAAGTTCATCGGCTCCGTGATCTCGGGCGATATGCCGTAGGCTGCCAGGACCTCCTCGGTCGTGGTGGCGGAGCACCAGGTAAGTGCGAGGACGTTAGTGGTGTACCCACGGAACCAGCGAGTATAGCTCTCATCAATCATGGCTCTTCCTTTGGTCGACGTGTGGTGCTGTCGGCCAGGTTTATGGTTGACAGATCGGCGTGCCGTCCGCCGCTTGGATGATGAGGTGGCGGCGGACGGCGACGCTTCAACTATCTACAGCTCGCGCCGAAGCCGGAGGTATCGACTTGAGCGATGTCTGGTGGAGGGACATCTTCGGGCGGTGTTTCGCCCTTCTTGGTCGCATCGACCCAGAAGGGATCCTTTTCTAAGATGCGTTCCCGGTCGTACCAGCCGTTGAGCAGTCCGCCCGCAGTGTTATTGTCTCTGCACTCGACGATTGCGACCGAAATATTATAGCCCGCAGAAGCGGCTCCCTCGTATGTGGAGGCGAAGGGATACTCGTCGCATGAGGGTTTTTGTAGGCCGCTTGGAATTGGGGCTAGTTTGCACACTTTTTTCCGGGCTATGTCATTCTGCCCCGGAACGGTGTCTGGATCGCTACGGTCTCCCTCAGCTCTGGTCAGGCACCTGTTGTTTTCAGATGCGCATCCAGGATCGTTCTCGCTGTAGCGGCCGGGGATTCTTTTCCTTACGGGGGACAGCGGCACGGTGTCGTCCGGTTCGTAGAGAGCCTTCCAGATGTGTGCCGCGGTTTGGTCAACACCAGTCATTTTTCCGGTTACAGGATCCGGTGTTTGTGCCCGGTTGCCGTCGAGGTGCCAGACTGGCCGCGAGCTCCAGACGACACAACCGCCGGTGTGATTCAGGATCCTGGGAGAGCTGTCACAGCGGAACTCGACGCGGTCGGGGGAGAGCCATCCGAGCCGCTTGTTTATATCATCGGTTTCCGGGTAGTAGACTGAGGGCTTGATACCGCAGAATCCCTTATAGTCCGGCGCTGGAAACCAATCCTTCGGCGAGGTCAGGGTGATCAGTCGATCGGCGCCGCGAATCCAGTCACCTATATCTTCGGTGATTTTCTGCTTATCGGCGAAACATCCGCCGGAGTTGCTGAGGCGTATCGAAACGGGGCGACCTGCAGCTTCAGGGAAGCCGTGTGGATAAAATTGATCGATCTTGATCCATACCTTCATCTGACGGCTGTGGATCCCCGCTTCGCCACGGGCTGCTGTCGGGTCCGCAGTGCCCGCAGAGTGTCCCACGTACGTGTGGACGACGATGCTGACGCGGGCCGACCATGCTATTCCGGTGGGGAGGTCATTTTCAACAAGGGTTTCACCGATGCGGCCAGTGAAACACACGTTAAAGGAATTTTTTATCCAGCGCCACGTTGCAATACTCTCTTCCCGTGACAGCTGGCAATCGCCCTGTTTATCAATGCGGTCGTAGTTGAAACTCTGGACCGCTTGGGTACCTGCGAGCGGACTCTCTGCTAATGAGGCAGTAGGTGCGCCGGTGCGAGTAGCCTTTTGCTTCGTCTCTGGGCCCCGACTAGGCAAGGGACCGTCAACAGGCTCTTCCTTGGTCGGCGTTTGGGCCGACTGTTGCTGCTGAATGGTGAGATCCTGCCAGCGTGTCCAGCCTCCGGAGGAGTCGGCGACGCGGGAGCGCCATCTGACCTTCCCAGCGTCTTGAAGTTTGCCCTCGGGGATCTGCAATGTAACCCGGGCTTCCCCAGGCTTGGCGGTGCCCTGTCCCGACCAGGTCAGATGTTCGTCCCTGATCACCTTTCCGGCCTTGAACGATTTGGTGGGCTTGGCGGCGATCTCCACTTCCACCTTCGCCTCGCCGCTGCGCCCGGTTCGATATAGCTGAAGACGGCCCTTTCGGCTTCTGACCTGGTGTGGAAGGTGCGCCAGTCGATAAGTTCGCACTCCAGCGAGGCGAAGAAGCTCTCGGTGATCGCATTGTCGAAGCACGTCCCGGTTCGGCCCGTCGAGGGGCGCACCCCGGCCTGCTTACGCCGCTGGCCGAAGGCGATCGAGGTGTACTGCTCGGGTTCAAGGAGTCGTTGCAACACTGCCTGTCAGCAAGCATAGGGGCTCGTTGAACGCCTCGGCGGGAGTACGCCAGCCGAGGGTCTTACGGGGGCGGCTGTTAAGTGTGGCGGCGACTGCATCCAGATCGTTTCGGGTGTGCCTGCTGAGGTCGGTGCCTTTGGGAAAGTACTGCCGAAGCAGGCCGTTGGTGTTTTCGTTCGTGCCGCGCTGCCAGGGACTGTGCGGGTCGCAGAAGTAGATCTCCAGCCCGGTGTCGATACGCAGTTGAGCGTGCTGAGCCATCTCCGCGCCCTGGTCCCAGGTCAGCGACCTGCGCAAGTGCTCGGGCAGCGTGATGATCGTGGCCGCAATGGCGTCGCGCACGGCTTCGGCGCCGTGCCCAGCGAGCGCCGGGCCGTTCTTGACCCGCTCGCTCTCGCCGTGGCCGTCTATCCGGGGTAGATGCAGCAGCATCGTGTACCGGGTAGTGCGCTCGACCAGTGTGCCGATCGCGGAGCTGTCCAGACCGATGATGAGGTCGCCTTCCCAGTGCCCGGGCACCGCTCGATCGGTGACTTCGGCGGGCCGCACACTGATCAGTACCTCTTCGGTGACGAACTTCTTGCCCCGGCCACGGGTCCGGGCCCGAGGCACTCGCAGTGCCCGGCCTGTGCGCAGGCAGGCCGTCAGCTCCCGACGCAACGCGCCGCGGCCCTGGACATACAGGGCCTGGTAGATGGCCTCGTGAGAGATCCGCATCGTCTCATCCTCGGGAAAGTCGACCAGCAGCCGGTTCGCGATCTGCTCCGGACTCCATGACGTCGCCCAGCGCCGGTCCTGGCGGCGCCCGTGCCGTCGCCCGATCCAACGGACCTGTGGTCCTTCGATCTCGCTGCCGTCCGGGGCGCGGACGATGCCGGCCAGCCGGTCCTGCACATACTGCTGCAGCCGGTCGTTGTCGGCGAGCTTGCACGTCTTGGGCCGGCGCGCTTGCCGGTCGGCGTGCCACTGCGCGACCGAGGCCCGGTAGTCCAGGCGGCCGCCACGGGTCGCCGCGTTGCGCCGCAGCTCCCGCGAAATCGTCGACGCGGCCCGTCCCAGGCTGCGGGCGATGTCCCGCACTCCGCACTTCTTGGCACGCAGCAGGGCGATCTCCTCGCGTTCGGCGAAGGACAGGTAGCGGCCTGACAGTGGCTCCAGGCTGATCGGCGGCATACCGCCACCCTCACGAAACCACCGCGGCCCCAACGGCATCGACACGCCGCACGCGACGGCGGCCTCCTCGCTCGACCGCCCTTCGGCGATCAGCCTCCAGAACCGCTGCTTCTCCTCGCGCCGGTTGACCGGCGGCCGGCCCGGTGACCGAAGCGGCGGACGACCAGCCTGAAGCGCCGCACGCGCCCTTCCCTGCGCCACAACATCCTCCTCGAGAATCGAGGTGTTGCGACGACCAGTTGAATTCGCCCTGACTGCCCTTATCGCTGTGATGAATCACCCCGGCCTGCGGGCGGCGCTGGTGGATCGCCATCGCCAGCGCGTCGGTCACCAGTTCGGTGCGCATGTGCTCGGCCATTGCCCAGCCGACGATCCGGCGGGAGAACACATCCAGCACCACCGCCAGGTAGACCAAGCCCTGCCAGGTCGGCACGTACGTGATGTCGGCCGTCCAGACATGGTTCGGCTCATCGGCGGAAAACCGGCGTTTGACAAGGTCGGACGCGGATGCAGCGTGCTGGTCAGTGATGGTGGTGCGGCACCCCTTACGCCTGCTCACCCCGGCCAGCCCGGCGGCGCGCATCAACCGGGCCACCCGCTTGCGGCCTACCCGCTCCCCGTCGATCTCGCGCAGATCGGCGTGGATGCGCGGTGCCCCGTAGATGTCATCCGAGGCCTGGTGATGCCGCTGGATCTTTCGGGTCAGCTCGGCGTCGCGACGGGCCCGTGCCGACGGGCCACGCCGCAGGCGAGCGGCCCACGCGGAGCAGCCCTGGCGCGACACACCCAGCACCCGGGCCAGCAGGGAGACCTCGTGGTGGTCCTTCTCCGCATGGATCAGCCGGAATCTCATCTCGGCAGATCCGTCTCCCGCGCGAAGAAAGCCGCGGCCTTGCGCAAGATCTCCTTCTCCTCGCGGAGGATCTTGTTCTCACGACGCAGCCGAGCCAGTTCCTCCTTCTCGGCGCTGATAAGCCCGTCCTGACGGCGGCCATCATCGAGGTCGGCCTGGCGCACCCAGGTACGGATCGACTGCGCGGAGGGCTGGAACTCCGTGGCCAGTTCCTCCGGCGTCCGTCCGTCACGCACCAGCTCCACCATCTGCCGGCGAAACTCCGGCGGATAGTTGTTGGGCACTGCAGACTCCTTCTTCCAGGAACCAGGGTTCCCCAGAGATCAGGTGTCCACCAAACCGGGCCAACTCCACGTCCGGCACCAGCCGTTGCTTGAAGGCATCCACGGATGATCTAACGATCGACGTCCAAATGAGTCACGATCTAAGCCCCTCTTCCGATTCTTGCGACGGCCACGAGACCTTACGCCAAGACCCCCGCTGGGGGCTCATGATCGTCGGCCAGCCGACTCCTCTCTCCGGCGAGTGCGTATTGGAGGACGTCGGCAACCGGGCTAGCTGTATTGACCCGCAGGGTTGTTGACGCGGGTGATCGGTGGTTGCCCTCCGAGTGCGGTGTGGCAGTGGTGGTGGTTGTAGGTGTGCAGGAAGTCTTGCAGAGCTGCGGTGCGTTCGTCGTTGCTGGTGTAGGAGCCGGGCAGCACCCGCTTCGACGTCTGAACACGACGCCTAGAACTGAACACAGTGACTTGACAGAGAATGGTCGGAGTGGAAGCCCACGAGGTAGGGGACGGCGGCGAGGATGTCGGCGGGGCCGGCCAGGGTGAGGCACGGCTCGGAGGTGTCGGTCGTCATGGGGACGAGAGTGCCGGGTGGTGAGCGGCGGCCGAACGGCCGAACGGTGTTCTGGGGATGAACCGTGGGAGGCGGACCGAGGCTGTGGACAGCGGCCGGCGCGTGACCCCCTGGTCAGGCCCGCGTCACGTCGCCCGCCGCGAGCTCCGTCCGTACCAGCAGGGCGGCGCCCGCCACCGCCGCGGGCATGGCCACCACCGCCACGAACGGCACCAGGAACAGCACGAACACCGCCACCCCGAACCCCAGGGACAGCCCCTTACGCCCTCTCAGCAGGGCGAAGCGCTGCTTGCGGGCGTACCCGCGGCGCTCCAGCGACAGCGTGGTCAGCTCCGCCGACAGGAAGAAGCCCGACACCGCCGCCCCCAGCACCGGCACCACCGTCTGCCCGACCACCGGGATGAAGCCCAGGAAGAACAGCGGCACGCTGAACACCAGCACCCAGCCCAGCGTCACCAGGCTGTCCCTGATGGACCGCGGCAGCGTGCGCCACCACGGCTGCTCCACCTCTCCGGACACCTCGTCCACGGCCGCCGAGAGCTTCTCGTAGAACGGCTCGCCGATGGCGAGGGTCACCGCCGTGAAGGTGATCACCGCCAGGGCGAGGCCGCCCAGGAAGAGCATCACCTGCACCATCACCCGGAACGCGTCGCGCCACGACCACGTGTCGGCGAACGGCGTCAGCCACTCGGCCAGGCCGGCGGCGTTGGTGCCGAGGTAGACGAGCCCGGCCACGTAGACGGCGAAGGCGATGAACGCGGGGATCAGCCCGAACAGCCACCACCGGCCGTGCCGGGCGACCCATCCCACACCCTGGAAGAAGAAGCCCACGCCCGCCAGGAAGTCGCGCACTGATCGCATGCCCGGCAGGCTAGCGCCAGAACGACGTCACCGCGTAGCCGAGATCCTCGAACAGCCGCCGGACCAGCGGCAGGGAGATGCCCAGCACGTTGCCGTGGTCGCCCTCGATGCTGTCGACGAACCAGCCGCCCCGGCCCTCGATGCTGAACGCCCCGGCCAGGCCGAGCGGCTCTCCGGTGGCGACGTAGGCGGCGACCTCCTCGTCGGTGGGCTGGCCGAAGCGGATGACGGTGGTGCCCACTTCGGCGACCTCCCGGCCGGCGGCCACGTCGATCACGCAGTGGCCGGTGACCAGGCGTCCCGTCCGGCCGCGCAGGATGCGCCACCGCTCGGCGGCCTCCTCCGCGGAGGCGGGCTTGCCGTACGGCCTGCCGTCGAGCTCCAGGATCGAGTCGCAGCCGATGACCAGCCCCTCGTCCAGCCCGCCCGCCACGGCCGCGGCCTTGGCCCTGGCCAGCTCCAGGGCGAGCGCGGCGGGCGAGTAGGCGGAGTACGCCTCCTCGTCGACCCCGCTGACGATCACCTTGGGGTCTAGCCCGGCGCTGCGCAGAAGAGCCAGGCGGGCGGGAGAGGCTGAGGCCAGAACGATCACTGTTCCAGCTTACCGGTCACCAGTCGACCTGCGGCCGGGGCCTGGTGCGGGCCCGGGGCGGCGCCGGAGGGCCGTAGACGCTGTCGAGCAGCCCCGCGACGAAGGCGGCCAGGTGAGCGGGCAGCGCGGCCTGCTCGCGGCGCAGGACGACGGCGACGTCCCGGGCGTCCATGTCCTGCTCGGCGGCATGACCGGCGAGCACGGACATGACCATGGGCGCGAGGAGCGGAAGGGTCTTCATGAGGACGGCCGGGTCGGCGCCCGCGAGACGGGCCAGCTCGACGGAGGCCTGTTCGGTGCCCTGCGCGCCGAGCACGTGGCCGAGGATGCTCTGGCCGTCGCGCGTGAGCGACGCTATGTCGCTGTTGAAGGGGTCGGCGTCGACATGGTCCTCCAGCGCGGCGCGCAGCGCCTCGGCCCCGTCGGGGTCGTAGGCGTTGCGGGC
This sequence comes from Nonomuraea sp. 3-1Str, assembly GCF_031570565.1. NCBI lineage: Bacteria > Bacillati > Actinomycetota > Actinomycetes > Streptosporangiales > Streptosporangiaceae > Nonomuraea > Nonomuraea sp. 3-1Str. Next base: position 138,485 of record NZ_JALHBK010000014.1, read on the forward strand.
CATGCCGCCGACGATCGTGCCGGTCACCGCCTGGAGCACGGTGCGCGTCGTGGCCGTGCAGGCGCCGAGCATCCCGGCGAACTGCTCCAGGCCCGGGTCGCCGAGCCGGTCGAGGATCTCATCGGTCAGGGTCATGAGAGTCCCCCGTTCCTTCTGCGGAGGCGTTCCCCTGACCGGACCCGGCTACTGTCCCTTTTCTGTTAAGACTCGGAAAAACCAGCCCTGAACGGGCTACTAGCTCTCGATCGGCTGGCGCTCGCGGCCCACGCCCGCCGCCGCGTAGGCGTCGGCCTCGTCGAGCGTCTCGTGCTGCAGCAGCGCCGCGACGATGGCCTCCAGCTTGTCGCGGTTCTCCCGCAGCAGGTCGAGGGCCCGGATGTAGCACTCGTCCACGATGCGCCGCGCCTCCTCGTCCACCATCGCGAGCGTGGCGGGCGAGGCCTGGGGCTGCTGGCCGTCGGACGGCAGGATGGTCAGCGGGCCGACTTTCTCCGACATGCCCCAGCGGCCGACCATGCCGCGCGCGATCATGGTGACCTGCTCCAGGTCGTTCTCGGCGCCGGTGGTGACCACGCCGAAGATCACCTCCTCGGCGGCCATCCCGCCGAGCGCGCCGACGATGCGGCCGCGCAGGTACCGCTCGTCGTAGGCGTAGCGGTCGGTGTCGGGAGTGGACAGCGTGACGCCGAGCGCCCGCCCGCGCGGGATGATCGAGATCTTGCGCACGGGGTCGGCGCCGGGCTGGAGCATGCCCAGCAGGGCGTGGCCCGCCTCGTGGTAGGCGGTGCGGGTGCGCTCCTCCTCGGGCATCACGATGCTGCGCGCCGCGCCGAGCTGGAGCTTCTCCAGCGCGTCGGCGAAGTCGCCGCTGGTGACCTTCTCCTTGCCGCGCTTGGCGGCGAGCAGCGCCGCCTCGTTGACGAGGTTGGCCAGGTCGGCGCCGGTCATGCCGGGAGTGGTGCGGGCGATCTGGTCCAGGACCACCGTGCCGTCGAGCGGGACGCTCCGCGTGTGGACCTCCAGGATGGCGGTACGGCCGGCGGCGTCGGGCAGCCCCACCTGGACGGTCCGGTCGAAGCGGCCGGGCCGCAGCAGGGCGGCGTCGAGGATCTCGGGCCGGTTGGTGGCGCCGATGACGATCACGCCCTCGGCGCCGGAGAAGCCGTCCATCTCGGTGAGGATCTGGTTGAGCGTCTGCTCGCGCTCGTCGTGGCCGCCGATGCCGCCCGCGCCGCCGCGGGCCCGTCCGATGGCGTCGATCTCGTCGATGAACACGATCGACGGCGCGACCTTGCGCGCCTCCTCGAACAGGTCTCGCACGCGCGAGGCGCCCACACCGACGATCATCTCGATGAACTCGGAGGCGCTGGCGGAGAAGAACGGCACCTTGGCCTCGCCGGCCACGGCCCGCGCCAGCAGTGTCTTGCCCGTGCCGGGAGGGCCGGCGAGCAGCACGCCCTTGGGCAGCTTGGCGCCGAGCCGGCGGTACTTGCCGGGGTCCTTGAGGTAGTCGACGATCTCGACGAGCTCGTTCTCGACCTCGTCGATGCCGGCGACGTCGTCGAACGTGACCCGCACCTGACCGGCCTCGACCGGCTTGGCGGCCTTCGACTTGCCGAGCCCGCCGAGTCCGCCGCCGCCCATCATGCTGGCCCCCCGGCGCATGATGAAGATCCACAGACCGGCCAGGAGCAGGACGGGCAGCAGCGACAGCAGGAGGTTGAGGAAGAAGCCGCGGCCGCCGTTGATGGGCTCGGCCTTGATCTCCACGCCGGACGACTGGAGCTGCTGCGAGAGCTGGTCGGTGTCGGCGAAGGCGGGGATCTCGGTGCGGAACTGGGTGTAGGTCTGGTTGTCGCTGTCGGGGTCCTTGGCGGGGGTCCTCAGGTCACCCTCGACGGACAGGCCGGTGGCGTAGATCTCCTTGACGTTCTTCGCGGTCACCTGCTGGGTGAACTGCGTGTAGGAGACGGTCTCGACCTGGCTGTTGTCGAAGAACGACGACACCAGGAAGAAGGCTGCGTACACCACCAGAAGGGTGACGGCGAACCGCCACCAGTTGATCTTGGGCCGGCCCCCGGGCGTGCCCGGCAGGCCCTCGGCCCGCCATGGCGGCTTGGTCTTGCCCTTCTCGGGGGCCTGCGGCGTTCCAGAGCGTTCCACGGCGTCACTCCCCAAATCGCCGCATACATGATCCTTTTACCCTAGAACACGAACCCCGGAAATGACGCGGGTCACATCCCCCCATCGCTTCCGCTGCGTGTCGGGCACTGTCACGAACGCCAGGCCGGGCTTCCGCATTCCCCCGTCGAGCACGACCACCGCCGCACGGGAGCTGTGCCTGCCGTACTTCACCCGGTACATCAGCATCCAGCCGTTCCTGACCGGCTGGGAGGCGAGCCAGCTGATCGTGGCTCCCTCGGGGTGGTGGTTGAGCGTCCAGCGCGCGGCCAGCAGGGCGCTGTCGCGCGGCGCCTTCTGCGTCTCGATGGGCAGCGGGCACGTCACGAACATGCCGCGGGTGCCGGCGCCGCGCACCTTGGGGAGCACCTGCCGGGTCGTGAACGGGGCCGGGCCGGACAGCTTCCACGGCTTGCCGAGCCTCGGCAGCGCCAGGCCGGTGCGCCTGTCCTCGACCGGACGGCCGGCCGCCGCCTTGAGCCGGACCCTGACGGTCCTGGCGGGCAGCGCGGGGAGCCGGGCGTCGGCGTGCAGGGCCTCCATGGCCGTGTAGCCGGGGGCGAGCGAGGTGCCGGGCGTGGGTGCCGGCCGGCCGGTCGCCGCGAGGGGCGTCGTGGTGAGAGGCGTGGGGGCCGGAGCCGATGTGACGGAGCTCGCGGGGGCCGGCTCGGTGGGGGCCGAGACCGGGGACACCTCCGCGGAGGGGACACCGGACGAGAGGGGGCCGGACGGGAGAGGGCCCGACGAGAGGGGGCCGGACGAGGACGGCCGGGCCGATGGCGCGGTGATCGGCCCGGCGGCGACCTCGTCCGGCCCCTGCGGGAGCACGAAGACCACCCCCGCGGCGACGGCCGCCGCCGCGGCGAGGACGGCCAGCCCCCGGTACACGTCCCGCATCCGCAGATCGCCGATGCGGGAGCGCCTGGGCGGAGAGGCAGGGGGTCCCGAGCGCGCAACAGTAGTCACATCGGAACGCTTGGTCCCGTCATCCCCTTCGAGCACGACGGGAGCGTACGACATATCCCGCCATTCCGCTGGAGAAGCGACCGAAGTGAAATCATGGCCCCGTGGAACAGGTGGAGCTCCGATTCGACCCGGCCTCGCGCGAGGCCCGTACGCACACGAACCTCTCGGCGCTCCTGCAGGACGAGACCGGCCTCTGGGTGGCCGGCGACGAGACCGCGACCGTCGAGCACCTGGTGTGGACGGGCGAGCGGTACGCGGGACAGCGCACGTTCTTCCTGGCCGACTACGTGCCCCTGCCCGCGGGGCGGCACGACGAGGCCGACATCGAGGGCCTGGCCCGCGCCGACGGCCATCTGTGGGCCGTCGGCTCGCACAGCCTGAAGCGGCGGCGGGTCAAGTCCAAGGACCCGGCCAAGGCGGCCCGCCGGCTGGCCACGGTGGTCAGGGAGGAGAACCGGTTCGTCCTGGCCAGGCTGCCGCTGGACCCGGTCGCCAACGCCCCGCTGCCCGGCTCGGTCCTGTCGGGCGCCGACAACCTCGCGGCGCGGCTGACGGACGACCCGCACCTGGCGCCGTTCCTGGCGCTGCCCGGCAAGGACAACGGGCTGGACATCGAGGGCGTCGCGGTCGTGGGCGAGCGGGTGTACCTGGGCCTGCGCGGGCCGGTGCTGCGCGGCTGGGCGGTGGTGCTGGAGATCCGGCCGGTGGAGGCGGGCGACCAGCGGTTACGGCTGGACGGGCCGGTCCGCAAGCACTTCCTCGACCTCGGCGGCCTCGGGGTGCGCGACCTGGCCGTGGACGACGGCGACCTGCTGCTGCTCACCGGGCCGAGCATGAGCCTCGACGGGCCGGTGCGGGTGGTGCGCTGGCGGGTGCGGCACGCGGGCGACGTGGTGCCGGCGGACGAGCTGGAGACGGTCGCCGACCTGCCGTACGGGGTGGGCTGCGACCATCCGGAGGGCCTCGCGGTCCTCAGGGACGGGCGGCTCATGGTGGTCTACGACAGCCCGTCCCCCGCGCGGATCACGCCGGCCGGCGGGGTGCTGGCCGACGTCCACACCGTCCCCCGCTGAAGCCGCACCCGGACCAACCCCGGCTACGGCTGGGACACGCGCCCGTACAGCCACGGCGCCTCCGCCACGAACGTGCACGACCCGGGCTCGATCTCGGTGAACCCGGCGTCGCGGACCACAGGCAGCCCGGCGGCGACCAGGGCGGCGAAGTCGTCGCGGGCCGCCGTGCGGGCGCTCACCGTGAGGCCCCGCGCCCGCCAGGCGTCGCGCTCGGCGGGGCTGCTGGCCCACCAGGCGAGCTGGGCGGCGTGCCCGGCCTGGGCCATGGCCTTACCCGCCGACATGGACAGCCCGGGGTTGGCCCACAGGACCGGCGGCTCGACCGGCCGGAGTTCGCGGGTGTCGGTCAGCTCGGTGCCGGACACCTGGAGCCGCGCGAGGTCGCGCGGCCACGCGTCGAGCGGCACGGGAGGGTGGACGCGCACCTCGGCCGTGCGGTGCCCGACGGTACGGCCGGGCAGCGCCTCGGCCCTGCGCCACTCGGCGCCCCTGGCCCGGCGCACCACCTTGCGGATCCTGCCGGTGGACTGCCAGGCGTGCAGCTCGTCCGCCCACTCCCCCGGGTCGTCGAGCAGGCTCAGCACGGCCATCGCGGCCGCCTCCAACGCGTCGGTGCGCTCGGGGGGCGCGGCCCGCTCGATCCTGACGACGAGGGGCAGGACCATCAGGTCGGAGACGTTCGGATCGGAGTCGTTCGGATCGGAGTCGTTCATCGCCCCCTAGCATGCCGGATGGCCAGAGACATGCCGGTGGCGGCCAGGCACAGCAGCCCGGAGCCGTACCACGCGAGGTCGTAGGCGCCGAGGTGGTCCCGGGTCAGGCCGGCGGCGACGGCCGCGATGGCCGCGCCCACCTGGTGCGCGCCGAACACCCAGCCGAACACGATCGCGCCGTCGGCCCCGTAGACCTGCCGGCACAGCGCCACGGTCGGCGGCACGGTCGCCACCCAGTCGAGGCCGTAGAACACGATGAAGATCAGCATGCTCGGCTCGGTGGTCGCCGCGAACAGGCTCGGCAGCACCATCAGCGACAGCCCGCGCAGCCCGTAGTAGACGCCGAGCAGCACCCGGGGGTTCATCCGGTCGCTGAGCCACCCGGAGGCGATCGTGCCGGCGACGTCGAAGATCCCGATGACGGCGAGCAGGCCGGCCGCGGTGGGCTCGGCCATGCCATGGTCGTGCGCGGCGGGGATGAAGTGGGTGCCGACCAGGCCGTTCGTGCTGGCACCGCAGATCGCGAAGCCGCCCGCGAGCAGCCAGAACGGCCGGGTCCGCGCCGCCGACCGCAGCACCGACAGCGCCCGGAGCGCCGCGTTGCCCGCGGCCGGCCGGACGAGCGGGGCGCCGGGCTCGGCGCCCAGGGCGGTGGTGCCCACGTCCTCGGGCCGGTCGCGCAGCAGCCACCACACGAACGGCACCACCGCCAGGGCGGAGCCGGCCACGGTCAGCGAGGCCACCCGCCAGCCGGGCCCCTGCGCCAGGTGCGCCAGCACAGGCAGGAACACCAGCTGCCCGGTGGCGCCCGCGGCGGTGAGCACGCCGGTGACCAGGCCGCGGTGCCGGACGAACCAGCGGTCGGTGACGGTCGCGACGAAGACCAGCGCCATCGACCCGGTGCCGAGGCCGACGAGCACGCCCCACAGCAGCAGGAGCTGCCAGCTCGCCGTCATCAGGACGGTCAGGCCGCTGCCGGCGGCGACGAGCAGCATGGCCGCGGCCACGACGCGGCGCATGCCGAAGCGGTCCATGAGGGCGGCGGCGAAGGGCGCGGTCAGGCCGTAGAGCACCAGGTTGATCGACACGGCGAGCGAGATCGTGCCCTTGGTCCAGCCGAACTCCTGCTGGAGGGGGGTGATCAGCACGCCGGGGGTGGCGCGGAAACCGGCGGCGCCGAGAATCGCCACGAACGCGACGGCCGCGACGAACCACGCGCGGTGGAGCCCGCGCGTGCCGGCAGGGGTGGTGCTCAAGGTCATGGGCCCCATCCTGGAGGGACCCGCGCCATGGCCGCGAGTGGCCAGAAAGCCATCATGTGAAAGAATCGGGCCATGGCACACCGGGTGGCGGTCCTCGTTCTCAACCACTTCGCGCCGCTCGACCTCGGGGTCCCGGGGCAGGTGTTCTGGGCCGCGGAGACGGCGGCCGGGGAGAAGCTGTACGAGGTGGTGACCTGCTCGCCCGGCCGCCGGGCCGTACGGTGCAGCGCCGGCTACAGCGTCGTGCCCGACCACGACCTCGACGTGCTCGACACCGCCGACACGGTCGTGGTGCCGGGCATCCACGCCGGCCGGGCCATGAAGGACGGGACCATCACGGCCGAGCTGCGTGACGCGCTGCGCGGCCGGCCCCGCGTCATGTCCATCTGCACGGGCGCGTTCGTGCTGGCCGCGGCCGGGCTGCTGGACGGCCGGCCGGCGACCACCCACTGGCGGGAGGCGGCCCGGTTCGCGGCGCTGTTCCCCCGCGTGCGGCTGGACCCGTCCGTCCTGTACGTGGACGACGGCGACGTGCTGACCTCGGCCGGCGTGGCCGCCGGGATCGACCTGTGCCTGCACGTCGTGCGGCGCGACCACGGCAGCGAGGTGGCCAACCGCGCGGCCCGCCGCTGCGTCACCCCGCCGTGGCGGGAGGGCGGCCAGGCGCAGTACGTCGACCGGCCGCTGCCCGACGCCACGGGCAACGGCACCGCCGCCACCCGCTCCTGGATGCTCGGGAGCCTCGACGCCGATCTGCCCCTGGAGGCGCTGGCGGAGCACGCGCGGATGAGCGTGCGGACCTTCACCCGGCGCTTCCGCGAGGAGACGGGCATGAGCCCGGCCCGGTGGCTGGCCCGGCAGCGGGTCGAGCACGCCCGCAGGCTGCTGGAGACCACCGACCTGCCGGTGGAGGAGGTGGCGCGGCGCTCCGGGTTCGGCACGTCGGTGTCGCTGCGCCAGCACCTGCACGCCGCCGTCGGGGTCGCGCCCCTGGCCTACCGCCACACCTTCCGGCCCGCCTGAAAGGCGCCCGGAGCCTTCGCGGCCCGATGGCCGAAAATGAGCGGCGTGCCGCCAACCTGGAGGGATAGCCTCATCCGCGTGATCTCCCTCCGGATCGGCACGTACCGATCATCCCGGACCCGTCAGGCCACCGCCGAGCGCGACAGGCGGAGGATGATCGTTGCGGGTTGAGAAGCGGCAGGCGACCGGTTCCCTGTGGCGGGACCGCGACTTCCTGATCTTCTGGTGCGCGCAGACACTGTCGGTGGCCGGCGACTCCTTCGCGCTCATCGCCGTGCCCCTGCTCGTCCTGAACGTCACCGGGTCCGTCACGCAGATGGGCGTGCTCACCGGCGTGTCGGGCGCGGCGTCCGTGGCGGCCGGGGTGTTCGCGGGCGTGCTGGCCGACCGGTTCGACCGCCGCCGGCTGCTCGTCATCTGCGACGTCGTCCGGCTCGTCCTGTACGCGACGATCCCGGTGGTCTGGGCGTTCGGCGAGCACGTCTGGCTCCTGTACGCCCTGCTGCCGCCGGCCGCGGGCGTGGGCATGGTCTTCCAGGTCACGTACGTGGCCTCGGTCCGCAGTCTGGCCGGCGAGCAGCGCGTCACCGAGGCCAACGGCATGCTGTACGCCACGGCCGCCGCGGCGGGCATCCTCGGGCCCACCCTCGCGGGGGTGGTGGCCGGCCATCTGGGCGCGACCGCCGCGATCGCCATCAACGCCGCCAGCTTCGGCCTGTCCGCGCTCGGCGTCCTGCTGACCCGCGCCTCCCGCTACGCCGTGGAGCCGGCCGAGACCGCTGGGCTTGCCAGGACCCCCGGGACCGCCGGGACCGCCGGGACCGCCGGGACCGAGGAGGCCGGGACCGCGTCCGAGCGGCGGCCGTGGCGGGAGCTGCTGGCCGGGGCGGGGTTCCTCGTCCGGCAGCCGGTGCTGCGCACCCTGACCGTCCTGCTGTCGTTCTTCATCTTCATGACCCTCGGGCTGACGGACATCGTGATCTTCCGGCTCAAGCACGATCTCGGTCAGGCCGACTCGGTGGTGGGCCTCGTCCTCGGCGTGGGGGCGGCCGGCACGATGGTCGGCTCGATGCTGGTGGCGCGGGTGCGGCGCTCGCTCGGGTTCGGGCCGACGTGGATCGGGGCCCAGGTCGTGTCCGGGCTCGCCATCCTGGGACTCGGCCTCGCGGGCTCCGTGTGGGGCGTGGCCGCGATCATGGCGCTCTACCTGGCCTGTGTCAGCCTGGCGGGCATCTGCTCCATGTCGCTGCGGCAGCAGGTGACGCCCCCGCACCTGCTGGGCCGCGTCACGTCGGCGTTCTGGACGATCCACTTCTCGCTGGGCCCGGTGGGCGCGGCCGTTCTCGGCTGGGGCGCCGGGACGTACGGGGCGACGACGGTGTTCGTCTTCGCGGGCGCGTCCTGCCTGGTGCTGGCGCTGACCGCGCTGTTCACCCCCGTACGGCAGCGCCACCCCGAGCGCGCCTGACCCGGGTCAGCCCCGCCCCGCGGCCCGGAACAACAGCTTCACGAGATCCTCGACCGGGCCGGGGTCCGCCGCGCGCCGCGAGGTGACCACCCCCAGGTGACGGACCGGCCCCGGCGGCCGGATCGGTACGACGGCGACACCGTCGGCGGAGCGGTCCAGCGCGACCTCGGGGATCAGCGACACGCTCACGCCCGCGGCCACCAGCGCCTGGGCGAAGAAGTAGTCGCTGGTGCTCCCGGCGAACACCGGCTCGAACCCGGCCCCGGCGGCGTACCGGCGCAGGAACGCCTCCGTCTTCGTGCAGCCGAGCACCCACCGCTCGCCGGCCAGGTCGGCCAGGTCGACGGTCTCGCGGCCGGCCAGCCGGTGCCCCACCGGGAGGACCACCGACAGCGGGTCGTCCATCAGCGGCGTCCACTCCAGCGCCGGCCGGTCGCCGTGGACGAGCGGCAGCGGGCCGTCGAAGTGGTAGGCGAGGGCGAGATCGGCCACTCCTTCGCGCACGAGCGGCAGGCTGTCCTCCGGCTCGCGCTCCAGCACGTTCACCTCGACGTCGGGGTGGGCGGCCACGAACGCGGTGAGCGCCCCCGGCAGCAGGCGCCGGCCGCCGCTGCTGAAGGTGGCGACCGTCAGCCGGGGACGGCCGGCCGCGATCCGGTCGATGCGCTCCTGCGCGCTGCGCAGCTCGGCGAAGACCACCTCGGCCGCCTCGACGAGCAGGCGGCCCGACTCGGTGAGGACCACGCCGCGCGTGCTGCGCTCGACGACCGGCGCGCCGATCGAGCGTTCGAGGCCGGCGATCTGCTGCGACACCGCCGAGGGCGTGAACCTCAGCGCGGCGGCGGCCCTGCTGAAGCTGCCGTGCCGGGCCACCTCGCGCAGGACCCGGAGCCGCTGCACGTCGATCAACAGTTCTCCTAACGGCCTGGTAAGCGGATCGGCACTTCTGCTCACCGCCGCGTCCCGGCAGGCTCTGTGCCGTGAAGAGCGTATGCGTCATCGGCGGCAGCCGTTACTTCGGACTGCGCCTCCTCGAACGGCTCCGCGACGCGGGCGCCGCCGTCACGGTGGTCAACCGCGGCTCGGCCCCACCGCCTCCGGGCGTCGCGCACGTCGTCGCCGACCGCGACGACGAGCAGGCGCTGAGCGCCGCCCTCGGGGCGCGGACGTTCGACGTGGTGGTGGACCAGGTCTGCTACACGCCGCCGCAGGCGGCGGTCGCGCGGCGGGTCTTCGGGGGACGCACGCCCCGGTACGTCATGACCTCCACCATGGAGGTGTACGACCCGGCCACGTCCGGACTGGTCACCCCCGCCCCACCGGGCGTCCTCGTGCCGGAGAGCGCGCTGGACCCGTCCTCGTGGCCGGCGGACGGTGGTCCGGCGGCGCCTCGCGGCTCCCGGCTGCCCGCCGGGGCCGTCCGGTACGCCGAGGACAAGCGGCGGGCCGAGGCGGTGCTGGCCCGGGAGAGCCCGTTCGCGTTCCTCGCGGTGCGCGCCGCCCACGTGCTCGGCCTACGGGCGCACGACTTCACCGGCCGGCTCCGGCACTACGCCGAGCGGATCCTCGCCGGCCGGCCCGTCGCGGTCCACCGCGACCCGTTCCGCACCTCCTTCACCAACGACGAGGAGATGGCCGGGCTGCTGGCCTGGGCGGCGTCCACGGACCACACCGGAGCGCTCAACGCCTGCTCCCACGGGCCGCTCGGGGTGACCGAGCTGTGCGACGCCGTCGCGGCCCGGACCGGCCGGACGCCGGTGTACCGCGTGGTGAGCCCCGGCGAGGAGGCGTCGCCGTTCTCCTTCGACCGCCACTACGCCATGGACAACGGGCTGGCCTCCCGGCACGGCTTCGCGTTCACGACCACCGCCGACTGGCTTCCCGAGGCCGTCGCCACGACCCTCCACGACCTGAAGGCGGCCTGACATGAGCACGAGCCCTCCACCCGCCGCAGCGACGCGGAGCCGCCGCCTCGGCCACACGGACGTCGGCGCGATCGGCCTCGGCGCCATGCCCCTGTCCATCGAGGGCCGCCCCGGCGAGGCGCGGGCCGTGGCGACCGTCCACGCCGCCCTCGACGCGGGCGTCACGCTCATCGACACGGCCGACTCCTACCACTGGCACGCGGGCGAGACCGGCCACAACGAGGAGCTGATCGCCCGCGCCCTCGCCTCGTACGGCGGCGACCGCGACCGCGTGCTCGTCGCCACGAAAGGCGGGCGCGGCCGGCCCGGGGACGGCTCCTGGACCGTGACCGGCACGCCGGAGCAGCTGAGACGGGCCTGCGAGGGGTCGCTGCGGCGGCTCGGCGTGCCAACCCTCGACCTCTACCAGCTCCACAAGCCGGACCCGGACGTCCCGTGGGCCGACTCCGTCGGCGCGCTGCGCGACCTCCTCGACGAGGGCAAGATCCGCATGGCGGGGCTGTCGAACGTGGACACCGCCCAGATCCTGGAGGCTCGCGACATCCTCGGTGACGGCCTGGTCTCCGTCCAGAACCGCTACTCCCCCGCGGTCCGCGACGGCGAGCCCGAGCTGGAGCTGTGCGAACGTCTCGGGCTCGCGTTCCTGCCGTGGAGCCCGCTCGGCGGCCTGTCGCGCAGCTCCCTGGACGGCCCCTCCCGGGAGCAGCGGCCCGCGCCGCGGTTCGCCGCGTTCCACGAGATCGCGGCCGAGCGCGGAGTCAGCCCGCAGCGCGTCGCCCTCGCGTGGCTCCTGGCCCGCTCCCCGGTGGTCATCCCCATCCCGGGCGCGAGCCGCCCGGAGACGATCCGCGACTCGGCCGCCGCCGCGGCCCTCACCCTGACCCCCGCCGAGCTCTCCCGACTCACCATCGCCCGATGATCCCGGGTGGTCACTGTGTCAGGAAGGCCTGGTGGTCGGTCAGGGCGAGCATGCGGACGAAGGAGATGAGCCTCAGCAGGCCGCGGGCCGGCGGGCGCAGCCACGGGCGGCTGTTCGGTGCGTGTGCGAGCGCCCACAGGCGCGGAACTCGGTTCACGCCACCAGCCTGACCCCGCCCCCTCCCATCGGTCCAACACACTCTTTCGCTACCAGCCATCGCTATCGTAGATGGGTGGAGATCCGCCAGGTCCGTCATTTCGTCGCCGTCACCACGCACGGCAGCTTCACCGCCGCCGCGCGGGCCGAGGTGATCGTCCAGTCCGCGCTCAGCGCCTCCATCCGCAAGCTGGAGCGCGAGCTGGGCGCAGAGCTGTTCGAACGGACCGGGCGCCGCCCCGTGCTCACCCCGGCGGGCGCGGCCTTCCTGCCGGCCGCGCGGGCGCTGCTGGCCGAGGAGGCGTCGGCGCGCGAGGCGGTCTCGGCGGTGACGGGCCTGACCTCCGGGCGGGTGGCCATCGGCACCATCCAGACGCTCACCAGCGTCGACCTGCCCGCCGAGTTGGCTGCCTTCCACCGCGTCCGGCCCGGCATCCAGATCTCCGTCATCGACGCCACCACCGCGGGCCTGCTGGACGCCCTCCTGGCCCGCGAGATCGACCTGGCCTACCTCGCCCTGGACGACTCCGCCCTGCCCGGCGGGCTGACCGGATTCGCCTCCTGGCAGGAGGAGCTGGTGCTCATGACCTCGCCCGAGCACCGGCTGGCGGGCGCCGGACGCACGCTGCTCTCGGACCTGGTCGCCGAGCCGTTCGTGGACTTCCGCGCCGGCACCGGGCTGGAGACCAGCGTGCACCGCCTGGCCGCCGGATGCGGCCTGCACCGCCGCATCACCTGCGAGGTCACCCAGATACGGCTGCTGGCCGACCTGGTACGGGCCGGCATCGGCGTGGCCATCGTCCCGCGGCAAGTGGCCGAGTGGGCCGGCCTGCCGAGCGTGCGCATCCGCCAGCCCGACCCGCTGAGGACCGTGGTGCTGGCGGGCCGCTCCCCCGCCCCCGCCAACCCGGCCGCGGGCGCGCTCCTGGCCCACCTGACCTCGGGCTCCGGCCCCGCCCGGACGAGGTCCCCCCGCTAGCGGTTGACAGCGTCGCGCACCAACGGAGATCGTTCCTGACAAAGATCGATTCTGGCTCGACCGGGGAAGAGCGCGATGAAGCTGATCAACGGCGGATTGCTCGCCGGTGTTGCCGTGGCGGTCGTGGGAGCCCTCCTGGCCCGCCGGCGTTACGTGGTGGTCACCGTCGAGGGGCCCAGCATGGCCCCGACGCTCGACGACGGCGACCGCGTCCTGGTACGGCGGCGGACGATCGACCAGGTGTCCCGAGGCGACGTCGTCGTGCTGGAGCCGCCCCCGGATCCCGCCGGACGGATCCTGCCCGGCCCGCCGGGGGCGGACGGACGGCGCTGGAACATCAAGCGCGCCGTGGCCTTGCCCGGCGACCCCGTGCCACCCGGCGTACCCGGCGGCGACGCCGAGGAGCGGGTGCCCGCGGGCGCGCTCGTGGTCCTCGGCGACAACGGCCCCCAGAGCGTCGACTCCCGGCAGCGCGGCTTCTTCCACGCCGGCAGCCTGCTCGGGGTCGCGCTGCGCCGGCTGGGCGGGAGCTCTCTCTAGAGCGGAGCGGAGGGCACGCCTGTGGAGTTCCGACTTCTTGGCCCGATGCGGATCCAGGCCGGCGGCTCGGCCGTCAGGATCACGGCGCCCAAGCAACGCACCGTGCTCGCCATGCTGCTGGCGCGGGCCGGTCACGTCGTCCCGATCCGGTCGCTGGTGACGGAGGTCTGGGACGACCGTCCGCCCCGCTCGGCCGTGGCGAACCTGCGCACGTACCTCGCGCAACTGCGCAAGCTGCTGCCGCCCTCCGCCGACCCGGCGGCCGAGCGGCTAGTCACCTCCGAGGCCGGCTACCTGCTGCGGGTGGGGCCGGGGGAGTTCGACCTGTTCCAGTTCGAGGAGCTGTCCGGGCACGGCGGCCGGGCGCTGGCCCGGCGCGACCTGGGGGCCGCGCTGGACGCCTACAGCCGGGCCCTGTCCCTGTGGGAGGGGATGGCGGCCGAGGACGTGCCGCTCGGGCCGACCCTGCGGGAGGTCGTCGCCCGCCTCACCGACCGCTACCTGGGGGTGGTGGAGGAGCACACCGAGATCCAGCTCGCCCTCGGCAGGTACCCGGCGGCGGTCGGACGGCTGCGCGAGGTCGTCGCCCAGTACCCGCTGCGCGAGCGGCTCCACGGGCAGCTCATGGTGGCGTTGTACCGCAGCGGCGACATGGTGGGGGCGCTGGAGGCGTTCGCGGTGGCCCGCCGGGTGCTCGCCGAGGAGCTGGGCATCGACCCGGGCCCGGACCTGCTGCGCCTGCACCAGGCGGTGCTGCGCCGCGACGCGAGCCTCCTGGCGCCTCCCCCGCCCGCGGCTCCGGAACCCTCCCCGGCCGCCCCCGGCCCGCTCCTCCCCGGCCCGCTCCCGCCGGCGGCGGGCGCCGGATGCGTCCAGGCGCGGTGCGCGGGCGGTTTCGGGCCGCGCCAGCTTCCCCTCGCGCCCAAGGTGTTCGTCGGCCGTACGGCGGAGCTGGCCCGCCTGCGAACCGTGCTGACCGCCGCCCCCGAGTCCGGCGCCGGCCCGGCGGTGCTGGCGCTGCACGGCCCCGGCGGGGTCGGCAAGGCGGCGCTCGCGCTGCGCGCCGCCCACGCCGTCGCCCACCACTACCCCGACGGCCAGCTCTACGTCGACCTCCAGGGCTCTTCCCCCGGGCTGCCGGCGCTGAGCCCGGCCGAGGCGCTGGGCCGGTTCCTGCGCGCCCTCGGGGTGGCTCCGGAGGGGGTCCCGGCCGCCCCGGCCGAGGCGGCGGCGCTCTACCAGTCGTCGCTGGCGGGCAGGCGGGGCCTGGTCGTGCCCGACAACGCCGTGGGGGGGGGCCCGGGGGCGCCGCTGCTGCCGGCGGGAGGCGGCTGCGCGGTCCTGGTCACCAGCCGGGCGGCGCTGACGACCGTGGACGCCGTACCCGTGGCCGTCGGGCTGCTCGGCGAGGCCGACTGCGTGCGGATGCTGGCCGCGCTGGCCGGGGAGGCGCGCCTGGCGGCCGAGCCGGAGGCGGCGGCCGAGATCGCCCGCTGGTGCGGCGGGCACCCGCTGGCGTTGCGCATCGCCGGCGCCCGCCTGGCGGCGCGGCCCGACTGGTCGTTCGCGCGCTTCGGCGAGCGGCTGCGCGACCAGCGGGGCAGGCTGGACGAGCTCCAGGCGGCCGGGCTGAGCCTGCGCTCCTGCTTCGAGGTGGGGTACGGCACGCTGACGGGCGCCGCCCAGGCCGTGTTCCGCCTGTTCGGCGTGCTGGAGGTGCCGGAGATGGGCGTGGAGCCGGTCGCCGCGATGGCCGGCACGGGTCACAAGGCGGCCGAGGCGGCACTGGACGAGCTGGCCGAGGCGCGGCTGCTGGAGCCGGTGGGCGACGGGCGCTTCCGCGTCCACGATCTGCTGCGGCTGTTCGCCGCCGAGCTCGCCGCCGCCCACGACCCGCCGAGGGAGCGGGCGCGGGCGTTGCGCCGCGCCCTCGACGCGTACCTCGACCTCTGCCGGCAGACGCACGACCTGCTGCAACCGCACCTGCGCGGCGGCGGGGGGCGCCGCAGGGGCGGGGGACGCGAACCCGGGCCGCTGCTTTCCGGCCCGGTCGCGGCCGCGCGCTGGCTGGACACGGAGCTGCGCTGCCTGGTGGCGGCGGCCGCGCAGGCCGCGCGCGGTGAGCCGGACGTCGCGCGCTTCGTCACGGAGCTGATGCCGCTGGTCAAGTCCGTGGCGATGAAGGGCGGCCACTGGCGGGAGCTGGAGACCCTCTCCCGCCTGGCGATCAGCGTGGCGCGACGCGAGGGCGACCGCGCCACGGAGGCGGCCACGCTCGTCACGCTGGGGCTGCTGGAGTGGCGGGGCGGCCAGCCGGAGGCGGCGCGCGACCTGATGAGCCGCGCCCTGGGCCTCTGGCACGAGGTGGGCGACCGCGAGTCCGAGGGCCTGGCCCTGCACAACCTGGGCTGGCTGAGCATGAGGACCGGCGACCTCGGCGCGGCCCTCGACCACATCACCGCGAGCCTGCGGCTGCTGGAGGCCCACGGGTCCAGCCGCCTCGGGCTGGTCGGCCACAACCTGGGCGAGGTGCTGCTCCGGCTGGGCAGGCACGCCGAGGCGGCCGACCGGTTCGAGCACTGCCTCGCCGTCCGGCGCGCCGACGGCGACCTGTACGGCGAGAGCATCACGCTGGCGGCGCTCGGCCGCGCGTACGGGCTGCTGGACCAGCGGGACAGGGCGCTGGCGACGCTGGCCGAGGCGCTGGCCCGCTGCCGGGACACGGGCAACCGGGAGGACGAGTGGGAGGCGCTGCTGGCCAGGTCCGAGATCCTGCTGCGCCAGGGCGACCCGGCCGCGGCCGAGGCGGACCTGGTCCGCGTCCTGGAGCTGACCGCGCGGATCGGCGACGCGTACGGCCAGGCGGCCGGGGCGCGGCAGCTCGCCCGGGCCCGCTCGGCGATGGCCGACCCGCGCGCCGATGCGGACGCGCGCCGGGCCGGGGAGCTGTTCGCGGACCGCGCGCTGCGCCGCGACCCGGCCCTGGAGCGGCTGCTCACGGGCCGGTTGTAGCGCAACTGTATGAGTCGCTGTATGCCCCCCAAATAGCTTTTTGGCCTGACCGCATCGCAACGGAAGGAGCGTGGATCCATGTCCAACGTCCTGGGCAGGCTCGGCGACCGCATGCTCGAGAAGCTGGTCCCGAAGACGTCCGCGAAGGCCGCCTACGAGTACTACGTTCACTGCTACTGCACGGAGCGCTCCGACTACCGGAAGCTCTGCACGATCATCAACGGCAGGACCGCCTGCGGATCCTGCTACGTGTTCAGGACCTGCGGAGCCTGATCCTTACCGCGCCGGTCCGGCGGCGGCTCCCGCCGCCGGACCGGCGCCAGGCTCGCCGCCGCCGCGCGTGCCGGCACCTGATGGAGCTGTCCACCGTCTGATGTGAGGTCACCCCATGGCTTTCCTGATCGCCGCAGTCGTGCTCGTCGGCGTGCTCTGCCTGCTGAATCTGCTGCTCATGATGGGCGTGCTCCGGCGGCTGCGCGAGCACACCGCCGAGCTGCAGCGCCTGGCCGGCGGGACGATGACCCCCCTGGCGTACGACCCGACGGTGCTGGTCGGGCGGGCGCTGCCCGAGGGCGCGGCCGGTGCGCGGCTGGTGGGCTTCTTCGACGTCGGGTGCGACACGTGTCACGAGCGGGCGCCGGAGTTCGCCGAGACGGCCCGCGGCGAGAACGGCGGCGCCCTGGCCGTCGTCACCGGCGATCCCGCCGAGGCGGGCGACCTGCTGCATCTCATGAGCGGTGTGGCCGGCGTCGTGACCGGCGACGACGCCCTCCGGATCGCGGAGTCGGTCGGCGTCAAGGCGTTCCCGACCTTCCTGCGCACCGGCTCCGACGGCACGGTCGTGGCCGCGGACACGGAGCTGACCGGCCTCGCCCCGCTGGCGCACCGCGGGTGACCATGGTGGGCGAGGAGCGGCGCCCACCTGAGAACAATCCCGACTTCTCTCGTGTCGTAAGATCAGGGCACTTCACGAGAGTGGTAGGGCTGTGGACATCCGCGTGCTGGGCCCGCTGGAGATCGTCGGCGACGACGGGCGGTCGCTTCGGATCGGCTCGCTGAAGCTGCGGGCGATGGCGAGCGTGCTGGTGCTGGCGGAGGGCCGGCCGGTGGCCCCGGCCACACTGATCGACCGGTTGTGGGGCGAGGAGCCGCCGGCCGAGGCGCAGGCGTCGCTGCACTCGTACGTGTCCAACCTGCGCCGCCTGCTGGAGCCGGGACGCCGCGCCAGGGCGCGGAGCCTGCTGACGTTCGGGCCGGTCGGCTACACGCTGGCCATCGATCAGGAGCACGTGGACACCACGCGTTTCCTGCGCCTGGTCGGGCAGGCCGAGCAGGCGGCCGAGCCCGCCGAGGCGGAGCGGCTGGCGGCCGCGGCGCTGGCGCTGTGGCGTGGCGAGCCGTACCAGAACCTGGACGACCAGGCGTACGTGGGCGCTGTCCGGGCGCGGCTCACCGAGGCCCGGGAGCGGGCCCGCGAGCTGCGGGTGAGCGCCGTCATCCAGCAGGACCGCCACGGCGAGCTGCTGGGCGAGCTGGAGGCGCTGACGTACGAGCACCCGCTGCGCGAACGGCTGTGGGCGCTGCGGGCGCTGGCGCTCTACCGGAGCGGCCGCCAGGGCGAGGCCCTGGAAACGCTGCGCACGGCGCGCCGGATCCTGGCCGAGGAGCTCGGCATCGACCCGGGCGAGGAGCTGCGCGAGCTGGAACGCGACATCCTCGGACAGTCCCCCGCGCTGCTCCCCCACCGGCCGCCGCCCAAGCCGCGGGTGGCCGGGCAGGGGATCACGGGCCGGAAGGAGGAGCTGGCCGCGCTGGACGGGCTGCTGGAAGCGGCGGCGGCGGGCCGGCCGGGGTTCTCGCTGGTCACCGGGGAGCCGGGGATCGGCAAGACGCGACTGGCCGAGGAGCTGGTGAGCCGGGCCCGCGCCCGGGGGTTCACGGTCGCGGTGGGACGGTGCGCGGCGACGGAGGGCGCGCCGGCGTTCTGGCCGTGGGTGACGGTGCTGGAGCGGCTGGCCGAAACGCTGCCGCCGCTGCCCGCCGACGTGCGCGTCAACCTGCCCGGAGTCGGCTCCGCGACCGGGACCGACCCCGAGGGCGCGCGGTTTCGCACCTACGAGGCGGCCGCGCGGGCGCTGACCGCGGGCCGGCGGCCGGTGCTGGTGGTGCTGGACGACCTGCACTGGGCGGACCGGTCCTCGCTGCGGCTGCTGGGTTACCTGGCCGAGTACGTGCTGGACGGCAGGCTGGCCCTGGTGGGGACGGCACGCGACTGGCCGCCGCCGGAGGGCGCGCTGGCCGAGGCGTTCGAGGCGCTGTCGCGCCGGCAGGCGGTCCGGCTGCCGCTGTCCGGCCTTTCGGCGGCCGACCTGGCCGAGCTGACCCCGGCGGGCACGGACGTGTCGGCGCTCAGGGACCGCACGAACGGCAACCCGTTCTTCGTCACGGAGCTGATGCGTTACCTGGAAGCCGGATCGCCGGGCCACGGCACGCTGCCGCTGGGCGCGCGGGACGTCGTGCTCGGCCGGGTCAACCGGTTGCCCGAGGCGTCGGCCGCGTTGTTGCGGGTGGCGGCGGTGGCCGGGCGCGAGTTCGACGTGGCGATCGTGGCCGAGGCCGCCGGGCTCGACCTGGACGCGGCGCTGGACCGGCTGGAGCCGGCCATCGCCGCCCACCTGGTCGCGGAGGGGCGGCCCGGCCGGTTCCTGTTCGTGCACGCGCTGGTCCAGGAGGCGCTCACCGAGGTGGTGCCGGTGCTGCGCCGGGCCCGGCTGCACGCCGCCGTGGCCGCTGCGATCGAGTCGCGAACCGGCGGCTCGGCCTCCGACCGGCTGTCCGCCGCCGCGCACCACTGGCTCCAGGCGATCCCCGCGGGCCACACCGCCCGTGCCTGGCGGGCGGCGTGGCGGGCGGCCGAGGAGGCCAAGCGGCTTCGCGCGTACGACGCGGCCGTCGAGCTGCTGGAACGGGCCGAGCGGGTGGCCGAGGACGACCCGGAGCTGGGCGAGGCCGAACGCATGGACCTGCTGTCCGCCCTGGCCGAGGCCAGGTTCGGGGCGGGCGACTCGCTGGGGCAGGAGGCGGAGCTGACGCGGATCCGCCGCCTGGCCAAGCAGGCGGGCGACCGGCGGCGCTGGATCGAGGCCGCGACCGGGTACGGCGGGCGCATCCTGCAACCCTGGAAGGTCTACGGCGACCACGACGCCGACCTGATGGCGGACCTGACGGAGCTGGCCGCCGACGAGGGGCTGGAGCCGTCCGCCCGGGCCCGGGTGCTGGCCTGCCTGGCGCTCCAGTCGTACTACCAGCCGGGGCGGGACCCCGCGCAGCGGGACCGGTGGAGCGCTGAGGCGGTGCGGCTGGCCCGCCAGGAGAACGACGCGACGCTGCTGGGCCGGGTGCTGTTCGCCCGCTACTACGCGCTGCTCGACCCGGACTCGGTGCTCCCGCGGCTGGCGGCGGGCGAGGAGATGGCCCGCGCCGGGCTGGAGGCGGGCGACGACGAGCTGCGCACCATCGGGCTCACCTGCCAGGGCGGCACGCTGCTGGAGCTGTGCCGGGTGCGGGAGGCCCTGGACGTGCTGGCCGAGGCCGAGCGGCTGATCGGCCGCACGCACATGCCGTACCTGCGCATCATGCTGAACTGGCTGCGGCTCGGCGTCCTCGTCAACCGCGGCGACCTGGAGGCGGCCGAGTCGCTGCTCGCGGCCACCGCCGCCGAGCAGCGGACCACCTCGATGTGGGGGGTGGAGACCACCACGGCCGGCGCCACGTACCAGGTCGCGCTCATGCGCCTGCGCCGCGGGGCGGCGGACGCGGTGCAGCCTCCGCAGGACATCTCCCACGATGAGCTCGACCGGTTCAACCTGGACGGGTACGCCCACTACCTGGTGGTCAGCGGCCGGCTGGAGGAGGCCCGGCGGGTGCTCGGGCCGTGGGAGCGGCAACCGCCGATCCCCCGCACGTTCGTCTACCTGTTCTGGCTGGTCGTCCGCTGCGAGGTCTGGGCGGCGCTGGGCGACCGCAGGGCCTGCGCCGACCTCTACGCGGCGGCCTCGCCGTACGCCGACCGGATGGGGATCGCCGGGCTGAGCATGCTGATGTGGCCGGTCAGCCGGTCACTGGCGCAACTGGCCGAGGCCATGGGCGACACCGAGGCGGCGCGGCGGCACGCCGAGCACGCCGAGGGCGTGGAGCGGGAGCTGGCTCAGCCCCACAGGTAGGCGGCGCGCCTGCGGTAGCGACCGCCGGCCAGGGTGCTGAGCAGCAGCAACGGCTTGGGGGACGTCCTGCGCAGGTGGGCCTCGACCTCGGCCGGCAGCTCGGAGGTGATCCAGCCGAGCAGCGTGACCAGCCCGCGGAGGCCGTACTGCTTGCTGATCGTCTTGTGCGTCTCCGCGTCCTCCTCCGGCGTGATGTGGGCCATCATCAGCGGGATCCCGTCGATCTCCTCGTGCGCCAGGTGCGCGCCCAGGGTGTCGGCCAGCGCGCGCAGGGCGACCATGAGCCGCTCGCGCCCCGGCTCGGACGGGCCGGCGTCGAACGCCTGGAAGGCCTCGGTGCTCTCGCGGATCCAGTGGTCGCAGGCCGTGTGCTCGGCCTCCAGCGCGTCGATCGTGCCGATCGCCTGCGGCGCCCGCTCCCGCAGCAGCGGCCAGATCGTCTCGTCCTCGGCGGTGTGATGGTGGTGCAGCACGAACAGCACCCACGCGTGGTGCTCGCGCAGGGCGGTGACGCGCCGGCGGTCGTCGAGGCGGACCCGGCCGACCGCGGTGATCAGGTGCCCGAGGTCGCGGCGGAAGCCGAAGTGCGCCAGGTACATGTTGCTCATGTCGAGCGGCCCGGGCGCGGCGGCGGCCTGGCCGGGAAGCGTGATCTGCGGCACGTTCGGGTGGGCGGCGGTTCGCATGGTCGTCTTCCTTGTCGTCCTGGAGGGATGCCGCCATCGTGGCCCCCGGCTCTTGGGCGGCTCTGGAGGCCCGGCCCCAAGAGCGGCTCAAGGGCCCGTCATTAGCGTGTGCGGTCATGACGCTCACGCCCCCCTCCCCGACGCTCCGGAGCTCCATGGTGTGCGCCTACACCTCGCTCACCCGCGACGAGCGGCCCATCACCTGGCCGGTCACCCCGTACACCGGTCCCCGCGGCACGATCGACGTCAGCACCGGCCTGACCTATCCCGACAAGGCCGAGCGGGCGCGCCGCGATCCGCGCGTCGCCCTGCTGTTCGAGGGTGACCCGGTGGTGCTGGTGCAGGGCCGCGCCACGGTCCGCGACGCCGACCTGCAGGCCAACACCGACCGGTACGTCCGCGACTCCCAGGCCAAGGTCCCGGACGCCTTCTCGGGGCTGCCGCGGTTCCTGGTCAGGCGCCTGACCTGGTACTTCGCCCGGATCTACGTCGAGGTGACACCCGAACGGATCACCTGGTGGCCCGGCGGCGACCTGACCCGCGACCCGCTGACCTGGACCTGCCCGCCCGGCACCACGGCCCCCGCCTCCGACCCGGCCCCGTCGGGCCCCCGCCTGCCCGGCCGCTCCGCTCCGCCCGCCGACTGGCGCCCGTACGCCCGCCGGGCCCGCGACCTGGGCCGGCCGACCGTGTCGGCGGTGGCCGACGGCCTGCCCGTGACCGTGCCCGCGCGTGCCTTCTCCGCCACCGCGACCGGGTACGAGCTGCGCCTCCCCGCCGGTGTGACCGTCGGGCCGGGACCGGTGTGCCTGACCTTCCACCGGCACGATCCCGGCATGCGGTGGCAGGAGAACGTCGTGCTGCTCGGCACCGCCACCGCCCCTGGCGACGACCGGCTGACCGTCGCGATCGACCGCGCGCTGCCCGACTGGAGCCTGCCCGAGGACCGCCGCCTGCGGACCCGTTCCTTTCTCGGCCACGGCAGGCAGCTCAGGCGCCGGCTGAAGGCCGAGGCCGCCCGCCGCGCCCAGCCGGTGCCTAAGGTCCGCCTCCAGGCGCGCTGACGCCGCGGGGTCAGGCCGCCGGTTCGCAGCGGACCCGGCGGCCGCGCGCCGGGCCACCCTCACCTTTCACTGTTAGTTCATCCGAGAAGTTAACGCAAGATCTAGTTAAAACCACATGACTCTTGCTAAGAATTGGGAGCTGCAGCAGATCGACTCCCGTTCCGCCCCCCGTGGGAGACCCCTCTCCCGCCCTCCCCCCTGGGAGACGCATGGACGACGATCGGCGGCTCGCCGGCCACCTTCTCGACCGTTCCCGCCGAGGCTTCCTCGGCATGACCGGCGCCGCGTTCGCGCTGGCGTTCACCACCCGCCTGGCCGACCCGTGGACGGCGGAGTCCACCGTCTCCCGTTCGGCCGACTACCCCTTCCAGCTCGGCGTCGCCTCGGGAGATCCGCTGCCCGACGGCGTCGTGCTCTGGACCCGCCTCGCCTCCCGTCCGCTCGAACCGCTCGGCGGCATGCCGTACACCCGCATTCGCGTCTCGTGGGAGGTGGCCGAGGACGACCAGTTCAAGCGCCGCGTACGGCACGGCGACGCCTGGGCGACACCGGAGTACGGCCACTCCGTGCACGTGGACGTGCGCGGGCTCAAACCGGGACGCGACTACTTCTACCGGTTCAGGACCGGCGGCGAGATCAGCCCGGTCGGCCGCACCAGGACCGCGCCCGTCACCGCCGACCGGCTCAAGATCGCGTTCGCGTCGTGCGCGTCGTGGCCCGACGGCTTCTACACCGCCTACCGGCACCTCGCCGCGGAGAACCCCGACGTGGTCTTCCACCTCGGCGACTACATCTACGAGTACGGCATCGTGCCCACGGGCGGCCGCCGGAACACGCCCGTGCCGGACCCCTTCCGCGTCCAGTGCGACACCCTCGACCGCTACCGCATCCAGTACGGCCTCTACAAGAGCGACCCGGACCTGCAGGCGGCCCACCACGCGGCCCCCTGGATCGTCACCTGGGACGACCACGAGGTGCTCGACAACTACGCCGGCGACGTCGGCCCCGGCGGCAACGTCACCGAGCAGGACTTCCTGGTGATCAGGGCCAACGCCTACCGGGCCTTCTGGGAGAACCTGCCCCTGCGGTTACCGCAGCTGCCCGACGGGCCCGACAGCCGGCTCTACCGGCGGTTCGACTTCGGCAGGCTGGCCCGGTTCAACGTGCTCGACACCCGCCAGTACCGATCCGACCAGGTGTGCGGCGACGGGCAGCAGATCGACTGCGCAGAACGCCTCGACCCCTCCCGCACCATGCTCGGTGACGAGCAGGAGAAGTGGCTGCTCGACGGCCTCGGCCGCTCGCCCGCCAAGTGGAACGTCCTCGCCCAGCAGATCGCCATGTGCCAGCTCGACTTCGACCCCGGACCGGCGCAGAAGCTCAGCATGGACCTGTGGGACGGCTACAAGGCCGCCAAGGACCGCGTGCTCAACGGCATCGTGGAGCGCGGCGTGTCCAACCCGGTCGTGCTCACCGGCGACATCCACTACAACCTCGCCGGCGAGCTCAAGGCCGACTTCAACGACCCCGCCTCCCCCACCATCGGCGTCGAGCTGGTCTGCACCTCCGTCACCAGCGGCGGCAACGGCAGCGCCTCGACCGGCGTCCCCGCCGGCGGGTCCGACCCGGTCAACCCGCACATCAGGTTCTCCGGCTACCAGCGCGGCTACGTGAGCTGCGAGGTGACCCCTGACGCCTGGCGCACCGACTACCGGGTGGTCCCCTACATCGACCGGCCCGGCGCGCCGGTGGAGACCAAGGCCAGTTTCGTCACCGTCGACGGCCGGCCCGGCCTGAACGTGGCGTGAGGAAGGAGATGACCGTGAACAGACACCGACTGGCCGCCGGGATCCTCGCGCTCGGGCTCCTGTCCGGCCCCGTGGTGGCGGCCGTGGCCGACGCGGGCGAACCCCCGGAGCCGGCCGTGCGGACCCCCGAGCCGGCGCTGGCCCCGCAGTCCCAGCCCGAGCCGCAGGTCCGCCTGCGGCCCTCCCGCGAGCGCGGGCGCACGGGCCGGATCACGCCCGTCGCCGGCGCGGAGCGCCTCCAGGTGCCCGCGGGCGTCGACCCGGCCTGCGCGCCGTGGATCGAGGCCGGCCTGCGCAACGGCGGCGGCAAAGCCGTCTACGCCGACCTGTTCGCCGAGATCAAGCCGCCGCTGACCGCCTCCCGGCCGATGATCTCCAGCTACCTGCCCGCGGGCTACGAGCTCGGCGTCAAGCTGCTCATCGGCATCCCGCCGGAGGCGCCGCTCGGCGAGTACCCGCTGACCCTGCGGACCGGCTCGGAAAGCCTGACGGTGCCGATCACCGTCGTGGACCTCGCCGGCCTGGACAACGGCGGCAACGTGGCGCTGCGCCGTACCGTGACCGCGTCGTCGGCCCACACCGGCGGCAACTACCCCGCGTGCAGCGTCGTGGACGGCGACCGCAGCTCCGACGGCTGGGCGGGCGGCAACGGCTGGAACGACGCCACCTCCCGGACGTGGCCGGACACCCTGGACATCGCGCTCGGCCAGGAGCGGACCCTGTCGCGGGTGGACCTGTACACCATCGACACCGCGCGCTACCCCGCCTCGACGTACGGCCTGCGCGACTGGGACGTCCAGGTCCGGACCGGCGGGCAGTGGCAGACGGTGGCGGAGGTGCGGGGCAACACCTCGGGCGTGGTCCGCTCCGACTTCGCCCCGGTCTCGGCGGACGCGGTCCGCATCCTCACCCGGGCCTCCAACGGCGCCAACGATTTCAGCCGGGTCATCGAGGTGGAGGCCTACTGACGGGCCTGCGGGAAAGGGCTGCCGCATCGGCCGTGAGACGACGAGATCCCGCCCGATCGAGGTGATCGGACGGGATCTCGTGAACAGTGCGGGGTGGAGCTATGGGGATTCGAACCCCAGACCTCCTCCATGCCATGGAGGCGCGCTACCAACTGCGCTATAGCCCCGTGGTGCGTGCACCAGTGTATCGGACTCCCCGGGCCGCCGCGCACGGCCGGCGGCCCGCGGATCCACCCGTCCAGGGGGACGGGCGGCGGTCAGCCGAGCGTCCGGGCCTGGTCGATGAGGCGGGCCAGCTCGCCCACCATCGGGTCCTCCGCCGCCTCGGCCAGCCGCCTGGCGTGCTCCCCCAGCACCGGCAGGTCGAGCCCGAACGCCTCCCGGTCGCGCAGGTACAGGGCGAAGGCGGCGGCCGTCACGTCCACCTGGAGCCGGACCGGCGCCTTCTCCCAGATCGAGGGGGCCAGCGCGGCCACGTCCACCGCCCGGCCCGCCTCCGCGGGGGCACGCGTGTCGGGGTCCTGCCAGCGGACGGTCGCCTGGGCGAGCTGCCCCGTGGCGCCCGGCTTCAGCCGCACGCTGTAGAGGGCGGTCACGGCGTGGCCGGGGCCGATCTCGCCGCCGTCACGGTCGTCGTCACGGAACTCTTCGGCGGACATGGCCCGGTTGTCGTAGCCGAGCAGCCGCTGGCTCTCCACGACCGACGGGTTGAAGACGACCTGCGCCTTGGCGTCGCGGGCGCGCAGCTCGATGGTGGCGGGCAGGCGGGCGGCGAAGACCTTCTCGGCCTCCTCCCGGCTGCTGACGTACACGGCGGCGCCGTCGCCGTTGTCGGCGAGCTGCTCCATGAGCTCGTCGCCGTACTGCCTGCCGACGCCGACGGTGAGCAGCGTGACCTGCCGGCCCGCGTACTCCTTGACCCGGTCCAGGATGGCCTGCCAGGCGGTGGCGCCCTGGTTGGCCAGCCCGTCGGACAGCAGGACGACCCGGTTGGTGGCGGCGGCGCGGAACGCCCCGGCCGCCTGCCGGTAGCCGGTCACCAGCCCCGCCTCCAGGTTCGTGCCGCCCTGGACGGCCAGCCGGTCCACGGCGGCGTGCAGCTCCGGCCGGGCGGTGAGCGAAGTCATCGGGACGACGGTCTCGGCGGTGTCGCTGAAGGCCACGACCGACACCCGGTCGCCGGCCGCGAGCTGGTCGATGAGCGTGTGCAGAGCCTGCTTGACCAGGTCGAGGCGGCCGGGCTCGCCCATCGACCCGGAGACGTCGACCACGAAGGTGAGGTCGGCGGGGCGGCGCGAGGCGGCGTCGGACCCGCGCGTGCGCAGGCCCACCCGGACGACCGCGGTGTCGGAGCCGGGCATGCGGGCCCCGTCGACGTGGACGGTGAACCCGTCGCCGGCCGGCTCGGCGTAGTCCTGGCCGAAGGCGTTGACGAACTCCTCGGGCCGGATCTGGGCCGGCTCGGGCCGGCGCCCCTCGCCCAGGGTGCGGCGGGCGTAGGCGTACGAGGCGGTGTCGACGTCCAGGGCGAACGTCGAGATCTGAGCCTCCACCGCGTCGCGCCGGGCCTCGCCCTTCCGGTCGGCCGCCCTGCCGGCGTCGGCGCCGGTGTCGGGGCCGGTGCGGCGCTCGGGGGCGCGCTGGGCTGAGTCGCCGGCCGTGCCCCCCGGCCCGCCCCCGCAGGCCGCGAGCGCGAGCAATGCGACAAGTCCGACGCCCGCTGCCAAAGGTCGAAATTTCACTGCGAACCACCTCCACACGGATCGACGGTTCCCCGTCGCCGCGTGGCCGGGCGAGTGATCCAAGCGAGCGCGAACCGCGACCGGGGCGTGACCGCCGGGATCACCCGGCTCACTCCCGCCCCGGGCGAGGTGTCAGGCCCTCACGGCTTCCACGACGGGTCGCGGCCGAGCTCGCCCAGGGCGCGCTCCAGATCGGAGGCGTCCGCGGGCACCTCCACCGGCTCGCCGAACGCGCCCATCCTGCGCCCCGTCGGCGCCATGTCCGCGACGAACGCGAGCAGCCGCTCCGCCTCCTCCTCGTCCACCTCGTACGGCCTGCCGGTCGCCACGGCCAGGTCCCAGCCGTGGACGACGAGGTCGCACAGGGACATCGCGGCGAGCGTGGTCATCGGCAGCCCCATGCCGGCGCTGACTCCTTCCCACGCCTCCGGCCGGCGCCAGACGGCCAGCATCCGCTCGGCCCGCGCCCGGAAGTCTCCGGTGTACTCACCCTGCGGGATCATGGGCCCGCCCGAGGCGAGCGACTCGAACAGCGACGCCCCCCACTCCAGGTGCGCGATCAGTCCCCGGACGTCGAACTCGGCACACGGCGTCGGCAGCGTGAGCTGCTCCTCGCCGAGGCTCTCCACCAGGTCGGCCGTACGACCTGCGGCGCGTTCCATCAACGGCAGCGTCTCGTTCATGACCCCAAGCATGCCAGCGCCGCGGTGGCGCGATCACCAGTGCAGCAGGAGCAGCTCCGCCGAGAAGCCGGGCCCCACGGCCATCAGCAGCCCGGACTGCCCCGGCCGGCCGTGCGTCCGCTGGAGGACGTCCAGCACCGACACCGACGACAGGTTGCCGTGCTCCCGCAGCGACTCCCGGGTCACCGCGAACGCGGACGGCGGGACCCCCAGCACCTCCACCATCGTCTCGATCACCTTGGGGCCGCCGGGGTGGCAGATCCAGGCGCCGACCTGGTCGGGGGTCAGGCCGTTGTCGGCGAGGAACGCCTTGACGTCGCCGCCCAGCACCTGCTGGACGAAGCCGGCGAGCCCGTCGTCCAGGACGACGCGGAAGCCGTGCCTGCCGATCTCCCAGCCCATGAGGTGCCCGGTGCCCGGATACAGCTTGCTGCGGGTGGTCACCACCTCGGGTCCCGCCCCGTGCCCGGTGGCCACGACCGCCGCGGCGCCGTCGCCGAACAGGGCGCCGGCCAGCAGGTTGGCGACGGAGGTGTCGTCGCGCTGGAGGGTCAGGGAGCACAGCTCCACGCAGACGAGCAGCGCCACGTGGCCGGGCCAGCCACGCAGGTAGTCGTTGAGCCGGGCCAGGCCGGCCGCCCCGGCCGCGCAGCCGAGCCCGAACACCGGCACCCGTTTGACGTCGTCGCGCAACCCGGCGCGCTGGGCCAGCAGGGCGTCGAGCGACGGGGTGGCCAGGCCCGTGCTGGAGCAGAACACCAGGTGGTCCACCTTGTCCGGGGAGAGCCCGGCCTTGGTGAGGGCGCCGAGGACGGCCCGCTCGGCGAGGTCGAGCGCGATCTCGGTGTGCGTCTCGTTGGCGCGGGTGAAGGAGTCGAGCTTGCCGTAGTCCTCCAGCGCGAGGGCGAGATTGCGGCCCTGGACGCCGGTGGCGGTCTGGAAGTGTTCCAGGAGGTCCCGGTCGGCCTCGGTCAACCGGGAGAACGCCTCGGTGATCTCCGCCTGGTCGTAGCGGTGATCAGGAAGAACGGTGTGGACCCCCGATATGTGCATGCACTGTTTCTCCCGCTCTGGAGGGCGGGCTAACATGCGCCCATGCCGATCCCGGTCTCGCTCACCCCTTCTTTGCCGACCGTGGCGGTGCTGGCGTTCGACGGGATGGGGCCGTTCGAGCTGGGCTGCGCCGTGGAGATCTTCGGGCTGTCCCGGCCGGAGCTCGGGGTGCCCTGGTACGACCTGAGGGTCTGCGCCGAGACGACGCAGCCGCTGCGCGCGGTCGGCGGGTTCACCGTCCAGGCGGCGCACGGGCTGGACGTGCTGGCCACGGCCGACACGGTGATCGTGCCGGGCGTGCCCGACGTGCGGGGGCCGGTCTCGCCGCCACTGGTCGAGGCGCTGCGCAGGGCGCACGGGCGCGGGGCGCGGCTGGTGTCGATCTGCTCGGGCGCGTTCGCGCTGGCGGCGGCGGGCCTGCTGGACGGGCGCGAGGCGGCCACCCACTGGCAGTACGCCGACCTGCTCCAGCGGCGCTTCCCCGAGGTGCGGGTCAACGCCTCGGTCCTGTACGTGGACGGGGGCGACGTGCTGACCAGCGCGGGCAGCGCCGCGGGCCTCGACCTCCTGCTGCACCTGGTGCGCGCCGACCACGGCCCGGGGATCGCCAACGCGGTGGCGCGCCGTCTCGTCGTCGCGCCGCACCGGGAGGGCGGCCAGGCGCAGTTCATCGAGGCCCCGATACGTCCGCTGGAGGACGACGGCGCGGTGGCGCGGGCGATGGAGTGGGCGCTGGCCGACCTGGCCCGGCCGATCAGCGTGGCCGACCTGGCGCGGGTGGCGCACATGTCGGAGCGCTCGTTCCTGCGGCACTTCCGACGGCGCACCGGGACGACCCCGCTCAAGTGGGTGATCTCCCAGCGGGTGGCGGCCAGCCTGCCCCTGCTGGAGGGCACGGCCGCGCCGGTGGAGGAGATCGGGGCGGCGGTGGGGTTCGACAGCCCCGTGACGTTCCGCCAGCACTTCTCCCGGACGATGCGCACGTCCCCGTCGGCCTACCGTCGTGCCTTCACCACCCGAACCGGCCAGGACGTCATGTCGTCAGGCGCCGCGGCGAGGTGACCCCGACACTGCGGGCGCGGGTCAGAGCCGGTAGTCGAAGGTGTAGGAGTGGGATCCGTCGGGCGCGACGTGGATGTCCATCTCGCCCCGGATGCCGCGCAACTCCCCCGTGCCGGAGTCGGGGACGACGGCGACGCGCAGCGACGGCTCTCCCCGTTCGCTGACCGCGGTGTGCTGGACGACGAAGCCGCCCTTGCGTCCGCCGAGCGTGCCCTCGATCCGCTCGACCGCCACGTAGGCGCGCGAGTCCTCGACCTCGGTCCCCGTGGCCAGCATGGTGACGGTCGAGGTGCCGTCGAGGTCGCCGTGGAAGGTCTTGGTGAGCGTGATCTGGGCGAGCGAGACGCCGTCCTGCTCGGAGAAGGGCGGCTGGGGATTCCAGCCGGCGGTCTCGAAGGTGCCGTGTGCCGTCATGGCACCAGGATGCCGGTCGTACCTGTCAGCTCCTGTCAGGTACGACCGGCGACAGTTCACTCCCCCAGCACCCGCCGGAGGAAGCCGTTGGCGAACTTGCCCTCCGGGTCGTACGCCCGCACGAGGGCGCCGAAGCGCTCCGACGGCTCCGGCCACCGGGTGAACAGCTTGCCCCAGTGCGGCCGGGGGTCGAACGGCGCCAGCGTCTCCTCCACCAGCCGCAGCGCCGGGAGCACGGCGTCCCAGTCCTTGATCCAGGTGAAGTGGACGGCGACGCTGTCACGCCCGTGGAACGGGCTCAGCCACAGGTCGTCGGCCGCGACCGTGCGCACCTCCGAGATCCGCAGCGCGGGCCGGATCCGGTCGCCGGCGGCGTACAGGGCGGCCAGCGCCTCGGCCGCCCGCTCCCGCGGCATCGCGAACTCCGACTGCAGCTCGTCCCCGGCGTTGCTCGGCGGCGCGTCGGCCCGGAAGTGCGGCAGCCGCTCGTGCCACGGCCCCGGCACGCCGAGCTGCCCGGTGCAGCTGTCCGGCGGCATGCCCGGCACCGGGTGACGCGGGCCGTCCGCCGCCCGGGTGCCGAGCCAGTCGCCGTCGGGCAGCTCGGTGAGCCGCTTGAGCCACACCCGGGTGGAGCTCCAGTCGGTGAACTGGCTGACGCTGTAACCGCCGGCCATGACCTCGTCGAACGGGGCGTCGCGGGGCAGGTCCTCACGGACGTACTGGCGCAGCTCGAAGGCCGGCACCAGGTCGAGCGTGAGCGTCGTGACGACGCCGAGCGCCCCGAGCGCGACCACCGCGCCCGGGAAGTCGTCGTCGCCGCGTTCCAGCGAGACCAGCTCGCCGTCGGCCGTGACCAGCTCCAGCCCGGACACCGCGGCCGAGAGGCTGCGGTTGCCGTCACCCGAGCCGTGCGTGCCGGTCGCCACCGACCCGGCCACCGAGATGTGCGGCAGGGACGCCAGGGCGGCCACCGCCAGCCCGCGCGCGTGCAGCCCGGCCGCGAGCCGCGCGTAGGTCATGCCCGCCCCGACCCGCGCCCGCGCCGCGCCGTCCGCCCCGGTGTGGATCTCCAGCGTGTACGGCATGCGGTCCAGCGAGACGAGCTCGCCCGGCGTGTCGGCGACGTCGTTGAACGAGTGGCCGCTGCCCAGCGCCCGCACCCGGGGGCTCCCGGCGACGAGGCGCCGGAGCTCGTCCAGCGTGGCGGGCCGCCGCCCCTCCCGCGCGCGGAAGGCGACGTTGCCCGCCCAGTTGGTCGGCCCGGCGGTCGTCCCCGCCGTCATCAGAAGCCCTGCGCCAGCCGGTAGTACGCCTGGTTCCAGCGCAGCTCCTTGGCGAACTGCCGGGTCGTGGTGTCGGCGTCGATGACCAGCAGCTCAACGCCCAGCATGTCGGAGAAGTCCGTCAGCTCCTCGGCGCCGACGGCCGTGGACAGCACCGTGTGGTGCGGCGCGCCGGCGGTCAGCCAGGACTCGGTGCTGGTGCGGAAGTCCGGCCGGGGCCGCCAGACGGCGCGGGCCACCGGCAGCGCGGGCAGCGGCTCGGACGGGGCGACGATGTCGATCTCGTTGGCCACGAGCCGGAACCGGTCGCCCATGTCGGCCAGGCCCACGACGACACCCGGGCCGGGGGCCGCGTCGAACACCAGCCGGACCGGGTCCTCGCGGCCGCCGATGCCGAGCGGGTGGATCTCGCACGACGGGGTGTCCGCGGCGATCGAGGGGCAGACCTCCAGCATGTGCGCGCCGAGGATCAGCTCCTCGCCCGGCGTCAGGTGGTAGGTGTAGTCCTCCATGAACGACGTGCCGCCGCCGGGCGCCATGGCCTTGAGCGTGCGCAGCAGCACCGAGGTCTTCCAGTCGCCCTCGCCGCCGAAGCCGTAGCCCTCGGCCATGAGCCGCTGCACGGCCAGGCCGGGAAGCTGCCGCAGGCCGCCGAGGTCCTCGAAGTTCGTGGTGAACGCCTTGAACCCGCCGTCCTCCAAGAAGGTGCGCAGGCCCAGCTCGATGCGGGCGGCGTAGCGCAGCGACTCCCTGCGCTCGCCGAGCAGCACGGGCGCCACGTGGTAGAGCTCCTCGTACTCCTTGACCAGCGCGTTCACGTCGGCGTCGGAGGCCGCGTCCACGGCCTCGACCAGGTCGTTGACGCCGTAGGTGTTGACGGAGACGCCGAAGCGGAGCTGCGCCTCGACCTTGTCGCCCTCGGTGACGGCCACGTCGCGCATGTTGTCGCCGAAGCGGGCCAGCTTGAGGGTGCGTACCTCGGCCAGGCCGGCGGCCGCCCGCGCCCACGCCTCGATGCGCTCGCCGACGCGCGGGTCGCTGACGTGCCCGGCGACGGTCTTGCGGGCGACGCCGAGCCGCGTCTGGATGTGGCCGAACTCGCGGTCGCCGTGGGCGGCCTGGTTGAGGTTCATGAAGTCCATGTCGATGGAGCTCCACGGCAGCTCCACGTTGGCCTGCGTGTGCAGGTGGAGCAGCGGCTTGCGCAGCGCGTCCAGGCCGGCGATCCACATCTTGGCCGGCGAGAACGTGTGCATCCAGGCGATGACGCCGGCGCAGGAGTCGTCGGCGCTCGCCTCCAGCATCACGCGGCGGATGGCCGCGGCGTCCGTGAGCACGGGCTTCCACTCCACGGGCACCGGCAGGGCCTCGGCGATGCGCCGGGACTGCTCGGCGACCTGCTGAAGCGTGTCCTCTCCGTACAGTCCTTGGCTGCCGGTCAGAAACCAGATGGTCAACGCGGGCTCCTCTGTCCATAGACGTTCTGGTAGCGGTCGTACAGGCGGTCGATGTCGTCCTGTGCGATGGTCAGCGGCTCGCCGAGCTGGCGGGCGACGTGCACCGTGCGGGCGACGTCCTCGCACATGACGGCGGCCTTCACCGCGGCCTTGGGGTCCTTGCCGATGGTGAAGACGCCGTGGCTGCGCATGAGCACGGCGGGCGAGCGGTGGCCCTTGAGGGTCTCGACGATGCCCTGGCCGATGGAGTCGTCGCCGATCAGGGCGAACGGCCCGACCGGGATCTCGCCGCCGAACTCGTCGGCCATCGCGGTGAGCACGCAGGGGATGGCCTCGCCGCGGGCGGCCCACGCGGTGGCGTAGGTGGAGTGGGTGTGGACCACACCGCCGACCTCGGGCATGTTGCGGTAGACGTAGGCGTGCGCGGCGGTGTCGCTGGAGGGCGAGTGGTCGCCCTCGACGAGGTTGCCGTCGAGGTCGCACAGCACCATGTTCTCCGGGCCCAGCTCGTCGTAGCTCACGCCGGACGGCTTGATGACGAACAGCTCCTCGCCGGGGATCCGGCCGGAGACGTTGCCGGCGGTCCACGCGACGAGGTTGTTGCGTACGAGCTCGGCGTGCAGGTCGCTGACCGTCCTCCTCATGCGCTGGATCATGCGCCGGCCTCGTTCCTGATCTTCCGCAGGGTGTGCAGCATGCGTCCGTCCCCGAAGTAGTCGTGCAGTGTGCGGTATTCGGCGTAGAGCTTGTCGTAGGCGTCGGCCCGGCCCTCGTCGGGCACGTAGACGTTCTCGCGGCGCGTGCCCATGGCGGCCGCGGCCTGCTCGATGTCGGCGTACGCGCCGGCGGCGACGGCCGCGTGGATGGCCGAGCCGAGCGCCGGTCCCTGCTCCGAGCCGATCACCGAGATCGGGCGGCGCAGCACGTCGGCGTAGACCTGCATGAGGAAGTGGTTCTTCAGCAGCCCGCCCGCCGCCACGAACTCCTCGACCGGCACGCCGGACGCCTCGAACGTCTCGACGATGACGCGGGCGCCGAACGCGGTGGCCTCGATGAGCGCCCGGTACACGTCCTCGGGCCGGGTGCTGAGCGTCTGGCCGACGATCACGCCGGACAGGTTGTGGTCCACCAGCACCGAGCGGTTGCCGTTGTGCCAGTCGAGCGCGACCAGGCCGTGCCGGCCGACCTCCTGGGCGGCGGCCAGCTCGGTCAGGTACGCGTGGACCGTCTGGCCGCGCTCCTCGGCGGCGCGCGTGTAGGAGGCGGGCACGGAGTTGTCGATGTACCAGGCGAAGATGTCGCCGACGCCCGACTGTCCGGCCTCGTAGCCCCACAGGCCGGGCACGATGCCGTCGCGGACCACGCCGCACATGCCCGGCACCTCGGCGAGCTGGTCGGAGGGCATGACATGGCAGGTGGAGGTGCCCATGATGGCGACCATCTGGCCGGGCCGGACGGCGTCGGCCGCGGCGGAGGTGACGTGCGCGTCGACGTTGCCGACCGAGACGGCGATGCCCTCGGGCAGCTTGGTCCAGGCGGCCGCCTCGGCGGTCAGCCGGCCGGCGAGCCCGCCGAGATGGGAGATCTCGTGGGCCAGCTTGGCGGTGAAGCCGGCGAAGCCGGGGTTGAGCGCGGCCAGGAACTCCTCGGCGGGGTAGGCGCCGTCCTGGTAGATGCCCTTGTAGCCGGCGGTGCAGGCGTTGCGGCTCTCGACGCCGGTGAGCTGCCAGACGATCCAGTCCGCGGCCTCGATCCAGCGCTCGGCCCGCTCGTACACCTCGGGGTCCTCCTCCAGCACCTGGAGGCCCTTGGCGAACTGCCACTCGGAGGAGATCTTGCCGCCGTACCGGGGCAGCCACGCCTCGCCGCGCTCGGCGGCCAGCGCGTTGATGCGGTCGGCGTGGGCCTGCGCGGCGTGGTGCTTCCACAGCTTGGGCCAGGCGTGCGGCCGCTCGGGCGTCTCGAAGCAGAGTGGTGTGCCGGCGGCCGTCGCCGGCAGCACGGTGCAGGCGGTGAAGTCCGTGCCGATGCCGATGACCTGGGCCGGGTCGACCCCGGCGGCGGCCACGGCCTCGGGCACCGCGGTCCTCAGCACCTCCAGCCAGTCGTGCGGCGACTGCAGGGCCCAGTCGGGCCCGAGCCGCACGTCACTGCCGGGCAACCGCTCCTCGATGACGCGATGGGCGTACTCGTGGACGGCCGTGCCCAGCTCGGCGCCGTCCCCGACGCGCACCACCACGGCGCGTCCCGACAACGTGCCGAAATCGACGCCGATCACATAGCGGTCATTGTTAACGCTCACACACACTCCCACAGTCGGGTACGGCAGACGCCGCACGAACGGTCAGTTACGGCGCCGCGCCGAGAATAGACGCTGCAGCAGGATGAACACGAACAGCAGCAACCCGATGAAGATTTTGGTCCACCAGGAGCTCAGCGTGCCCTCGAAGCTGATCACGGTCTGGATCAGCCCCAGCACGAGCACGCCGAGGACGGTGCCGAGCAGGAACCCGGAGCCTCCGGTCAGCAGGGTGCCGCCGATGACGACGGCCGCGATGGCGTCGAGCTCCATGCCGACGGCGTGCAGGCCGTACCCGGAGAGCATGTAGAACGACAGCAGCACCCCGCCGAGCGCCGAGCAGAACCCGCTGATGGTGTAGACCGCGACCTTGGTCCGCCCCACCGGCAGGCCCATGAGCAGGGCCGACTGCTCGCTGCCGCCGGTGGCGTAGACCGTGCGGCCGAGCCGGGTGTAGTGCAGCACGTACGCCGCCGCCAGCACCACCACGGCCGCGATCACCACGCTCGGCGAGATCCACAGGTCGGCGAACAGGTCGATCCTGGTCTGCGCGAAGGCGGTGAACGTCGGGTCCTCGATGGGGATCGAGTCGGTGCCGATCGTGTAGCACAGGCCCCGGGCCAGGAACATGCCGGCCAGCGTCACGATGAACGGCTGGATGTCGAAGGCGTGCACGATGTAGCCCATCACCAGCCCCAGCGCCGACCCGATGAGCAGCACCAGCGGCACCACGAGGTACGGCGGCCAGCCCGGCCCGGCCATGAGGCTGGCCGAGATCATCGTGGACAGCGCGACGACCGACCCCACCGACAGGTCGATGCCGCCGGTCAGGATGACGAACGTCATGCCGACCGCGACCACCAGCAGGAAGGCGTTGTCGATGAAGACGTTGAGGATCACCTGCCCGCTGGCGAACCCCTCGTAGCGGATGCCGCCCGCCACGAACATCGCCACGAACAGCCCGGCGGTCACGAGGACCGGCACGTACTTGGCCGGGACGGACCGGCCCCGGTCGCGCACCCGGTCGAGGATGGCCGTCGTCATGCCGTCACCCGCACCTTCTCCTCGGCCGCCGGCCGCGGCGGGATCGCGGGCCCGGCACGGCGGAACACCTTGTCGCGGAACTTCGGCGACTGGACCAGGCAGACGGCCGTCACCACGAGCGCCTTGAACAGCAGCGTGGTCTCCGGCGGCACGCCCACCGAGTAGATCGTGGTCGTCAGCGTCTGGATGATGAGCGCGCCCAGCACGGTGCCGCCCAGCGAGAACCGGCCCCCGGCCAGCGAGGTGCCGCCGATCACCACTGCCAGGATGGCGTCCAGCTCGATCCACAGGCCCGCGTTGTTGCCGTCGGCGCTGGACACGTTCGAGCTGATCATGAGCCCGGCGACGCCCGCGCAGAGCGCGGCGACCGCGTACACCGTGATGACGATCCCGCGCGAGCGGATGCCCGCGAGCCGGCTGGCCTCGGCGTTGCCGCCGACCGACTCGATGAGCATGCCGAGCGCCAGCCGGCGGGTCAGGAACGCCATGACGCCGAGCACCACGAGCACGAGCAGGATGCCGAACGGCACGGTCAGCAGGTAGCCGCCGCCGATGAGCTTGTAGGACGGGTCGTTGATCGTGATGATCTGGCCGTCGGTGATGAGCTGGGCCAGACCGCGCCCGGCGACCATGAGGATCAGCGTGGCGATGATCGGCTGGATGCCCACGACGGCCACCAGGAAGCCGTTCCACGCGCCGAGCAGCAGGCACAGCCCGAGCGCCAGCACCACGGCGGTGAACACCCCGGCGTCGTCGCTGATCTGCAGGCACGCCAGCGCTCCGGAGATCGCCACCACGGAGCCGACCGACAGGTCGATGCCTCCGGTGGCGATGACCAGCGTCATGCCGAGCGAGACGAGGATGAGGGGGGCGCCGAAGCGCAGGATGTCGATGAGGCTGCCGTAGAGGTGCCCCTCCTTCATCTCGACGGACAGGAAGGAGGGGGTGAAGAAGAGGTTGACGGCCAGCAGCGCCACCAGGATCAGCAGCGGCCAGAGGAGTCGCTTCATGCCCGTCCCCCGCTCGCGATGGTCTCCATGAGCACGTCCGTGGTGAGGGTGTCGTCGTTGGGCAGGTCGGCCACCAGCCTGCGGTCACGCAGCACGCCGACCCGGTGGCTGAGCCGCAGCACCTCCTCCAGCTCGGCGGAGATGAACAGCACGGCCATGCCGCCGCCGGACAGCTCGGCGACGAGCCGCTGGATCTCGGCCTTGGCGCCCACGTCGATGCCGCGGGTGGGCTCGTCGAGGATGAGCAGCCGCGGCTCCAGGATGAGCCAGCGGGCCAGCACCACCTTCTGCTGGTTGCCGCCGCTGAGGTTCCGCACGAGATGGTCGGGGTTGGGCGGGCTGATCTTGAGCGCCTTGATGTAGCGGCTCACCAGCTCGTCCTGCTGGTCGCGGGGCACCGGCCGGGTCCAGCCGCGGGTCGCCTGGAGGGCGAGGACGATGTTCTCGCGGACCGTGAGGTCGGGGATGAGGCCGTCCCGCTTGCGGTTCTCGGAGCAGAACGCGATGCGGTGCGCCATGGCGGCGCGGGGCGTGCGCAGTGCCGCGGTCTCGCCGCCGACCGCCACCTCGCCGCTGGTCGCGTGGTCGGCGCCGAACAGCAGCCGGGCGATCTCGGTACGACCGGAGCCGAGCAGCCCGGCCAGGCCCACGACCTCGCCCTCGTGGATGGTGAGCGTGAACGGCTCGACGGCGCCGGCCCGGCCCAGCTCGCGGGCCTCGACCAGCGGCCGGTCGAAGGTCCTGGCCT
Source organism: Nonomuraea sp. 3-1Str (assembly GCF_031570565.1). NCBI lineage: Bacteria > Bacillati > Actinomycetota > Actinomycetes > Streptosporangiales > Streptosporangiaceae > Nonomuraea > Nonomuraea sp. 3-1Str. The sequence continues at coordinate 176,249 of NZ_JALHBK010000014.1, forward strand.
CGCCGTGCAGCCGCTCCAGCTCGGCCAGCTCCTGGCCGATCATCTTGGCCACGAGCCCGACCTGGCTGAGCTCGCTGGTGAGGTACTCGCCGACGAGCCGGCCGTTGCGCAGGATCGTCATCCGGTCGGAGATCTCGTAGATCTGGTCGAGGAAGTGGGAGACGAAGAGGATGGCGATGCCCTCCTCCTTGAGCCGCCGCATCACCCGGAAGAGCTGCCCGACCTCGCCCGCGTCGAGGCTGGAGGTGGGCTCGTCGAGGATGAGCACCCGGGCCTCGACGTCGATGGCACGGGCGATGGCCACCATCTGCTGCAGCGCCAGGGAGTACGACGACAGCGGCGCCGAGACGTCGATGTCGAGCTCCAGCCGGTTCAGCAGCTCGGCGGCGCGGGCCCGCATCCGCTTCCAGTCGATGCGGCCGCGGCGGCGCGGCTCGCGGCCGATGAAGATGTTCTCCGCCACCGACAGGTTGGCGCAGAGGTTGACCTCCTGGTAGACCGTGCTGATGCCGGCCTGCTGGGCCTCCAGCGGGCCGGCGAAGGACACGGTCCGGCCGGCCAGCTCGATCGTGCCCGTGTCGGCGGAGTGGACACCGGTCAGGACCTTGATCAGCGTGGACTTGCCCGCGCCGTTCTCGCCCATGAGCGCGTGGACCTCGCCCGGCAGCAGCCGCAGGTCCACGCCGTCGAGTGCCCTCACTCCAGGGAACTGCTTGCCGATCCCGCTCATCCGCAGGACCGGAGCGGGTACGTCCATCGCGGCGCCCCCTCCTGTTCGCGTGATCTGCGCGGCCGGGCCGGTCGGGGGACCGGCCCGGCCACCGGTCAGTACTTGCGCTCGGGCAGCGCCGTCTTGGCCTGGTCCTGGGTGAACGTCGTCTCCTCCGTCACCACGCGGGCCGGGATGCTCTCGTTCTTGACGACCTTCTTGGCGAGGTCCATGAGCTGCGGGCCGAGCAGCGGGGAGCACTCGACGATGTAGTTGATCTTCCCGTCGGCGAGGGCCTGCATGCCGTCGTGCACCGCGTCGACCGTGATGATCTTGATGTCCTTGCCGGGCACCTTGCCCGCGCCCTCGATGGCCTCGATGGCGCCGAGGCCCATGTCGTCGTTGTGGGCGTAGAGGACGTCGATGTCGGGGTTGGCCTTGAGGAACGCCTCCATGACCTCCTTGCCCTTGGCGCGGGTGAAGTCGCCGGTCTGCGAGGCGATGATCTTGAACTTGGGATCCGCCCCGATGACCTCCTGGAAGCCGGCCTTGCGGTCGTTGGCCGGAGCGGAGCCGGTCGTGCCCTGGAGCTCGACGATGTTGACGGTGTCCTTGGCGTCCTTGTACTCCTCGGTCAGCCACTTGCCGGCCTTGCGGCCCTCCTCGACGAAGTCGGAGCCGAGGAACGTCTTGTAGAGGCTGGTGTCCTTGGAGTCGACGGCCCGGTCGGTGAGGATGACCGGGATCTTGGCGTTCTTGGCCTCCTTGAGCACGGTGTCCCAGCCCGACTCGACCACCGGCGAGAAGGCGATGACGTCCACCTTCTGCTGGATGTAGGAGCGGATCGCCTTGATCTGGTTCTCCTGCTTCTGCTGGGCGTCGGAGAACTTCAGCGTGATGCCGGCCGTCTTGGCCGCCTCCTGCACGGACTTCGTGTTCGCGGTCCGCCAGCCGCTCTCGGCGCCGACCTGCGAGAAGCCCATGGTGATCGAGCCGTCGCCGCCGCCCGAGCCGCTGCCGCCGCTGCCGCCGCCGCACCCGGCCACCGTCACGGCGGCGAGGCCGGCGAGCGCCAGCATCGAGATCCTCTTCAACACGTGGTGTCCCTCTTTCTCGATGTGAGCGCTAACATCAGCGAGCTGACGAGAGCGCCCGCTTTCCGTGTCCCCGATGTCCCCGATGGTCTAGGTCGTAGGTGTGTGGTCAGACCCGTGCCGTGCTGGCCCGGGCCACGAAGGCCGGCGGGACGACGAGACGCTCGCACGCCTGCGAGCCCTCGCCCTCGATCTGCCGGAGGAGCACCTCGATGCTGTGCCGGCCGACCGCGTCGAAGTCCTGCCTGATGGTGGTGAGAGGAGGCGAGAAGAACTCCGACTCCGGGATGTCGTCGAAGCCGACGACGCTCACCTGGTGGGGCACCCTCACCCCCTGCTCCGAGAACGCCCGCAGGACGCCCAGCGCCATCTGGTCGTTGGCCACGAAGACCGCGCTCACGCCCGTCATGGACGCCAGGCTGCGGCCCGCCTCGTAGCCCGAGCGCGGGCTCCAGTCGCCGGCCAGCGGCTCGGGAGCCTCGCGGCCCGCCTGGGCGAGCGCGGCCCGCCACCCGGCCACGCGGCCCTCGGCCTCCAGCCAGTCGGACGGGCCCCGGACGTGCCACACGGTCTCGTGACCCAGCGAGAGCAGGTGCTCGGTGGCGAGCCTGCCGCCCTCGACCTGGTCCACGCAGACCACCGACACGTCGCCGGCCTCGCCGCCCTCGACCGCCACGGTGGGCACGCCGAGCGGCAGGTCGGCCAGCGTCTGGGCCGCCGAGCGCTGCGGGGCGACCACCACGATCCCGTCGACGCCCTGGTCGGCCAGGTAGTCGAGGGCGTCGCGGACGCCGCTCCTGTCGATGGACTTGAGGCTGACGATGCTGACGAAGTAGCCCGCGGCCCGGGCGGCCTGCTCGATGCCGTACACCGTGCTGGCCGGGCCGTACAGGGTGGTGTCGAAGCTGACGACGCCGAGCGTGCGGGAGTGCTTGGTCACCAGGGCGCGGGCGACGAGGTTGCGGCGGTAGCCCAGCTTGTCGATCGCCTCCAGCACCCGCGTGCGGGTCTCGCTGCGCACGTTGGGATGCTCGTTGAGCACACGTGAGACCGTCTGGTGGGACACGCCGGCCTCCCGGGCGACGTCCGCCATGACCGGCGCGCGCCGGGCTTGCGTCGATCCCACGAAGTGCTCCTTCCCCGGCCCCTCACGCTGGGCCTGGGAAGACTGTGAACGTTAACAACGGGTCTCGTCAAGAGCTCGCGGGATTACGGAAACGTCACATGCGCGCTTGTGATCGCCCGTACGGGCACTCAGGCCCGATGGGCGCGGGGAAACCTCACGCGGCGGCGGTGGAGTCGCGAATCACCAGGTGACACGGCATGCGGTGGACCCCGGGCGTCGCCCTGCCGTCCATGGCCGCGAACAGGTGCTGGGCGGCGGTGCGGCCGAGCAGCTCCAGGTTCATGTCCACGGTCGTCAGCGCGGGCCGGGCCTCGGTGGACAGCACCTCCCAGTTGTCGTAGCCGATCACCGCGATGTCGGCGGGCACGGAACGGCCCCGCTCGCGGGCCGCCTCCACGAACCCGGCGGCTATCTGGTCGCTGCCGCAGAACACCGCGTCCACCTCGGGCTCGGCCATGAGCAGCATCTCGGCGGCGTGCCGGCCCCAGCGCTGCGACCACGACCCCCAGAGCGTGTCGCCGGCCTGCTCGCAGCCGGCCGCCTCCAGCGCGATCCGCAGCCCCTCCTCGCGGTCGCGGGCCGCCTTGTAGTGGCGGGGACCGGTGACGTGCGCGACGCGGCGCCGGCCGAGCGCCAGCAGGTGCTCCACGGCCATCACGGCCCCGCCCACGTCGTCGGGCACGAACGACACGTCCTCCGGGTCGTCGGAGGGCCCGTAGGCGTACACGACCGGGACCGGCACGTCGTTGCTGACCGAGGGCCGCGGGTTGGTGCTCTCCCCCACCACGATGATCCCGTCCACCCGGCGCGACAGCAGCGCGCGCAGGTGGTGCTGCTCCCGGATGGCGTCGCCGCGCGCGTCGCACAGCATCACCGCCATCTCCCCGGCGCCGAACGCGTCCTCGGCCCCGAGCAGCACGGGTATCCCGAACCTGCCCACGCTGTCGGAGGTGAGCAGCCCGACCGTGCGCGTCTGCCCCGACAGCAGGCCCCTCGCCAGGGCGTTCGGCTGGAAGGACAGCTCCGCGGCGGCGGCCAGCACCCGGTCGCGGGTCGATGCCCGCACGTCGTGCCGCCCGTTGAGCGCCTTGGAGGCCGTGGCGATCGACACCCCCGCCAGGGAGGCCACGTCGTTGATGGTCACGCGCCTACCCGCCATGTTTCGAAACCCTTTTCAGTCACCTGACAACTGCGAGGCACCTTAACACCCATTGACAGGCCCGGATGTTTCTTCTACGTTTCCGAAAACCTTTTAGTTCTCGGGGGTCCCGAAGGAGACAACCATGAGACGACGGCTGGCCGGGATCGCCATCCTCGGACTGTTAGCGCTCACATCAGCCTGTGGCGGCGGGAACGGATCATCGGCCGAGCCCGCCGAGGGCCCGGTCACCATCACCATGTGGACCCGCGCCGCCACGCAGGCCCAGAGCGAGCGGCTGGTGAAGGCCTACAACAGCAGCCACAAGAACCAGGTCAAGCTGACCGTCATCCCGACGGACAACTACCAGCCCCGCATCGCGGCCGCCGCCGGAGCCAAACAGCTTCCCGACGTGTTCGCCGCCGACGTCATCTTCGTCCCCAACTACACCTCGCAGGGCCTGTTCCTGGACATCACCGACAGGATCGCCGCTCTGCCGTACAAGGACAAGCTGGCGCCCTCGCACATGAAGCTGGGCACGATGGACGGCCGGCAGTACACGCTGCCGCACACGCTCGACCTGTCGGTCTGGTTCTGGAACAAGGACCTGTACGAGAAGGCCGGGCTCGACCCGGAGAAGGGGCCGAAGACGCTCAAGGAGTTCGCCCAGCAGGCGACCACCATCCAGGAGAAGCTCGGCAAGGACGGCAAGGTCCACGGCACGTTCTTCGGCGGCAACTGCGGCGGCTGCTACGTCTTCACGTTCTGGCCCTCGGTCTGGGCGGCCGGCGGCCAGGTCATGAACGCCGAGGGCACGACGTCGCTCAACGACCAGCCGCCGATGACCGACGTCTTCAAGATCTGGCGCGAGATGTACGACAAGAAGGCCGTCGGCCCCACGGCCAAGGAGGAGCAGGGCCCGACCTGGACCGGCTTCTTCCCCAAGGGCGAGATCGGGGTCATGCCGATGCCCTCGACCACGCTCGGCCTGATGCCGAAGGACATGAAGATCGGCGTCACCCCGATCGCCGGCCCGGACGGCGGCGAGTCGACCTTCGTCGGCGGTGACTCGGTCGGCATCTCCTCCACCACGAAGAACGCCGACGCGGCCTGGGACTTTCTGTCCTGGACCATGTCGGACGACGCGCAGGTCGAGGTCATGGCCAAGAACAAGGACGTGCTCGCCCGCACCGACCTGGCCGGCAACAAGTACTCCTCCGAGGACCCCCGCGTGGTGCTGATCAACTCGCTGGTGGCCAAGGGGCAGACGCCGTTCGCGCCGCGCTTCGGCCAGACGTACAACGACCCGCAGGGGCCGTGGCTGCGTCTCGCCCGCGAGGCGATCTTCGGTGACGCCTCGAAGCTGCCGCAGCTCAACGCAGAGATCACGAAGTCGCTGCAGCAATGACGTTGACGCTCACGCGTACCGGGCGGCGGGCGGCGCACGGCGCGCCGCCCGCCCGATGGCGCAGCAAGAAGGTCCAGGGCTGGCTGTACGCGGCGCCCACCGCCGCCATCGTCGGGGTGCTCTTCCTCGTGCCCCTGGTGCTGGTGGTCTGGATGTCGCTGAACCGCTGGCCCCTTCTCGGCCCCGCCCGCTTCAACGCCCCGGACAACTACGCCAAGATCGCCGACAATCCGCTGTTCCTCGACGCGGTGCTCTTCACCCTGAAGTACACCGTGATCACCACGGTGCTGCTGTCGACGGTGGCGCTCGGGCTCGCCCTGCTGGTGCAGGAGCGCAGGCCCGGCGTCGCCTTCTTCCGCACCGCGTTCTTCCTGCCGGGCGCGGTCGGCTTCGCCGCCGCCGCGCTGCTCTTCTACGGCATGCTCAACAACGACTTCGGCCCCATCGACCCGATCCTGCAGGGGCTCGGCATCACCCACGAGCCGGTGAAGTGGATCGGCACGCCGAACATGGCGCTGTTCTCCACGATCGCGCTGGTGCTGTGGCGCTTCGCCGGGTTCAACATGCTCATCCTGCTGACCGGGCTCCAGGCCATCCCGATCGAGGTCTACGAGGCGGCCCGCAGCGACGGCGCCGGCCGCTGGCAGATCTTCACCAGGATCACGCTGCCGCTGCTGCGGCCCACGCTCGCCCTGATGCTGATCCTCAGCGTCACCGGCTCCCTGCTGGCCTTCGACCAGTTCTTCATCTTCACCAACGGCGGCCCCGACAACAGCACCGTCTCCATGGTCATGGTCGTCTACCGCGACGCGTTCTTCCGCTTCGACCTCGGCGGCGCCGCGGCCCTGTCGGTCGTGCTGCTGGTGGGCCTGGTCGGGCTGAACGCCCTGATGATGCGGAGGCTGCGGTGACACGCCACCTCACCCTTGCGGCCCTGGCCGTGCTGTTCCTGTTCCCGCTGGTGTGGAGCGGCTGGGCGTCGCTGGAGGACCCGTCCAACTACGTGGAGATGGCCGGGTTCGGCGAGGGGCTCGGCACGTACGCCACCAACAGCGTGCTCGTGTCGGTCATGACCGTCGGCGGCACGCTCGTGGTGTCGGCGCTCGGCGGCTACGCCTTCGCCCGCTTCGACTTCCCCGGCAAGAACCTGCTGTTCCTGGCCACGCTGGCGATCCTCATGGTGCCGTACGCGACGATCCTCATCCCGCTGTACGTGCTGCTCGGCTACATCGGCCTGCAGAACTCGCTGGTCGGGCTGGCACTGGTGTTCGTCATGTTCCAGCTCCCGTTCGCGCTGTTCATGATGCGCAACGCGTTCGAGGCGATCCCGCGCGAGCTGGAGGAGGCGGCGCTCGTGGACGGCTGCGGCACGTTCCGCGCGTTCTCCCGCATCCTGCTGCACGCGGTGCGGCCGGCGCTCGTCACGGTGGGCCTGTTCGCCTTCCTCGCCTCGTGGAACGACTTCTTCGCCCCGCTCATCCTGCTCAACGACGGCGCGTCGTTCACGCTGCCCGTGGCGGTGGTCAGCATGACCCAGCGCACGTTCGGCGCGATCGACTACGGGATGCTCCAGGCCGGCGTCATGGTCATGGCCCTCCCGTGCCTCGTCCTCTTCATCGTCCTCCAGCGCCACTACGTGCGCGGATTCATGTCGGGAGCTCTGCGTGGCTAACCCTGTCCTGCCCTCCTCGGGCATGCTCTCCCCTCTGGGTCTCGACTCCGTACGGCTCGCCCCCGGCTTCTGGGGCGACCGGGCGGCGCTCAACCGGGACGTCACCATCGCGCACTGCCAGGAGTGGATGGAGCGTGAAGGCTGGATCGGCAACTTCCGCGGGCAGCGCCCGCGCAGGGGCCGGGAGTTCAGCGACTCGGAGATCTACAAGCTGCTGGAGGGCATGGCCTGGGCCGACCACCCGGCGCTGCCGGAGCTGGCCGAGACCGTGGGCCGGGCGCAGGAAGGCGACGGCTACCTCAACACGCGGTGGAGCGGCAACCGCTACACCGACTTCGAGTGGGGCCACGAGCTGTACTGCTACGGCCACCTCATCCAGGCGGGCGTGGCCCGGCTGCGCATGCACGGCGAGGACCGGCTGACCGAGATCGCCGTCCGCGCGGCCGACCACGTGTGCCGGCGCTTCATGGACACCACCGAGACCTGCGGCCACCCGGTGATCGAGATGGCCCTGGTCGAGCTGTACCGGGCGACCGGCGCCGAGCGCTACCTGGAGATGGCCCGCCGCTTCGTCGAGCGCCGCGGCCTGCCCGCGCTCGGCGACATCCCCTTCGGCCGCGCCTACTTCCAGGACGACGTCCCGGCACGGCAGGCGCAGGTCTTCCGCGGGCACGTCGTCCGCGCCCTCTACCTGGCCTCCGGCGTGGTGGACGTGGCCGTGGAGACCGGCGACCAGGAGCTGCTCAAGAGCGTCGAGGCGCAGTGGGAGCGGACCCTGGCCCGGCGCACCCACCTGACCGGCGGCATGGGCTCGCGGCACGCCGACGAGTCGTACGGCGAGGACTTCGAGCTGCCGCCGGACCGCGCGTACAACGAGACCTGCGCGAGCATCGCCTCGATCATGCTGGCGCACCGGCTGCTGCTGGCCACCGGCGACGCCAGGTACGCCGACGTGGCCGAGCGCACGATGTACAACACGCTGGCCACCGGCGTCGCGCTGGACGGCCGCTCGTTCTTCTACGCCAACCCGCTGCACGTGCGGGTGGCCGCCGAGCCGCCGCAGGGCGTCAACCACGCGGCCGAGGGGAGCCTGCGCTCGCAGTGGTTCGACGTCTCCTGCTGCCCGAACAACATCGCCCGCACCCTCGCGTCGCTGGGCGCTTACGTGGCCGCCGCCGACCCCGGCGGGGTGCGGATCCACCACCACACGCCCGCCGAGATCCGGCACGGCGACCTGGCGCTGCGCGTGGAGACCGGTTACCCGTGGACGGGCGGCGTGACCGTGCGGGTCCTGGAGGACGGCGCCGGCACCGTGTCGCTGCGCGTGCCCTCGTGGGCGTCCGGCGCCACGCTCTCCCACGGCTCCGGCCCCGCCCGCGAGGTGGCGCCCGGCTACGCGGCGGCGGAGGGGCCGTGGAAGGCCGGCGACGAGATCCGGCTGGAGCTGCCCATGGCGCCGCGCTGGACGTTCCCGGACCGCCGGGTCGACGCGCTGCGCGGCTGCGCGGCGGTGGAGCGGGGGCCGATCGTGTACTGCGCGGAGTCGGTCGGCGACGAGCCGCCGCTGGCGCACCTGACCGTCCGCGTGTCGTCACCGCCCGCCGAGGCTGCGCCTGCCCAGGCGGGCCCTGCCGAGGACGACGTGGACCACGGCCCGGCCGGCGGCGAGGCGGTCGAGCTGGAGGTCGCCGCCGTGCATGCGGCGCCCTCCGGGAACGGCTGGCCGTACGGCCCCGACCCGGACCACGCGACCGGCGGCACGGACACCGCGCTGCGGCTCGTCCCCTATCACCGGTGGGGCAACCGCGGCCCCGCCACCATGCGCGTCTGGCTTCCCATCGCCGAGTGACACCCCCCGCTGGAGGAAACCCCCGTGCGTAGAATTCTGCCCTGTCTGATCGCCGTGACGCTGGCGGGCGGACTGCTCGCCGGCACCCCGCCGGCCGCCTCCGCCGTGACGGCCCGGGCGGCCGAGGACGGCCTGGGCATGCCGGTCTTCACCGGCGCGGACCCGGTGCCCGACGAGCCCGTCGGCTACCACCCGCGCAAGATGATGGAGGAGATCTACAACAAGGAGAAGGGCGGCGACTCCTACTGGATCGACCGCATGCTGGCCCGCCCCGGTGACGACCCGGCGGGCGACTGGCTGATGTCGCGCGGCCGGGCGCTGTTCATGAAGGAGCACGACCCGGCCAAGCTCGGCTTCGGCGGCAGCGTCGCCTACTGGGAGAGCGTCGACAACCGCGACGCCTACACGATCTCCCTCGGCGCCGACCTCGCCGAGGACAAGGCCAAGCGGCTGCAGATGCCGAGCCACTGGACCGGCGCGTACACCGGCGACGGCCTGTCGGTGAGCGTGAAGAAGTTCATCACCCACGAGAACGTCGCCGTCACCACGCTGGCCGTCACCAACACCGGCACGGACCGGCGGGAGGTTCCCGTCAGCGTCGTCTCGCCGTACGCGAGGACCGCCGACGGCGAGCGCGAGCTGACCGGCGTGGTCACCGCCAAGAACCGCCTGACCACGATCTTCCCGCGGCTCAGCGGCGACGGCCTCAAGGCCGCGGACGGCGAGCTGAGGGGCACGCTCACCCTCAAGCCCGGCCAGACCGCGACCACCAAGGTCCAGCTGGGCTTCGTGACCGAGGAGCTGCCCGGCTCCCGGACGGAGTACGACGGCTACCGGGGGCGCTCGCCCGAGAAGGCGCTCAAGCGGCAGCTCCAGGACTACAACGCCTGGTGGGCGGAGAACCTGCCCTACATCGACGTGCCCGACGAGAACATCAAGAAGTTCGTGTACTACCGCTGGTGGCTGATGAGGTTCAACTTCCTCGACGCCGACATCCCGGGCAACGACTTCCAGTTCCCGACGTCGGTCGAGGGAGCCCTCGGCTACAACAACGCCATCGTGCTGACCGTGCCGATGTTCATCCAGGACCTCAAGTACCTGCGCAACCCGATCTACTCGTACGGGCCGTGGGTGTCGGCGGGCGAGGTGTCGCGCAACTCCAAGTACACCGACAACCCCGGCGACCCGGAGAACTGGTCGAACAGCTACACCCAGTACATCTCGGCCTCGGCCCTGGAGAGCTACCAGCTCCACGGCGGCCAGCCCGGCGTCCTGCGCAACCTGGCCCGCTACGCCGAGAAGGACGTCTACGGGCAGCTCAACGCCTACGACTCCAACAAGAACGGCGTCATCGAGTACGACTGGGAGGCCATGACCGGCAACGACGCCGACGCGGTGTCGTTCCACTACTACGACCGGGCCAACGAGCGGCTCGAAGGCGCCTACGTGTACGCCAACGCCATGGCGGCGGCCCAGGCGTACGCGCTGATCGGGGACACGGCGAAGGCCACCGAGATGCGCGGCGTGGCCGACAAGGTGAAGAGCGGCATCCTGTCCCTGCTCTGGGACGACAAGGACAAGCTGTTCAAGCACCGCGACCTCCAGACGGGCAACCTGATCCCGTGGAAGGAGTCGAACAACTACATCCCGTACGCCACGGGACTGGTGCCCACGGACGACCCGAAGTACCGGGAGGCGCTGCGCCTGTGGGCCGACCCCGCCGAGTACCCGATCTTTCCGGCCTACACGGCCAACCAGAAGGACAAGGCGGAGGCCGCGGCCCAGGGCAAGCCCGGGTCGAACAACTTCTCGCAGATCAACTCCACCCGGAACTTCGCGCTGTTCTCCAAGGCGCTGCGCGAGTACGCCTCGCCGTACATCACGGCCGACCAGTACAAGCAGCTCCTGTACTGGAACGCCTGGTCCCAGTTCGTCGGCGGTGACACCCGCTACCCCGACGCCAACGAGTTCTGGGCCAACTGGAACCCGGCCACCAAGAGCATCGACTACCGCTCGTGGATCCACCACACGATCCTCGGCAGCAGCAACTGGACCGTCATCGAGGACGTGATGGGCCTGCGCCCGCGCTCCGACGGCAAGGTCGAGCTGTGGCCGGTGGACATCGGCTGGGACCACTTCACGGTCAACGGGATCGACTACCGCGGCGACGACCTGACCATCGTCTGGGACAAGCCGGGTGACGGGACCACCCACTACAAGGGCGTGCCCGAGGGCTACTCGATCCTCGTCGACGGCAAGCGCAAGGTCACGCTGTCCGGGCTGGCGCACGCCACCTGGGACCCGGCGACCGGCAAGGTCGAGGGCGCCACGGGCGTCACCGTCCTGCACAGCGAGAAGGCGCCGGCCATGCGCGCCCCCGCCGACGTGAAGCTCAAGGGCGCCAGGGTCGAGGACCTGTTCCAGAAGGCCGGCGTGGACCTGCGCTCCGCCGGCCCCAACCTGGTCACCGGCGCCACGGCCTCCCACGGCGACGCCGCCCCGGCGGCCGACGGGTTCACCATCAACGAGCCGTTCTGGGGCAGCAAGGGCTCCGGCAAGCCGCAGGACTGGCTGGCGGCCGACCTCGGCGGGGCCAAGCCCGTGGACCTCGTCCGGCTGTACTTCACCAACGACCGCAAGCCGGGCGGCTACAGCGAGCCCGCGTTCTACCAGGTGCAGTACCTCGACGGCGACACCTGGAAGGACGTGCCCGGGCAGGCCAGGGAGCCGGTCCACCCGCGGGCCAACCTCAACACGATCCGCTTCCCCAAGGTCGTCACCTCGAAGCTGCGGGTGCTCGTCACCCACCGCCCGGGGTACGCGACCGGGCTGAAGGAGGTCCAGGCGTACGCGACGGGCGAGGACGTGCCGCGGGCGGGCAACGCCGCGCCGTACGTGCTGGCCGTCGCCGACCCGTCCTTCAACCGGCCGGGGCAGGCCAAGGTGGATGCCGTGGTCAAGGACGACGGGCTGCCGTCGGGGACGCTCACCACGCAGTGGAGCGTCGTGGACGGGCCCGGTGAGGCGTTCTTCACCGACCCGGCCGGGACCAGCACCGTCGTGTCGTTCACCGAGCCGGGCACGTACCGGCTCAGGCTGACCGCCTCCGACGGCGCCAAGCAGACGACCGCCACGGTGACCGTCACCGCGGGCGCGCTCGGCGCCCAGGTGAACGTGGCCCCGTACGCCACGCCCACCGCCTCCTACACCTCTTCGTGGGAGAAGGTGACGGCGGTCAACGACGGCATCGACCCGCCCCGCTCCAACGACGGCGCCAACCCGCGCTGGGGCACCTGGCCGCAGCAGGGCACGCAGTGGGTGCAGCTCGAATGGCCCTCGCCCGTGCGGGTGAACAAGGCCGACGTGTACTTCTTCGACGACGGGGGCGGCGTCCGCGTGCCGAAGTCGTGGAAGATCCAGGCGTGGAACGGCCAGGAGTTCGCCGACGTCACCGGCGTCGCGTCCTACCCGGCGGCCGCCGACGCCTACAACACGGTCGCCTTCGACACGGTCACGACGACGAAGCTGCGCGTCCAGCTCGAAGCGGCGGAGGCGTCGGTCGGGCTGCTGGAGGTCAAGACGTACGCGGTGCCGCCGGACTCGGTGCGGCCGGTCCACGTCCCGACGCTCGCCGGGACGCTGCCCCAGCTCCCCGCCACGGTCGAGACGCTGTACGACGACGGGGTGCGCGGCCGGGCGGCGGTGACCTGGCAGCAGGTGACGGCCGACCAGGTCAGGACGGGCGGCACGAGCTTCACCGTCACGGGCCTCGCCGAGGGTCTGCGGCAGCCGGTCCAGGCCACCGTGTACGTCAGGACGACCGGGGCGGTGACCATCACCTCGCTGGCCGAGGAGGCGGTGCGCACCCGCGCCGGCACGGCTCCGGCGCTGCCGGCGACGGTCGTCTCCACCTACAACGACGGCTCCAAGGACAGCGGCGTCGCGGTCACGTGGGCCGCGGTCGGCGCCGACCAGTACGCCAGGCCGGGCACGTTCACGGTGACCGGTGAGGTGGCCGGCACCACGCTCCAGGCCAAGGCGACCGTGACGGTCGAGTAGACACACGGCCGTCCGATGAGACCTGGGGCCGGGCTCCCGCCGCGAGGGGCGGGAGCCCGGCCCCGGATCGTTCAGTCCTCGGGTCGTTCAGTCCTCGGGCAGCAGGGTGCCGAGCGGGCCCAGGTCGAGGTTCAAGTCGGACGGCGACAGGCCGAACCGGTCGCACAGCTCCGTCATGGCGTCCTCCAGCCGCATCAGGGTGAGGCCCAGCGCCTCGACCTGCTCGTCGGACAGGTCGCCCTCCTCCATCCGGCGTACGGACTGCCGCTCGACGAGCTGCCGCACGAGCTCCACCAGGGTGAGCACCAACCGGGACAGGTCCCGCTCGACGGCCTCCCGGTCGGCCTCGATCCGCAGGCGCGGCGAGCGCACCTCACGGACCGGCTCGCGCCTCCCCTCCATGGAGCTCATTCCTCCGGCTCGTCCTCCCGCACGCGCTCCACGTACCCCTGGATGGGCGGCGCCCCGTGCCCCCTGACCGGTTCGTCCTCGCGGCCGGGCCGGCGGACCGGTTCCAGCACGCGGAGCGGCTCGGACTCGCGGATCGAGGCGAAGACCGCCCGGATCGAGATGCGGACGAGGTCGATGTCCGCGATCGACAGCACCAGGTCACCGCTGACCACGACACCGCCGGCCAGCAGCCGGTCCAGCAGGTCCACGAGGGCCACCCGTTCGGGCGGCAGCCGCCCCTCGGAGGCGAGCACGGAACCCCGCGTCTCCTCGAACGCCACGTCAGACCTCCTCTCGCCGCGCGCCGTCGTCGTCCTGCACACCGTCGTCGTCCAGCGTGATGAACGAGTACGGCGCCCACGGGCCGGTGAGCTGGATGTCGCCGCCGTCCCCGCGCAGCTCCTCCACGGCCCGCGCGAACTCCTCGCCCCGGTCCCGTTCGACCAGGTAGGCCCCGTTCAGCACCATCGACTCCTCGCGGCCGGAGAGCTGCGGATCCTGCGCTCGGTGGCGGCGGCTCGCGACGGCGATGGAGCTGAGGGCGCCGTGGACGCGCTCGGCCCGCGCGCCGGCCTGCCGCCACGCCTCCTCGCGGCTGCGCATGTGCTGCTGCCGCCGCTTCAGGTACGCCGTCCCGGGCCGCTCCGTCTCCTTCCGCGTCTCCCTGCCGCCCGCCTCCGCGCCGCGCGCCTCCCCCTCCGGTCCGGGCCGCTCCCCCGGCGAGGCGTACACCTTCACGCCCCACTCCTGCCGCCCGGCGACGCGGCCGAGCGCCCGCGCGAAGTCGTCGCGCCGCTCGGCCAGCAGGGTCCGCACCTGCGCGTCCTCGCTGTAGACGGTGACCAGGCGCACGGGCACGACCGGCGCCCGCAGCGCCACCGCCTCGACGACGCGGTGGTGGGCGCGCGCGGTCTCCTCCAGCCAGTCCAGGTCCTCCATGGAGCGCCGCAGCGGCTCCTCGCCGAACTGGTCGAGCGGCACGGTGCTCACGTACGCCACGAGACCGGCCCCACCGATCGTCCGCACCTCGCCGTCCGCGATGCCTCGCGGAAGCGCACCGGCGCCCGCCGGGGCCGCCTGCTCCCGCGAAGGCACCTCGTCCCGGCCGGCGTGACCGGGCCCCTCCGCGGCGACGGCGTAGAGGTACGTGCCCGAGCCCGGGTCAGCGGCCACGGTCGTCCTCCTCGGCCTCCTCGGCCCGCACGGCACGGCGGCGCGGGCGGCCCTCGCCCGCCCCCCGCTCCACGGCACGGCGGCGGGAGCGGCCCTGCCCCGGCTCCTCCTCCACGGCACCGCGGGAGCGGCCCTCGTCCACCTCGCGCCCGCCCCGGCGGTCCGGCGGGTAGCCGTCCTCCAGCTCGGCGACCCGGTCGCGCAGCCGGCGGTTCTCCTCCTGCAGGCCGCGGTCCTTGCCGCTGAGCCACGGGTCGTGCTCCCACCAGTCGATGCCCATCTCGCGAGCCGTGTCCACCGACGCGATGATCAGCCGCAGCTTGATCGTCAGCAGCTCGATGTCGAGAAGGTTGACCCGGATGTCACCGGCGATGATCACGCCCCGGTCGAGGACGCGCTCCAGGATGTCGCCCAGGTTGGTCGGCTCGCGGCCGCCGGAGGCCGACGAAGGGTAGGCCTGGCGCCCGATCGGTCCCGTCCGCGCTGGCTCCACGATCAGCCCCTCTCGCTGTCACCGCTGCCACGCCGGTAGCGGCGCAGCCTCCGGTAGGAGAGCAGGTCGCCCTCCGCGTCCAGCTCGGCCTCGTACAACGCGAGGATGTCGCCCGACGACGGGATCCGGCGGTCCTCCACCACCTCGACGTCCACGGTCCAGCCGTTGTCCCCCGGCTTGACCAGCGTGACCCCCTCGGGCTCGCGGGCCGTCAGCCCGGCGATGTGCCGCAGCCCCGTCTCGCCGGCGGTCGCCGCGGACAGCCGCCGCCGCGGCTCCTCCTCGTAGCCGTCGCCGCCCTCGTCCTCGTACTCCCCCTCGTCCTCCTCCTCATACTCCCCTTCGTCCCCTTCGTCCTCGTCGTCCTCGTCGGCCGGCTCGTCGTCATCGGCCGCTTCGTCCTCGTACTCCTCGTACTCGGCGTCCTCGTCCTCGCCTCTGTCCGCCGCACCGGCGTCGGTGTCGTCCGATGAGAGATCGTCCCGCTCGCGCTCGAACGTGTCGTCGGCGCGGCCGCGTCGCCTGGCCGGCACGCGATCACCTCCTGCCTTCTCCGGGGTCGATTCCGGTGGGCGGGCCGATCATCCTCTGCAGGACCTCGCGCATCCGCTCCTCCTGCTCCTCCTCGGAGATGAGGCCCTCCGCCGCGGCCCGTTCGATCTCCTCCAGCTCGCGCCGCACCGCCGCGGGGTCGCTCATCTCACGCTCGACCTGCTCCTGGATCAGCTCACCGAGCCGGATCACCCCTTTGACCGGCGCCAGCGGCCAGCCGAACAGAAGGCTGAGCAGGCCCATGCGCCGTCACCCCGCCGGCGTGACGATGAAGTCGTACGGAGCCAGCGGCCCGAGCAGCCGGATCTCGACCCGGCCCTCCCACCGCGAGGCGAACCCCTCCAGGGCCTCCTCCAGGTCGTCCTGCCGGTCCAGCTCCACGAGCAGCGCGATGTGCGCGGCGTCCTGCTCGTGCGTGGGCTCCCGTACGGACGTCAGCACGGAGACCGGCGCGAGCGCCTCCGCGAGCGCCTGCGTGTCGGCCTCGCGCTTGGCGCTGACGGCCTGGTTGACGATCTCTCCGAGCTGGATGCGCGCCTCGCGGCTGGCGTCCTCGGGCAGGCTCCGGATCTGCTCGCGCAGCTCCGCCACCGCGGGCTGCTCCTCCAGGACCTCCCTGAGGACGGCCTGCTCGACGTAGCGGGCCTTGACCACGTACTCGGCCCGGCCGTCCAGCTCCTCCAGCGCCGAGCGGAAGTCGTCGTGGTGCGGGGCCAGCAGTTCCTCCACGACCGCCTCGGAGCTGGTCATGACGGCGCCGAAGCGGATGGGCAGCACCGGCACCTCGGCCGCGGTGGCGTCGAGCAGCCGCTCGTGGGCCATGAGGTCGTCGGGCGTTCCCAGCGGGCGGTCGAGGTCCAGCTCGCTGACCAGCGCGCCGACCTCGCCGTGCCGTACGAGACTGACCGCGGCGGACGGGTCGCCCACCCCTCGCGCCTCGTCCGACACCTGCACGTCGGCCGGCACGATCCCGTAGAGGTAGACGCCCACTCCCACCTCGGACGTGGAGCTCCGCTCGTCCTCCCTGCCGGTGGTGGTCATGGTCAGTCCTCCCCTCTGCGCCGCCGGCGGCTCGGCCGCGGCTCGCTCTCTTCCTCGTCACCGGAACCGCCGATGAAGTCGTCGAGCTTCTCCGCGGCGGCCTCCAGGACACCCTGCGCCGCGCCCTTGCCCGTGTCGGCGATCTTGTTCTGCTTGATGTTGTGCATGAGCTCGGGCAGCCCCTGGCCGCCCTGCTCCGCGAGATCGAGCCGGTTCACGGCCTCGGCGAAACGCAGGTACGTGTCCACGCTCGCCACCACGATCCGCGCGTCGATGGTCAGCAGCTCGATCCCCACCAGGGAGACCCGCACGTACGCGTCGATCACCAGGCCCTTGTCCAGGATGGTGTCGATCACGTCCGCCAGGCCGGACGCGGAGGGGCGCTGGGCTATTCCGCCCCCGCCTCCCGCGGGCTGCACAGTCATACGCTTACCCCTCGATCCTCAGCCATCGCTCCGGCGCCCTCACCTGCGGCCGGCGGTCGCAGCCCTGCGGCGGGCCGGTCGCCGCGCCGGGGGCGGCTCCTCTTCCTCTTCTTCCTCTTCCTCGTCGGCCCGGCCTTCGGGCTCCTCCTCGGCGCCCTCGTCCTGGGGCTCCTCGGGCTCCTCCTCTTCGCCTTCTTCGCCTTCTTCGCCTTCTTCGCCCTCTTCGCCTTCTTCGCCCTCGTACTCGTCCTCGGGCTCCTCGGGCTCTTCGCCTTCTTCGCCTTCTTCGGGCTCCTCGCCCTCCTCGGGCTCGCCCTGGTCCTGCGGCTGCTCCTCGGCGCCCTCTTCCTCTGCGCCTTCCTCTTCCTGGCCCTGCTCCTCCTGGTCGCGCTCCTCCTGCCTGGCGGTCTCGTCGTCCTTGGTGACCTTGCCCTCGTGGATCTCGCCGCGCCAGCCGCCGTCCTCCGACAGCTCGTCGGGGTGCAGCATGACGTGCGTCATGACGTGCCGGGCGAAGTGCTTGATCTCCAGCCGCGCCCGCCTGCCCTGCGCCCGCCAGATGTTGCCCGTACGCTCGAACAGCCCTTGAGGGTGGTATTCGAGGATGACGATGACGCGGGTCAGGTTCGGGGTGAGCTCGTGGAACGTCACGGCACCGTCGACGTAGCCCTTGGCCCCCTCCGACCGCCAGATGATGCGGTCCTCGGGGACCTGCTCCTGGATCGAGGACTTCCAGACCCGGTGGGACCAGAAGACCTGCGCCTTCCAGGAGAGCTTCTCCTCGGACTCCTGGTTGACGGTCTCGACCTTCTTCATGAAGCTCGGGAAGTCCTGGAACTGCGTCCACTGGTTGTAGACGACGCGGATGGGCGCACCGATGTCGATCGCTTCGACGATGTTGGTGAGCTTGAGCTTCTTGCCGCCTTTGCCCTTGCCGCCCTTCTTGCCGCCGGTGAGGGCGCTGCCGATGGCCTTCGTCGCCCCGGACAGCAGCATCTTGCCGGGCGAGAACCCGCCACCCTTGCCGGTGATCGCCCCGAGCAGCCCCTCACCGCCGCCCTCGGCGACGTCGGTGAGCCGCCCCGTCAAGCCCCCCAGCTTGTCGGTGATGGAGCCCATGGCGCGCTCTGCCAGCGCCATGGCGAGGTCCTGCAGAGCCGATACCAGCTCGTCCTTCGGACCTTCCAGGTCCGGGGCGGCCTCGTCGGCCTTCGATACGTCAGCCACCTGGCTCACCTCCGCGCCTTGCCTGTCGTCGTCGAGGAGCGCCCGCCCCTCGTACCGGACCGCTCCTCACTCTGCGATCCGTCTCCGCCGGACCCCGCCCTGCGCCGGACCGGCCGGGCGCTCGTCTCGCCGTCGCCGCCGGACCCTCCGGAGGACCTGCCTCCCGAGGACTTGGCCGCTGACGACCCGGACGCCTTGGAACCGGACGCCTTGGAGCCGGTCGACTTGGAGCCGGTCGGCTTGGAAGCGGACTTCGCACCGGACGACCTGGACGTGGACGGCTTGGCAGTCGAGGACTTCGACGCCGTGGACCTGGACGCCGACGGCTTGGACGCCGCCCCGGAGGCCCCGGCCCCGGCGGCCCTGCTCACGGGCGACCCGCCGGTCGAGCCCTGGGCGCGGACACGTCCGCCCCGCGCGCGGGGCCGCTCCTCGGGCTCCTCCTCCTCTTCCTCCTCGTCCTCTTCACCCCGGTCCTCGTCCTCGCCGGACTCCTCGCCCTCGTCCTCGTACTCGTCCTCTTCGCCCTCGTACTCCTCGTCCTCCGGGCCTTCCTCGTCTTCCTCGCCTTCGCCGGAGGCGCGCCGGCCCCCGGGACGTTCCGCATGCCGCAGCCCCTCGGCGCGGTCGTGCAGCTTCGAGGTGATGTTGTCCACCTGCTTGCTGGCCGCAGCCACGGCGGCCGCCTTGCCGACCTCCAGCAGCTCGCCCCGGAGCCGGTTGGTGATGTCTTCGATCTGGGGAGAGCCGCCGAGCAGCTTCGCCCCTTGTTGCAGCAGCCCGCCGACGCCCTCGTCACCTTCCTTGCGCAACCGCTTGGCGATCCCGATCGCCGTCAGGAGAGTCGCCAAGCGCAGCTTGTGACGCCGACCGAGGTAGTAGCCCGCGGCGAGAGCCATCGCCACTCTGGCCGTGTCCTTCATGGCATGCGCTCCTTCTTCCGGCATCCGTCCGGCATCCCTTCCGGCACCGCGACTGACCCGTGCCAGCCTGCCCATCCGGTGCCCGACAGATGGACAAAGAAACACTTACAGGCATAAAACGGTCAGACTTGACGCTCGCGCACCCAGGCGTTTAATTAGCCCCCGGAGCCGCGTCATCCGGGCCGCCGGATCGGCCGCTTTCGCGGTAGGTTCAGCCGACATGGAGGGCATCGCGGGGACCGTGGTCACGGCCGCCGGCATGTTCGCCGGCACGAACGTGGACGACCTCATCGTCCTGACCGTGCTGTTCCTGTCGTCCCGTGCGGGCGGAGTGCCGCGCCCGTGGCAGATCTGGGCCGGCCAGTACACCGGGATCGCGACGCTGGTGGCCCTGTCGGTGATCGCGGCACTCGGCCTGACGATCATCCCGGACGCCTGGGTCGGCCTGCTCGGCCTCCTGCCCTTCGCCCTCGGTGTCCGCGGCCTGGCCGCGGCCTTACGCTCCCGCAAGCACCCGGACGGCGGGGACGGCGCCCCCTCGGCGGCGGGCGTGCCGGCCGTCGCGTCCGGGGTGCTGCCGGTGGCCGGGGTGACCATCGCCAACGGCGCGGACAACCTGTCGGTCTACACGCCGGTGTTCCGCACGATCGGCCCGGTTGCCTCGCTGGTGACGATCGCCGTGTTCGCCGCCGGCGTCGCCCTGTGGTGTCTGGCGGGCTCCTGGCTGGGGTCGCATCGCCAGGTCATCGGGGTCGTCGAGCGGTACGGCCACTGGATCGTCCCGGTGGTGTTCATGGCCGTCGGCGCCCTCATCGTGCTCGGCTCGGGCGTCCTCACCCGCCTCCCGCCCTTCGCCTGAGACCGCCGCTCGCGGCCCCGGCATCCTCCTCCCCCAGCCGGGTACGAACGGCGCCACGGAGAGACGCGTCCTGGGAGGTCTCGTGGAGCTGGGTCTGGCCGGCAAGGTCGCCGTCATCACCGGCGGCAGCTCGGGGATCGGCCTCGCCGTGGCGCGGGGCCTGGCGGCCGAGGGCGCGCATCTCGTCCTCGCGGCACGCGGCGCCGCCCGCCTCGAACAGGAGGCACGCGCCATCGCCGAGACGCACGGCGTCCGCGTGGTCCCCGTCGTCTGCGACGTGGCGACGCCGGGGGGCACGGCCGCGCTGACGTCGGTGGCCGAGGAGGGCTTCGGAGGCGCCGACATCCTGGTCAACAACGCGGGCGCCGGCTCGAACGAGACCATCGTCGAGGCCCCCGACGAGAAGTGGCAGGCGTACTGGGATCTTCACGTCATGGCGGCCGTCCGGCTGGCCCGCGGGCTCGTCCCCGGCATGCGGCGGCGCGGCGGCGGCGTCATTCTGCACAATGCGTCGATCTGCGCGGTCCAGCCGCTGTGGTACGAGCCGATCTACAACGTGACCAAGGCCGCCCTCATGATGTTCTCCAAGGTGCTGGCCACGGAGGTCGTCGGCGACGGCATCCGGGTCAACTGCGTCAACCCCGGCCTCGTCCTCACTCCCGACTGGGTGAAGACGGCCAAGGAGCTCAGCGGCGACGACTGGCGGAGCCACCTCGACGACGTCGCCCGGGAGCACGCGCCCATCCGGCGCTTCGCCGCGCCGGAGGAGGTGGCGAGCTTCATCGTCTTCCTGTGCTCGGACCGGGCGAGCTACTCGGTCGGCTCGGCGTACTTCGTCGACGGCGGGATGCTCAGGACCGTATGACTCGCCCCCTTCTCGCGCCGGGATGCGTGACGAACGGATCGACCGGATGATCGCGCAGGCCATGGCGAAGGCCGCCGCCATGCCCGGACCGAGATGTGCGCTCGGCGACCTTCGGGCCGCCAGAGCAGTCGCTGCTGCTGCGTCACAGAGGCGCTGCGCAACGTGCATGATAGATCAATCACCGGGACCCGCCGGTGGCACGTCATGCCGAAGAGCTCGCGCCGAGATCGCCAGGAGGCTTGGAATGGTCGGAGAGTCCGGGACGTCGGCAAGGGCACGGTGATGCTGCTCGCAGGCCGTTATCGGCTGCTGTCGCAGCTCGGCCAGGGCGGCATGGGCACGGTCTGGCGGGCGATGGACGAGCTCCTCCGGCAGGAAGTGGCCATCAAGGAGGTGCGGCTCCCGCCCGACCTCGACGAGGCGTCACGGGCCGAGCTGACCGAACGCACGCTCCGCGAGGCGCGCGCCGCGGCGACACTGCGCTCCCACGCGTCCATCGTCACGGTGCACGACGTGGTCCTCGACGGAGGACGGCCGTGGATCGTCATGGAGCTGGTCCGCGGGCGCTCCCTCGATCGGGCTGTTCGCGACGACGGCCCGCTGCCGCCGCACCAGGTGGCCGCCATCGGGCTCCGGATGATCGACGCCCTCACGGCCGCGCACACCTCGGGCATCCTGCACAGGGACGTCAAACCCGCCAACGTCATGCTCACCGACGACGGGCGGGTGCTGCTGACGGACTTCGGCATCGCGACCATCGTCGGAGACAACGGGCTCACGCAGACGGGGATGCTGACCGGCTCGCCCGGCTACATCGCCCCGGAGCGCCTGCGCGGCGAGGCCGAGGGCCCGCTCGCCGACCTGTGGTCCCTCGGCGCCACGCTCTTCGCGGCGGTGGAGGGCAGCCCGCCGTTCGCCCGCCCGAACCAGGCCGCGGCGCTGGCAGCCGTGCTCATGCAGGAACCCGCCCCCTTCCGGCTGGCCGGCCCGCTCGCTCCCGTCCTGAGCGCGATCCTGGAGAAGGACCCGGCACGCCGCTGCTCCTCGGACGAGGCGGCCGGCTGGCTGGACGCCGTCTCGCGGGGCGACACCGCGACCGGCACGACCCGCCCACAGAAGCGGACCACGCCGGGACGCTCGTCCCGGCGCGTCCGCCCCCAGATCGTCGTGGGCGCCGTGCTCGCGGTGGTGCTGACCGTGGCGGCGGCGATAGTGGTCGTGCCGCTGCTGTTCCCGAACACCGTCCGCTTACTCGGCTACGTGCTCACGCCCCGATCCACCTACTCCGCGGCACCGACGTCGAGCCCGTCGGCCGGGCCGTCGGTCTCGGCCACGCCGCTGATCTCCCGCGACTTCGAGGCGTGCGACCTGCTGACCAGCAAGCAGACGCGCTCGCTGTTCGACGCTCCGATGAAGCGGCAGTTCCTCAGCGCCTCCGCTTGCAAGTGGGGCCGGGCGGACGGTGCCACCCTGAGCGTCACGGCGTTCCGTCTGCCCAGCGCGTCGACGGCCGGGTTCTCCTACAAGCAGTCGGTCAAGTTCATGAAGGAGGAGCCCAGGCGCAACGCGGGAACCAAGCTCCGCAACGGGCCGGACGCCGGCGATGAGGCGTACAGCTATACCCAACCGCGGCCCTTCGGGCTCCCGGGCTACCAAACGCGGACAGTGCTGCGCGTGACGAACGTCTTGGTGACCATCGACGTCTACGCCCCGCGGCCCGGTCACACCATCGCCGATCGGTCGGCCGAACTCGTCGCGGCGGCTATCGAGAAGTACCGATAGTCCCGTTCTCGCCCGTTCCGGAGCCCTCAACGGACGCCCTGAGTCGAGGGCGACAAACCGGGGCCTTGAGGTCAGCCCGTCGCGCCGTACGGTCGCGTCACGCCGATCACGTTCACGAGCCGTTCCAGCCCGTCGAAGTCCTTGGGGTTGGCGGTGAACAATGGCAGCTCGTTACCGGCGGCAGTGGCGGCGATCATCAAGTCGGCGGTCCTGCTTCGTGGCTGTCGACCCCGCGCGTACACGACGGCACAGATCTGCCCGAACATGCGAGCCGCTTCGGCGTCGTACGGCAGCGGAACACCGAATGCCGCTTCAGCATGCTGGAGCACCGCGACCCTGCCCGCACGCTTGACCGGATCATCAGTGGCGTAGGGGCCGCGCGACAGCTCGCCAAGGGTGACAGCTGTGATCGCCGACTCTGCGGGCAGTTCG
Source organism: Nonomuraea sp. 3-1Str (assembly GCF_031570565.1). Lineage (NCBI taxonomy): Bacteria > Bacillati > Actinomycetota > Actinomycetes > Streptosporangiales > Streptosporangiaceae > Nonomuraea > Nonomuraea sp. 3-1Str. The sequence continues at coordinate 199,526 of NZ_JALHBK010000014.1, forward strand.
GCGGGGTCGAAGAGCTTGAAGGCGGCCACGATGTTGGTGTCGAGAACGCCTCGCTCATACCCGATCACAGGCCGGTCCCGTCGAACGGATCGCGCAGTTCGTCATCGATCACCGTGTCCAGATCAGCCCGCACCTCGTCCCAGTCAACAGCCGGGGCGGTGGCGAACACGGCCTGTGCCTCGGCTGTGGGAACGAACCGGCGGCGCTTGATCGGCTTCACTTCGGCGAGCGGCTCGCCATTGATCGTCAGAATGTAGCGCTTTCCCTCGCGCAGGCCGCGCGTGACGCTACCGGAGTCGTTGACGAACTGGCGCACGCTTACCTCGGTCGGACGAGGCTTCGGAGCATCCATGTCTCAATGATATGCGGCCGTACCACGATGTGCCACAGGATCTAACCCGGAGCGAAGCGGAGGGGCCTTCAGGCATCACGGCTCCGGCACGACTGGAATGAACGCCTGAGGCCCTGAGCGCGCAGCGCCGCAATGGCGTCCTGCACAGCGAAACGGCGACACCCGTAACGGATGCCGCCGCATTATCGCAGTGGAGCTATGGGGATTCGAACCCCAGACCTCCTCCATGCCATGGAGGCGCGCTACCAACTGCGCCATAGCCCCTTGATTCATGGCAAGTGTATCGGAGATCCCGCCGTCCCCGTGCCACCCACGGCGAACCGGACGCTAGGCCGCCCGCCGGATCGGCATGCCGAGCTCACGGACGAGCCCGCACACGTCCACCCCGGCGGAGCGCAGGATCGCCGCCGTGCCGTTGCCGCCGTCGGCCAGCAGGCCCCACAGCAGGCTCACGCCCGTCACCGGGCCGGGCCGCAGGCGGGCGACCTCCACGACCTTGCGCATGTGGCCCGCCAGCGGGATGGAGCCCAGCGGCCCGTGCAGCGTCATCCTCAGGGGCCGCAGCGGCGAGCGCGTGAGCCGCCACCGGTCCGGGTCGCCGGCGCTCGCGCGGGTGCGGCGGCGCACCTCGTCGAGGTCGATGCCGAGCGTGGCGAGCAGCGCCCGCGCGTCCGGGCCCGTGTCGACGCGGGAACCGATCTCCTCGCGCGTGGCGGTGAACGAGGTGAGGTCGAAGGGGCGGGTCTCGGCGAGGGCGAGCAGCAGGACGCCGGTGGTCAGCGCCGGGTGGCCCGCGTCGAGCGCGATCGTGCCGGCCGTGGCCACGGCTCGGCGCGCGGGCCGGGTGAACCGGGCGAAGCCGTGGCGCACGACGGACGCGGCCGGCCCGCCGGGCGTCGCGTCGGGCGTACTGCCGAACGATTGCGGCATTGTTCTACCTCCCGAGTCTGCGGGCGTGCTTGCGGTGGACCGTCTGCCGCTTCACGCCGAGCGCGTCGGCGATCCGCTCCCAGGACCAGCCGCGGTCGCGGGCGTGCGACACGTGCGCCGCCTCCAGCTCCTCCAGCAGGGTCCGGAGGGCGGCGACCGCCGCGAGCCCCACGCCGGGGTCGGGGCCGGCCGCTGCACGGGCCAGGTCTGCGGCGTCCACCGGAACGGGCCCGGTCGTGGATACGGTCGTGGGTACGGTCACGGCGTCAGCATATGCTGACACGGCAGTGTTTGTCACCACATGCTGACACCGGACGAGGCGCGCCGCGGCGACCCGGAGACGGGCCGCGCGAACTCAGAGCCGGTCCGCCAGGACGGCCAGGATCGGCAGCGCGGCCGCCAGGCGTTCGCGCTCCTCGGGGGTGAGGGTGTCGACGGCGGCGGCGAGGCGCTCGGTGATGACCAGGTCGCGGCTGACGAGCGCGGCCTGCCCCTTGCCGGTGATCGAGGAGATCACCCGGCGGCCGTCCTCGGGATCGGGGTCGCGCGCCACGAGCCCGCGCCGGTGCAGGCCGCCGAGGATCGTGCCGATGGCCTGGGCGGTGATGCGCTCCAGCGCGGCCAGCCGGGCCGAGGTGAGCGCCCCTTCCCGGTCCAGCCGCGCCAGTACGGCGAGCTCGCTGAACGACACGTCGTCGTCCGCCCCGTTGGTGTAGAGCTGGCGGATGCGCCGCGCCAGGCGGCCGACGGCGATCCGGAGGTCCTTCGCTAGCACGGGCCCAAGGCTAGCGCCACCGACGCCAAGCCTGGATTTATCAATCTGGCTTTGGTAAATTCCTGAGCCATGTGCTACGACCCCGAGGCCGCCCCGCCCGCCTTCACTCCCCCCGTCACCGGCACCCGCGCCCGGTCGCTCCGCCTGACCTCGGCGGACGGTGCGACGTTCGCCGCCTACGAGGCCCGTCCCGACGACGTGCGCGGCGCGGGCGTCGTCGTCCTGCCCGACGTGCGGGGCCTGCACGGGTTCTACAAGCACCTGGCCGTACGGCTGGCGGAGCAGGGCCACCCGGCCGTCGCCATCGACTACTACGGGCGCACGGCGGCGGACGACGACCGCGGCGAAGCCTTCCCGATCATGGAGCACGTCACCAGGCTGGGCAGGGACACCATCCAGGCCGACATCATGGCCGCGGCCGACCGGCTCGGCCGACCGGCGGTGGCGCTGGGCTTCTGCATGGGCGGGCGCAACGCGTTCCTCGCCTCCGCGCCCCGGTTCGGGTTCGCCGGGGTGATCGGTTTCTACGGCGCGCCGGGCATCGCGGGGCCGTACGGGCCGGGCCCCACCCAGCACGCCGCCGAGCTGTCGGCGCCGGTCCTCGGCCTGTTCGGCGGCGCGGACGAGGGCATCCCCGCCGAGCAGGTGGCGGAGTTCGGGCAGGCGCTCACGGCCGCCGGGGTGCGGCACGAGCTGGTCACCTATCCGGGCGCGCCGCACGGCTTCTTCGACGCCGCGCACACCGCGCCCAGCGAGCACGCCACGCACACCGCGCCGAGCGGGCACGGCGCGCACGAGGCGGCCTGCGCGGACGCCTGGAGGAGGGTGCTGGACTTCCTTGGCGCCGTCTGAGCGCGCCTCAGAAGTGCCGGCCGGCCGTGCGCGAACGGCTCAGCGGGTCACGGTGGTGCGCATGGTCAGGGTGGCCTCCTCCAGGGCCAGCTCGACCGTGACGGTCCCCAGCTCTGACGTGCGCGACACGTGCGTGCCGCCGCACGGGATCGACGCCTCGCCCTCGGGCAGCGCGCAGTGCCAGGTGCGGCGGGCGGTCAGCTCCGGCCCGGGCACCTCCAGCCGTACGGGCGCGTCGGCCGCCGTCCACGCCTTGAGGCGGTCGTCGACGGCGGCGGCCACCTCGGCGAGGCCGGCGTCCAGGCCGTCGGCCGTGAAGCCCTTCTTGCGCAGCGACTTGCCCAGCCGGTACACGTCGAGGCTGGCGCCGGGCGAGATGCGCGAGGAGGTGATCGCCGTCTGGTCGAAGTCGGGGTGGCCGAGCCCGTCCAGGGCCGGCTCCTTGCGCCAGCGGCCGGCCAGGGCGGCGTTCAGGGCCAGGGCGGCCAGGTGGCAGGCGGTGTGCCCGGCCGACAGGGCCGCGCGGTGGGCGGGGTCCACGGCCAGGTCGACGCTCTCGCCCACCGGCAGCGGGGTGTCGGTGACGTGCACGACGAGCCACTGCCAGCCCTCGGCGCCCCGCCGCGCGGGGATGTCCTCGCCGAGGTGCAGCCGGCCCTCCGCCCAGGCGCCGGTCACGCAGTCGACGACCGGCAGCCCGCCGATCGTGCCGCGGTCGGCGGGCTGGTCGGGCCAGGTGTGGTCGAGCGGGTGGAACGGGGTCTCGGACACGACGAGACCGTGCCGCTCCCCCACCGGCACGGTCCCGACGATCTCGGATCGGCCGGTGACCCGGCCCTCGGGGAAGGTGACGACGGTGGAGTTCACCCCTGAATTGTCGCAGGCTCCGCGGCCACGCGCTCCCGCCGCTCGTCCTCGATGTAGCGGCGCCGTCCCGCGTACAGGCCGGTGACGAGCTGCGCGGCCAGCACCACGAAGAGCATCGCGTACGGCAGCGTCCACCCGCCGGTCAGGTCGTGCAGCAGGCCGACGGCGAGCGGCCCCGCGCCGGCCATGAGGTAGCCGGCGCTCTGCCCGAACGCGGACAGCGCTGCCGTGGACTCGGCGGTGCGGGTGCGCAGGCCGAGCATCATGAGCGCCAGCGGGAACGACCCCATGCCGAGTGCGATGAGCACCACCCACACCATGGCGGTGGAGACGGGCGCGAGCCACAGCCCGAGGAAGCCGGCCGCGTACGCCGCGACGAGCCCCACCACCACGGGCCGCTGGTCGCGGAAGCGCGAGGCGACCACGGGGATGATGATGGAGACGGGGATGTTCAGCGCGGTGAAGACCCCGAGGACGAACCCGGCCTCGCCGGTGCTGTAGCCGCCGTCGGTGAGGATCGTGGGCAGCCAGCCGAACATGATGTACGCGATCATCGACTGGGTGCCGAAGTAGACGGCGACCATCCAGGCCAGCCGGCTGCGGGCGAGCTGACGCAGCCCCGAGGCGGGCGCCGCGGCCTCAGGCGCGACGCCGTCCTGCGTGTCGCCGGACGCGTCCCCCGCCGCGTTCCCGGGTGTCCGGCGGCGGGCCGGGTCGCTGCGCAGCAGGGCCAGCCACGGCAGGGTGGCCACGGCCGCCAGGGCCGCCCACACGCCGAGCGCGATGTGCCAGTCGCCCGACGCGCGCTCGATCGGCACGGTGGCCGCCGCGGCCAGCATGGTGCCGGCGGCGAGCGCGGTCGTGTAGACGGTGGTCATGACGCCGGTGCGGGCCGGGAAGTGCCGCTTGATCAGGGTGGGGATGAGGACGTTGCCCACGGCCCCGCCGGACAGCGCGACCGCGCTGCTCAGCAGGAACACCGGCGCCGAGCCGACCAGCGACCTGACCAGCAGGCCCACGCCGAGGGTGACGAGGGCGAGCAGCAGCAGCCGGTGCTCGCCCAGCCGCCTGGACAGGGAGGGCGTGATCGCCCCGACCGTCGCGAAGGCGAGCACGGGTAGCGTGGTGAGCAGGGCGGTGCCGACGCTGCTCATGCCGAGGCCCTGGGCGAGCTGGTCGAGCAGCGGCCCGACGCTGGTGACGGCGGTGCGCAGATTGAGGGCCGCGAGGACGATGCCCAGCACCAGGAGCCAGGCGAGGGGGCCGGTCCTGCCGCGGGACTCGCTTCGGAGCTCGGCGAGCACGGTCATGTGGGGGAGATCCTCCACTCATCTAATCATGGGACGAATGGCAATCTTAACAGCCCCAAAACCGGCATTTATTCCTGACACATGACAAAGCCCCCGGTCTCGGGGGCTTTGTGATCGGAGGGAGTGTCCTGTCAGAGCGCGCCGTTACAGGACCGGGCGCGGCGGCTGCGGCGGGTCGTCGTGCGTCCCCAGCGGGCCGGGCGGCGGAAGCGTGGGGCTGGTGCCGGTGCCGGGCGGGTAGTCGCTGCCGCCGACGCTGCCCGGCAGCACGGGCTCGCCCGAGCCGGGCGGCATGGGGTCGCCGGAGCGGGGCGGCATGGAGCCGCCGGTGTCGAGGCCGGAGCCGTGCTGGTGCGGGCCGGGAACGTCGCCGCGCCACGCGCCGGTCGCCCCGCCGCGCGACTCGATGAACTCCTTGAACCGCTGGACGTCGTTGCGGACGCGCATGCGGACGATCTGCAGCCAGTCAGCGGCCGTCTCCAGGAAGCCCTCGGGGTCGTACTCCATCTGGAGCGTGACCCGCGTGGTGTTCTCGTCGAGCCGGTGGAAGGTCACCACCCCGGCCTGCCGGGGCTTGTCCACCGAGTGCCAGGCGATGCGCTCGTCCGGGTGCTGCTCGGAGATCTCGGCCTCGAACTCGCGCCGCACCCCGGCGATCTCGGTGATCCACGCGGTGCGCGTGTCCGTGAGCTGTTTGACCGACTCGACCCCTTCCATGAATTCGGGGAAACTCTCGAACTGCGTCCACTGGTCGTAGGCGACCCTGACAGGAACGTTGACGTCTACCGAGTGTTCGATCGTGCTCATGGTGTCCGCCCCTGCCCTTGCGGGGCCGGCGTTAACGCCTGCGCAGCAACCAGTAGAGGCCGACGAGCGGGAGCACGAGCGGAATGAACAGGTAGCCCTTGCCGTACACCGACCACACCGTCGCCTCCGGGAAGGCGGCCGGGTCGAGCACGCTCGCCGTGCCGATGACCAGCACCCCGGCCAGCTCCACGAACAGCGCCGCCAGCGCCAGCCGGCGCGCGCCGCGGGCCAGCGCCACGGTGAGCAGGATGTAGACGAGCGCGGCGAAGGCCGACAGCGAGTACGCCAGCGGCGCCTCGCCGAAGCGGGTGAGGATCTGCACGGCGGCCCGCGCGCCCGCGGCGAGCGCGAACAGCCCGTAGACCGCCAGCAGCGCCCGGCCGGGGCCGGTCCCGATCGAGGGGGACGTCATGGCCCGCCCTGCCAGATCTGCAGCAGCCGCGCGGTCATCACCGCGATGGCGAACCCGGCCACGGTCAGGATCCCCGGCCCCCACCGGCTGCGCTCGGCCAGCGCCAGGAACACCCCGGCGGGCGGGATGACCGCCTCGCCCGCGAGGTAGCCGAACAGCGTGCCCTTGGACACGTGCGCGCCCTCGCCCCCGGCGACGGCCGCGATCACGATGCCCGCCTGCACCAGCACGGCGACCTCCAGCACGGCGAAGCCGACGAGCAGGACCATGCCCATGGGCCGGTCGCGGATCGCGGTGATCAGGCTCGCCAGCGCGAGCAGCAGCGAGCCGGCGATGACGATCGTGGCCACGGTGGTGTTCATCGCGGAAAAGGCTATCGCCCGCCCCCCTCGCCCCCGGACGGGGCGGGCGACGCCGGCGACGCGGCTTAGGATCGAAGACATGGAGAGGATCCTGGTCAGCGCGTGCCTGATGGGCCGGAGAGTGCGCTACGACGGCGGGGCCAGGACGAGCTCCGACGCCCGGCTGGCCGGGTGGCGCGAGGAGGGGCGGCTGGTGCCGTTCTGCCCCGAGGTCGAGGGCGGGCTGCCGACGCCGCGTCCCGCCGCCGAGATCGAGGCGGGCGCGGGCGGCGCCGCCGTGCTGGCGGGCGCCGCTCGCGTGCTGGCCGCGGACGGGTCCGACGTGACCGCGCACTTCCTGGAGGGCGCGCGGTCGGCGCTGGCCGTGGCCCGCTCCTCCGGGGTACGGCTGGCGGTGCTGAAGGAGGGCAGCCCGTCGTGCGGCGCGCTGGCGATCTACGACGGCACCTTCCAGGGCAGGCGCACCCCCGGGCAGGGCGTCACCACGGCGCTGCTGGAGGCCAACGGGGTCCGCGTCTTCACCGAGGACCGGATCGCCGAGGCCGCCGCCTACCTGGCCACCCTCGAACCCGCCTGAGCGACGAGACCCCGATCAGGAGACCTGCGCGGCCGACGCCGTCCAGGTGTTGCACGCCCCCGGGTCGCCCTGGGCGTACCCGCGCCGCATCCACGCCTTGATGGTCCCGGTCTTGCCGTAGTAGCGCGGCTCACCGGCCCTGTCGCCCTGCACGAGCGAGAGCAGGTCGTTCCAGTCGCGCTTGGTGCGGCGGTCCAGCGGCCACACGCTCTTCAGGAACGCCGTCGCCAGGCAGGAGCTCTGCAGGCTCGCCCGGCGCACCTGCTCCGCCAGCTCCGCCTTGTTGCGGTACGGCTCCTTGTCCAGCGCCTCCTGAATACCGACCAGATTCTGCACGTGATAGGCGTACATGCCGGCGGTCATGTCGGCGAGCCACAGGTCGTACGGATTGTCCATCCAGTCCTTGCCGATCTGGAAGGCGATGGTACTGGTTCTGGAGCAGTACAACGCCATCGACTGCTCCTTGCCGACGTCCATTCGGCAGTAGTTCTTCGGAATGCGGGTGTAATGCTTCACCCGCACCTTCTTGAAGGGCAGCCCGGCGGCGGTGAGGTGCTGTTCCCAGGTGGCGTCGAGACATCCGACGACGCCGTCGACGTAGGCCCGGACGGAGGCGCGGTTGCGGGCCTTGACCGGCTTCTCCTCGCACTTCACGGCAGGCAAGGCGCCTTTGTCGTAAAGGGGGCTGGCGGTCAGCCCGTCGCCTTTGACGGGATAGCCGGCGGGATAACCGGCAGCGGCGGCGGCCGTGCCGGTCAGCGGGAGCGAAACGAGGGCGGCGACCATGGCGGTCATGCGTAATCTCATGAGGCGCGACAATAGAGCCAAGATCATGTAGCGGGCAAGCCGATCATCCGGAAATGCCGGCCATTACCCGGCGCCATTCCGGTGGCCACATTTGGGACGTGTCGAATTGCCGGTCCGGCCCTGTCGTCCGACCGCGCTCGGGAGCACACGGACACTCCCCCTATCATCGGACCACTGGGGGGTTCAGGATGTTGCGGGCGTTCTTCAAGACCGAGGCGGGGAGCACGAGCGTGCTGCTCGGCGCGACCCTGCTCGCCCTGTTGTGGGCGAACTCGCCGTGGAGCGGCACCTACGAGACGTTCTGGCACACCCCGATGGGCCTGTCCTTCGGGGACGCCGACTTCTCCCTCGACCTGCGTCACTGGGTCAACGACGGCCTGATGGCGGTGTTCTTCTTCCTCATCGGCCTGGAGGCCTCCTACGAGGTGCGGCTCGGGCAGCTCCGGGACCGGCGGCTGCTGGCCGTCCCCGCCGTGGCGGCGTTCGGCGGCATGATCGTGCCGGCGGCCGTCTACCTCGCGCTCAACGCGGGCGGACCGGGCGCCGGCGGCTGGGGCGTGCCGATCGCCACCGACACGGCGTTCGTGCTCGGCCTGCTGGCCGTGGTGGGAGCCCGCTGCCCCGAGCCGCTGCGCGCGTTCCTGCTGACGCTGGCGATCGTGGACGACGTGCTGGCGATCATCATCATCGCCGTCTTCTACACCCGCGACCTGTCGGTGCCGGCCCTGATCGTCGCGGCGGTGCTGCTCGCGGCCATCATGACGCTGCGGCGGCTGCGGATCTGGCGCGCGCCGGCCTACATCCTGCTCGGGTTCGGCGTGTGGGTGGCCACGCTGGAGAGCGGCGTCCACCCGACGCTGGTCGGCATCGCGCTCGGCGTCCTCGTGTTCGTGTACGCGCCGAGCGAGTACAAGCTGCTGGCCGCCGGAGAGGCCGTGCAGGGGCTCACCAGCGACCCCAACGCCCGCGCCGCCCGCGAGGCGACCCGCCGGGTGCGCGCGGCCGTGTCGGTGAACGAGCGGCTGCAGCTCCAGCTCCACCCGTGGAGCAGCTACGTGATCGTGCCGCTGTTCGCGCTGGCCAACGCCGGCGTCGCGCTCGACGGCGACACGCTGCGCCAGGCCGCCACCTCGCCCATCTCCATCGGCGTGGCCGCCGGGCTGCTGCTCGGCAAGTTCGCCGGGATCTCGCTCGGCACGTGGCTGCCGCTGCGCCTCGGCTGGGGGATGCTGCCGGGCAACCTGGTGTGGGGCCAGCTCCTCGGCGGGGCGGCGGTGTCGGGCATCGGGTTCACGGTGTCGCTGTTCATCGTGGACCTGGCCTTCGACGACCCCGCCGTGCAGGCCCAGGCCAAGATCGGCATCCTCGCCGGGTCGCTGCTGTCGGCTCTGACCGGCTGGATCGCGTTCCGGCTGGCGTGGGACCGGGGCGGCGTGTGCGCGCCGCCCGAGGCGGAGCCGGAGGAGGAGCTGCCCGTGCTGCTGTCGGAGCCGGTGGGGCCGGACGACCACGTGCGCGGCCCGGCGGACGCCAAAGTCACGATCGTCGAGTACGGCGACTTCGAGTGCCCGTACTGCGGCCGGCTGGAGCCGATCCTGGACGAGCTGCTCAGCAGGCACCCCGACGTCCGCCTGGTGTTCCGGCACTTCCCGCTGCGGACCCTGCACCCGAGGGCCATGTCGGCCGCGCTGGTGTCCGAGGCGGCGGCGCGCGAGGGGAAGTTCTGGGAGATGCACGACGTGCTCTTCGGCAACCAGCGGTTCCTGACGGAGGCCGACCTGGTCCGCCACGCCGCCGAGATGGACGTGGAGCCGTGGCCGGACGTGCCCGGGCAGGCCGCGCGGGTCGCCAGGGACGAGCAGTCGGGCCGGGCGAGCGGCGTGCGGGGCACGCCGACGCTGTTCGTCAACGGCGTCCGCTACCAAGGTGGCCTGGATCTGGTGTCGATCACGCGTGCGGTGGAAGAACAGGAACAGTCCGTCTGAACGACACCCCGCCACGCACCGCCCACCGCCTTCACGGTCAGGAGCCTCGATGACCGCCGACCGCCCCCTTCCGGACGACCCGGACGCCCGCAAGACCATGCACATCCCCGTCCCCGCCCAGCCTCCGTCGCCCGACGAGACCCCGGCCCCCGACGATCCGCCCCGGCACACGCCGCACCCGTCGCTCCTGGAGGACTCGGGCACGCGCCGCCTGCCGTACACACCGGACATGCTGCCCGACGTGCCCGTGTACGAGGCCGAGCCCGCCCGCTCGCCCGGTCTGCGCTGGGTGCTCGTGGTGGGCGGGACCCTGCTGGTGCTGGCCACCGTCGCCATCCTCGTGATCCTCTGGGCCGGCAGCCAGACGTAGCCGGGGCTCAGGCCCGGGTGAAATCCATCGTCCAGTTGGTCTCCCAGGTGCGCTCGCCGTCCACCGAGAACGCCTGCTCCCAGCGGCAGGAGTCCGGGCCGACGACCGTCCAGACGAACCGGCAGCGCACCGGCCGGCCCTCGTGCTGGTCGTCGGCGTAGAACTCGCCCCTGCCGCCTTCGAACCGGCCCACCATGGGCGGCAGGCCGAGCGCTCCCCCGGTGCTGCTGGCCCAGTAGATCGACCACTCCCGCGTGGCCGGGTCGCAGACGCGCACGGTCAGCCCGGAGAAGCCCTTGGCGGGAAAGACGATCTCGTCGACGTTCGCGGCGCCGTCGAAGTGCCTCGTGCACGTGGACCGGCCCGCGAACTCCTCCCACTCGTCGCTTCCGGTGAGCCGGCTGACGAGCCTGCGGTTGTGGACGTTCCAGGTGCCGATGAAGAAGTCGAAGTCGTTCATGCGGGCGACGATAGGGGTGGGTCACTGACAGGTAGTGTCAGCGAATGCGCGCTTCCCGGCTCGTCTCCATCCTGCTGCTCCTGCAGACGCGCGGCCTCATGACCGCGCGGGAGCTCGCCGAGCGGTTGGAAGTGTCCGTGCGCACGATCTACCGCGACGTCGAGTCGCTGCACGCCGCCGGCATCCCCCTGTACGGCGACGCCGGCCCGAGCGGCGGCTACCGGCTGCTCGACGGCTACCGGACCAGGCTGACCGGGCTGACGGCCGACGAGGCGGAGTCGCTGTTCCTGGCCGGGCTGCCGGGCCCTGCGGCCGAGCTGGGGCTGGGGGCGGTGGTGACGGCCGCGCAGCTCAAGCTCATGGCCGCGCTGCCCGTCGAGCTGCGGGACCGGGCCGGGCGGATCCAGGAGCGGTTCCTGCTCGACGCGCCCTCGTGGTACCGCGACGCGGAGCCGGTCACCCACCTGCCGGCCGTGGCCGCCGCCGTGTGGGACGAGCACGCGCTCCAGGTCAGGTACCGCCGCTGGAAGGCGCCGCAGGAAGTGGAGCGGCGGCTGGAGCCGTACGGGCTGGTGGTCAAGGCCGGGCGGTGGTACGTGGTGGCCCGCTCGGAGGGACAGGTGCGCACGTACCGGGTGTCGCAGATCCTGGAGCTGCACCCGCTGCACGAGGAGCGCTTCACCCGCCCGCCGGGATTCGACCTGGCGGCCCACTGGGAGGCGTACCGGGCGGAGTTCGAGGCCCGGCTGCGGCGCGGCGAGGCCGTGGTCCGGCTGTCGCCGCGCGGGCTGGAGCGCCTGGCCGACCTGATGACCCCGGGCGTGGTGGAGGCGGCGAGGGCCACGGCGGGGCCGCCGGACGAGGAGGGCTGGACGCGGGTGACGGTGCCCATCGAGTCGGTGGAGCACGCGACGGGCGAGCTCCTGCGGCTGGGCCTGGACGTGGAGATCCTGTCGCCGCCGGAGCTGCGCCACGCGGTCGCGGCCGTCGCGCGGGCCCTCACCCGCCGGTACGCGTACCCCGCGGACCGGTCAGCCGTCCTGGACGGCCCCGGCTGAGCGGCGCATCACGTGGAAGCGCCGCGTGACCTCGTAGCCCGCCTTCACGTACAACCGGGCCGCGGGCCCCGTCTGTCCCGTCCACAGGAACCACGACGCGTGCAGCCCCTCGGCCCGCATCATGGTCATCGCCCCGTGGAGGAGGATCGCGCCGATCCCGGTCCCCCGCTCGGACGGGTCCACGCCGAACGGCCCGAACCGCTCGGCGATCCCCCGGTACGCCCCGTACGCGGCGAACCCGACGACGCGCTCCCGCACGGCCACGAGCAGCCGCGCCGGGTCCCCGAGCCGCCTGATCGCCTCGCCCCACTCGGGGCTGAACTCCCGGGAGGCGAACCGGATCAGCTCCGGCAGCTCGCCGTCGCCTGGACAGCGGAAGCGGTAGCCCTCGCCCTCGCGGCGCTCCCGCAGCGCGCGAACCACGTCGGGCGTGACGTAGCCGGCCAGGCTCCGGTCCATCGCCACCGGCGAGGAGACCGTCTCGAACCCGGCGTCGCGCAGCAGCGCGCACCCGGCGGGGTAGCGCTCGGGGTCGGCGCCCGGGAGCACGTAGTGGGGCGTGTAGCAGGCGAACTCGACCCGGGTGCGGTCGTGGGCGGCCAGGAAGGCGAGCGCCTCGTCGAGGAGCCGCCGGCCCAGCCCGCCGCCCCGGTGCTCCGGCGCCACGAACAGGAACGGGATCCAGCCGGTCTCCGGCTCCAGGCCGGTGCCGGGCGCGAGCGGTGTCAGCCGGCGCACCGCGTACGCGCAGCCGGCGACCTCACCGGCGGCCGTGACGGCCACGCGCAGGCCCTCGGGGTCGAAGTTGGGGTCGAGCAGCACGCAGTCGCGGAACCAGCTCCGGGTGGTGGGGTCGGCCGGCATGGCCCGGTTCCAGGCGTCGACCAGGGCGCCCTCGTCCCCTGCGGCGAAAGCTCGGACGGCCGTCATGCGGGCCCTCCCCCTGGGCGCGCGGGCGGGATCATGACGCCAGCCTTCCAGACGCGCCGCCCGCACTCCAAGATCCGTTACGGCTCCGTTACGCGGCCCGCGTGCTCGCCGACCCGCAGGTCGCGGTGGAGGAGGACGATGACGGTGTCCGCGCCACGGCCCTCGGCGACCGGCCGGGCGCCGGTTGCAACCCGCGGGGCGCGCGGTCCGAAAGAATGAGCCAGAGCGTCACGGATCGGACCGCGAACGGGGACACCTGCATGGAGGAGACGGGCTCGGCTCCCGCCGCCGAGGAGCCGGGATACGGCATCGGCGCCGTGTCACGGCGGCTCGGCGTGCCCGCGCCCACCCTGCGCACGTGGAACCTGCGCTACGGCATCGGCCCGAGCCGCCGCAGCCCCGGGGGCCACCGCCGGTACGGCGCGGCCGCCCTGGCCCGTCTTGAGGAGATGACCCGGCTCGTCCACGCCGGCGGCCCCCCGGCCGACGCCGCCCGCCGGGCGCTCCGCCTCCCCGCCCCTCCCGCGACGTCCCGGGTGGAGCGGCCGGACTCGTCCCCGGCGTCCCAGGCGGAGGAGCCGGCACGCCCGCCCTCGGACGAGGCGCCCGTGCCGTCCGCCGCGATGCTGGCCAGGGCCGCCCTGGCGCTGGACGGCCGGACGGTGACCGCCGGCCTGGCCGCCTCCCTGGCCCGGCTCGGGGTCGTGGCCACCTGGGAGCGCCTGGTCGTGCCCACGTTCGGCACGATCTGCCGCAGGCAGGCCGAGACCGGCGGCGGCATCGACGTCGAGCACCTGTTCTCCGAGCGTCTCCTGGCCGCCCTGCACCCCCTGGCCGCCCGCCCCGCCCGTCCGGCGAACGACCGGCCGGTTCTGCTGGCCTGCGCCGAGGAGGAGCAGCACAGCCTGCCCGTCCACGCGCTGGCCGCCGCGCTCGCCACCGACCGCCTGCTGGACACGCGCGTGCTCGGCGCCCGCACCCCGTATCCCGCGCTGGCCGACGCGATGCGCCGCCTCGGGCCGGCCGTCGTCTTCGTCTGGTCGCAGCTGGCCGCCACGGGCGATCCCGCCCCGCTGGCCGCCCTGCCGGCCCTGCGCCCGCCTGCGGCCGTGGTCGTCGGAGGCCCCGGGTGGGGGCCGGAGCTGCCGCCCCGCGTTCCCCGCGCCGCCTCCCTCCAGGAGGCCGTCACCCTCGTCGCCGCCCGGGCGCACTGATCTCCCTGCCCTTGGTTGCCGCACGGCTGCAGGCCGCGTTGAATAAGTTTTGAAGAGATTATCTGATGGAAGGGTGGAGCGCATGGAACCGCTCGCCGACTGCTTTCGCACCCACGCCCCCCTGGTCCGCTCGTACCTGCGCCGCCTGGTCCCGCCGGGCGAGATCGACGACGTGACGCAGGTGGTGTTCATCGAGGCCTGGTTGACCGGGCACCGCTACGACCCGGCGCGCAGCCTGGAGGCGTGGCTGCTGGGCATCGCCCGCAAGCGCGGCGTGGACCATCTGCGCGCCCGCAAGGCCACCGTGCCGCTGGAGGCCGCCGGGGAGCCGGCCGGCGACGACGGCCGCGACGACAGCGAAGGGCTGGCCCGGCGCGACCTGGTCCGCAGGGCCCTCTCGGAGCTGCCGGCCGCGCAGCGGGAGGCCATCGCCCTCGCCTACTACGGCGACCTGAGCCAGCGCGAGATCTCCGAACGGCTGCGCGTGCCGCTCGGCACCGTCAAGGCCCGGACCGCCCGCGGCCTGCATCGGCTGTCCGCCCTGCTGGAGGCGGCATGACCGGCCCCGCCCCGGTCCGGCCCCGGGTGGCCGTGTCGAGCTGCCTGATCGGGGAGCTGGTGCGCTTCAACGGCGGCCACAGCCGCGACCGCTTCCTGGCCGGCCCGCTCGACCCGTACGTCGACTGGGTGCCGGTCTGCCCCGAGATGGAGGTGGGCCTCGGCACCCCGCGCGAGACGCTCCGCCTGGAGCGCTCGCCCGACGGCCCGCGCCTGATGACCCGCAGGACCCGCGCCGACCTGACCGGCCGCATGGCGGCCCTGGCCGAGGCCCGCGCCGCCGCCCTCGACGTCGACGGCTACGTGTTCAAGTCCAAGAGCCCCACCTGCGGCATCCACGGCATCCCGCTCTACCCGGGCGCGGAGGGGCAGCCGGTCGACCGGCGCCGGCGGGGCGTGTTCGCCGCGGCCATCGTCGAGGCGCACCCGCTGCTGCCCGTGGAGGACGAGGGCCGGCTGCACGACGCCGTGCTCCGGGAGGCGTTCGTGGAGCGGATCTTCGCGCACGCGCGGCTGCGCGCGCTGCTGGAGGACGACTGGCGCACGCGGGACCTGGTCGCCTTCCACGCCCGCCACAAGATGCAGCTGCTCGCCCACGACCCGGCGGGCCACCGCGCCGCGGGCGCCGTCGTGGCCCGCGCCGGCACGCGTCCCCGCGCCGAGGTCGCCTCCGCGTACACCGGGGCGTTCCACGCGGCGCTCGCCGAGCGGGCCCGCCCCGGACGCAACGTCAACGCCCTCCAGCACTGCCTGGGCATGCTCGGCCTCGACCCGGCCCGCCGCGACCACCTGGCCGGCGTCATCGGCGCCTACCGGGCCGGCCTGGTGCCGCTGAGCGTCCCGGCCGCGCTGGTCCGGCACGACGCGGAGGGCGAGGGAGCCGCCTACGTGCGCGACCAGACGTTCCTGTCGCCGTACCCGGACGAGCTGGCGCTGCGCCACCACGTCCCCGCATGACCTGCGCCCGCGACGGCAAACACCGCCTCAAGCCATCGGCCTCACCCGCGGGTCACGAGACCTTCGAGCGGGTGAGGCGCCCCTGCCCCCTTCGCCACTACTCCGGCATGAGGACCTTGTCGATGACGTAGACGGAGGCGTTGCCCGTCGGCACGTTGCCGCAGACCACCTTCGCCGTGTTCACCGTGTAGCTGTCGCCGGAGCCCCGCACCGTGAGACTGCCGCCCTCCAGCGTGGTCAGCCGGGCGTCGGCCAGGTCGGCGGGCGCCTGCCTGCCCTCGGCCACGTGGTACGTCAGGATCTTCGTCAGCGCCTGGCGGTTGGCCAGGACCTTGTCCAGGGTGCCCTTCGGGACGGCCGCGAACGCCTCGTTGGTCGGGGCGAAGACCGTGATGTCCTGCGCGGTGTTGAGCTTGTCGGCCAGGCCCGCCTCCTTGAGCGCGCCCACGAGCGTGGACAGCTCGGGGATCCGCGAGGCCGCGGTCGCCACCGGCTGGCCCGCGATGGCCGCCACGTTCGCGTCGGCGGCGGCGGGACACCCTGGACCGAACGGCGCTTCCGGCGCGGCCGTGGAGGAGGCCGCGGACGCGGCGTTCGCGCCCACGAAGGTCGTGGCCAGTGCGAGCGCCGCCGCGAGCAGAGATCTCTTCATGTTTCGTCGTTCCCCTCAGTGGAGCACCTGGCGGGCCGCTGCGGGCCGCGCCTCTTTTCCTCTCCTCCGGTACGCGGGACGTCCGGGGATGCGGATTTCAGCCCAAGAAGGGGCAAAGAGGCGAATGGAACTGGAGCGGCACGCCGTTCGTCACCCTCATACCGGTACAAACCGCCGAACATCGAAAGAGGCCCCATGCGCAGCGCCCTGTTAGGAAATCTCGGCTCCCAGCAGGGACCCGGCACCTTCGCCCTGGCCAACTCCAAGATGCTCCGCGTCGAGCTCCCGCCCGAGGTGCTGGCGCGTCAGGGCTCGATGGTCGCCTTCCAGGGCCGGATGGACTTCTCCTACGAGGGCGCCGGCGGCGTGGGCAAGCTGCTGAAGAGGGTGGTGACCGGTGAGGGCGCGCCGCTCATGCGCGTCACCGGCGAGGGCGTGCTGTTCCTCGCCGACAACGCCGACGACATCCACCTGTTCCACCTGGACGACGACGCCCTGACCGTCAACGGCCGCAACCTGCTCGCCCTCGACGCCTCGCTCACCTGGGACATCCAGCGGCTGCAGGGCGCCGGTGTGGCCGCGGGCGGTCTGTTCAACATGACGATCAGGGGCACGGGCTGGGTGGCGGTCACCGCGCACGGCGCCCCCGTGGTGCTCGACGCCTCGCGGCTGCCGACGTTCGCCGACAGCCAGTCGGCCGTGTGCTGGAGCGCCGGGCTGCGCGTGGGCGTCAACCGCACGTTCAAGGCGGGCGCCCTGATCGGCCGGGGCAGCGGCGAGGCGGTGCAGCTCGCCTTCCAGGGCCAGGGGTTCGTCCTCGTCCAGGCGAGCGAGGGCCGGCCGGTCGTCCGCGCCCAGTGAGCCGGAGGGGACGCCCTCGCGCGCGGTGCCGCCCGCGATCCAGTCGCGGAGGAACGCCTCGTGCTGGGCGGCATCGCCCGCACCGCCGGGCAGGTGGCGGCGGAGCAGACGGGTCGCGGTGTAGTGACGGTCGTAGGTGCGGTGATCCGACAGGAACGCGGCCTCGGCCCGCGGACAGGTCGAACCGGAGCGGCCGATGGGCTCCAGCCGCTCGCGCACGACCTGAGACCCCTCCCAGTGCGTGTGGGATGTTCACAAGTACAGCTGACCTGCGGAGTAGTGGTGTTCCTCGCGGCCGGCACGCGAACGGTTCCGCGAGAGACGATTGCATGTTCGCTATGCCGAGCGGCTGGTGAAGCTTGCAGAGCTGCGCTCAGGCGCGAATTTCGCGAGCGCCGTTACGCGACTGAGGACGGACGGACCCATCCTCCGTCGACATCAATCCCGATCGTGGTGACAGACGGCCTCCAGCATGATGCCGAACGGGTCGAGCCAGAAGGTCGCATAGTAGGGCTGCGGGTACTCCGGAAATACGCGCGGCTCGTGCAGCACGGTCGCCCCAAGCTCAGTGACCAGTTCATGCACCTCTTTGACCACCGAACGGCTTCTCACCATGAAGGCGACGTGCTGTAGCCCGGTACGGTGCCGGGAGTAGTCACTCACCTCGTTCGCGGGGTAGATGAACAGGTAGGTGCCTGGTTTCCCGTTGGCCGGCCGGTAGGCGAACTCATCCTCGGCCGTGAAGAACTCCGTGAAGCCCAGCAACGGCATAAGGCTGTCGTAGTAGGTCTTGGCCGTCCGCAGATCAGGAACGTTGATCCCGATGTGACCGATCATGGCAAGATTCTCCCTCACAGCCCCACATGTGAACAGCCGCCGCCACCTCCGCCGCGCCGTACACGCCTCGGCCACCTTCACCGGCACCCTGGCACGCTGCTCCACCGTCATCACCGGCAGGGCCATCATGCACCCTGTGAGGCGAGGACGGCGTGGGGCGCGGCCCGCTCGGGGCGGTCACACCTTTTCTTCTGCCGCGCGCCGCGTCCGGGCGCGGGCGAGGAGGAAGGTGGCCAGGGAGACGGCGATGATGCCTGCGCCGAAGACGCGGAACGTGACCACCGGGCCCAGGGCGCGCACCACGAATCCGGCGACGATCGCGGGCAGGGAGATGGCGGCGTACGCGACGACGTAGAACGCGGACATGACGCGGGCGCGATGGTCGCGCGGCGCCGCCGCGCCCAGCAGTCCCAGGGACCCGCCGAGCCCGAGGCCGCCGCCGAGGCCGATCACCACACTGGACACGATGAACCCGGCGGCGCTGCCGGCCGAGATCGACAGGGCCAGCAGGGCGACGCCGGCGGCGAGGATGAGCATGCCGGACGAGAGCTGGGTGGAGATCGGCAGGCCCCGTGCGGCGGAGGTGGGGAGGTGGCGGGCGAGGACGGGGGCCAGGGCGGCGGCCGTGCCCATGACGAAGATGGCCAGCCCACCGGGAAGGTTCCCTGCCGAGCCCATGAGGGCGGGCGCCAGCGCGGGCACCAGGGCCAGGTAAAGCCCGACGATCGACCAGGACGACGTCACCCCGAGCCCCGACAGCACGAACGACCCCAGGATCTCCCTCGGCACCCCGGGCGCCGCCATCCTGAACCCGGCCCGCGCGCCCGCCGTCTCCGGCCGCCGCCAGACCCCGGCGAGCAGGAGGAGGTCCACCACCGCGAGCACGGCGAAGGGCGTCAGCAGCGGGGCGGGCGCGTACTCGACCAGGACCGCGCCGAGCAGCCCGCCGACCCCCATCCCGAGCCCGCTGGCCAGCGTGTTGAGCAGACCCGCGGCGGCGGGACGCAGGTCGAGCAGGGCCGCGCCGGCGGCGCTGATCGCGACGCCCGTGGCCACGCCCTGCAGGCCGCGCGCGACGAACAGCCAGCCCACCCCAGAGGCCGCCAGGAACATCGCCAGCGAGACGAGTAGCCCGGCCAGCCCGGCCAGAATGGCCGGACGCCGCCCCCACGAGTCGGAGATCCGCCCGAACAGCAGCAGCGCCGCGAGCACTCCGAGGCAGTACGTGGCATAGATCAGCGTCAGCGTGGGCGTGGGGATCGCCCAGGCGGAGGCGTAGAGCTTGTAGAGCGGGGACGGCGTGGCCGACGCGGCCAGACAGAGACCGATGACCCCGGCCTTGATGGTGATGTCATTCACGCACCTCACCTTGGCGAAGCTGTTTTCCCCACACGAGTGGCAGGACTGCCCATCTTCGTCAAGATACTGCCGCTAAGCTGGAGCACGTGAAGCACCCCGGAGTGGTCGCGCTTGCCGTGATCGACGGCATGCCCATGTTCGAGCTGTCCATCGTCTGTGAGACGTTCGGCCTGGAGCGGCCCGACCTCGCCGACCCCTGGTACGAGCTGCGCCTGGCCGCCGCCGGCCCGGTCCGCACTCGCCACGGGTTCGCGCTGACGCCGCCGTACGGGCTCGATGCGCTGGTGAGCGCCGACACCGTCGTCGTCCCCGCGCTCCCGGGCGACCACGTGGACGGCGACGCCAGGCTGGACCCGGACCTGCTGGACGCGCTCAGGGCCGCGCACGGGCGCGGCGCGCGCATGGTCTCGCTCTGCACGGGAGCGTTCGCGCTGGCCGCGGCGGGACTGCTCGACGGCCGTACCGCCACCACCCACTGGATGCGCACCGACCTACTGCGCGCCCGCCACCCGCGCGTCCACGTAGACCCATCCGTCCTGTACGTGGACGACGGCGACATCCTGACCAGCGCGGGGCGGAGCGCCGGCCTCGACCTGTGCCTGCACATCATCCGCAAGGATCTCGGCTCGGAGATCGCCAACCAGGTGGCCCGCCGCCTCGTCGTCCAGGCGCACCGGCCAGGCGGCCAGGCTCAGTACATCGACGCCCCGATGCCCCGCGCCGACGACGACGGCCTCGCGCCCCTGCTGCAGTGGGCGGCCCAGCGCCTGCACCGCCCGCTCACCGTCGCCGAACTGGCCAGGCAGGCCGGACTGAGCCCCCGAACCCTGGCCCGGCGCTTCCACGACGCCACCGGCACCACGCCCCTGCGCTGGCTGCACACCCAGCGGCTGTCCAGGGCCAGGCAACTCCTGGAGTCCACCGACCTGCCCGTGGACCGCGTCGGCGAGGAGTGCGGGTTGGGCTCGGCAGGCAATCTCCGGCACCACTTCACCCGTGCCGTCGGCGTTACCCCAACCGAATACCGCAGAGCCTTCCACGAGACGCGCGCGTGAGCGTGCCTTCGGGAGGGCATCTGCCGCTCGTACGCGAAGGAAACGGCTGCGTATTTGCGGACGGCGTACGACTGGCGCGGGCAGGAGGCGGCACTCCATGAGCACCCGCAGTTCACCACCGAGGTCGACGGCCAGACCATCCGCTTCCTGCACGCCCGCTCCCCGACCCACACGCCCACGGCGGCGACCCGGCCGATGCCTTTCATGTGGATGCTCGGTGCAGAGGCAAGGGATCCGCCGGCGGCCCTCAGCCCCGACAGCCGGCTGCTCGCGTTGTCCGCCGTTGCCCCGAACGACCACTACGGCTAGGGCAGTCTGCTCATCGCCGAGGTCGCCATGCCGCGTCAGGTGACGACGCTGACCGGGATCCACGCGGTGGCGTTGGCTTTCAGCCGCGACGACAGGTTCCTGACCACCGGTGACGCGCGAAGCGTCGACGTGATCGACCTGGCCACCCGCGCTGCTTCCCCGGGCGCAGAGGCCGGGCACCGAGGAGCGTGCTCACGCGCCGGCCTCCTCGCCGATGCGCAGCGCCAGGGCCTTGACCAGTTCGGCGGTCATCACGGCCTGACCGGCGGCGGAGAAGTGGATGCGGTCGGCGCTCAGCAGGTCCGGGCGTTCGTTGACGGGGTGGTCCCACATGTCGGCCAGCACCACGCGATGTTCGGCGGCCAGGGCGCGGACGATGTCGTTCAGGGCGCGGACCCGCTCGTGCCAGTCCTGGAACCCGGGCACGATGAAGGCCCTGCCCAGGGTGAAGGTCGTCAGCAGTGCGCCGGTGGTGGCGGCGCGTTCGAACAACTGCCGCATGGTCCGCTCGATCGCGGTGATGTCGGGTGCGGTTCGCCACAGGTCGTTAGCGCCGCAGGAGATGTGCAGCAGGTCCGGGCGGAACTCCAAGATCGCGCCCAGCTGCCGGTCCAGCGTGCCGGCCGTGGTCGAACCGATGGTGGCGGTGTTCAGGTACGCCAGGTCGGGGTGCACGCGGCGGAGGAGGCCGGCGAGCCGGTCGCACCAGCCCATGTCGGCATAACCAGGGCTCGGGTCGTGAGTCCCCGCCGCCAGGCTGTCGCCCATTGAGGCGAACCGACGCCAAGGCGCACCGGCCAGCCACGTCGCGCTCTGCACCGGCAGGCAGAAGGGGTCCGCCTCTTCTGCGTGAAAGGTCGACATGGGTAAAACATACGATCGTTCGTATATATGATGCAAGTCGGCAGGCGAACGTCCTAACTCACTGCATCGCCCTGACATCGTCGCCAAGATCGGCCACAGGCGGGGCATCGCCGGCTCCTGAAACGCGCCGAACCGGACACCGACTGAACGGCTCCCGCCCTGGACGGCTCTGCCGCGATTTCTGGCGGATGATCCTAGGTGGGGCCGCTCGCGCGGATGGCGGCCGGGCCGTGGCCGTACCAGCGGTGGATGGCACGCCGCAGGGCGCGGGGGTCGGTGAAGCCGACCCGCGCAGCGATGGATTCGACGCTGAGCGAGCTCTCCCGCAGCAGACGGTCCACCCGGCTCTGCCGGAGCCGCTCCAGTTCCTCCCGCCAGGTGGTGCCCTCTTCGCGCAGCCGGCGCTGGAGGGTGCGGGGACTCATGGCCAGGCGGTGGGCCACGAGCTCGACGCTCGGCGGGCCGTCGGCGACCGCGGTCTCGAGGGCGGCGTGGAAGCGGTCGAGCCAGCTCAGCACAGGCCGGGCGGCCGCCGTGGACAGCCGCGCATGCTCGTCCAAAATGGCCGCGAGCGCGGGATCGGCGCGCAGCAGCGGCGCGCGTACGTCCGCTTCGGCGAAAGTGATCGATGGGTCGCCGGCCTCGTACTCGATCTTCGCGGTGTGGTAAAGCTCCACATGGCGCCGGGAGAGGGTGGGTGCGGGGTTTGGCAGCCGGACGCGCAGGGGGGTCAGCCGGCGCCCGGCACCCGAGCTTGCCACTTGGAGCAGCATGTGCGGCACCAGCTCCGCGATCAGCGGATACTGCTCGTGATCGCGATAAGGGCCTCGATAGGTGACCGTCACGCCGTCGTCGCCAGGAGTGAGAAGGAGCCGGTCGGCGGGGTCGGCGATGGCCGTGAAGTGGCGGCTGCAGGCGGCCAGCGCGTCGCCGAGGGTGCCGGAGACGGAGAACAGATAGTCCCACACGCCCAGCGCGCCTGGCCGCCACAGCTCCATGACGCGCTTGCTACCACCCGCTTGCCATGTCGTGCCGGAGATCACTTCCCAAATCCGCAGGCAGGTCGCGGTGGGGATGCGAATCCCGGGCTCATCGAGCACGGTGAGACCGGGAATACCGGCCAGTCGTCGCTGATCCAGGCCCGCCGCAAGACCCGCGCGGATCAGCAGGCGGGTCAGGTGGGGCGAGACGGTGTTCTTGACGTTGCCGGCCACCGCGCCGTCGCGCATCACATTGCTCGTCATGAACGGCGTACTCCGGAAGAAAGAGGGGCCTCCCCAGCCCGGCAAATCAGGAGGAACGTGACATAACGCAACACGAAGTATGGCGCCTTCGGCCCACCCGATGACGTTTTCAGCCCTCCTGGCGCTCGGTCCGGATTCCTATCGTGGGCAACGGAAAGCCCCCTTGCCGGGGCCGGTGCAGTGATCCGAGAGGAAACGCCATGGAGAACACCCTGTTCGACTACAGCCCGATCGTCGGGCGCGAACCGATCAGCTGGCCGGGAGGCGCCCGCGTCGCCTTCTACGTGGGCCTCAACGTCGAGCACTTCACGATTGACCACCCCTCCACCAGCATCAACGAGGCCACCGCGACTCTCGTGCCGGACCCGCTCAACTACGGCTGGCGCGACTACGGGCCCCGAGTGGGCATTTGGCGCGTGACGGACGTCCTCGACCGGCACGGGATCCGGGCGAGCGTGCTGCTCAACGCCGACGTGTGCGAGCAATACCCGCAGATCATCGAGGCCGGCAACGCCCGAGACTGGGCGTGGTTGGCCCACGGCAAGAACAACTCCACCCTGCAGGCAGGCGTCGGCGACGAGCGCGCCTACCTGACCGAGGTGGTCGAGACCATCGCCAAAGCCACCGGGCAGCGACCGCGCGGCTGGCTCGGGCCCGCGCTCACCGAGACGTTCCAGACGCCGTCCCTGCTGGCCGAGCTCGGGCTGGACTACGTGCTGGACTGGACCAACGACGACCAGCCGTACCGGCTGAACGTCCCCGGGATGCTGAGCGTGCCGTACTCGCTGGAACTCAACGACCTGGGCATCTTCACCATGCAGGGCAAGAGCGGCGGCGACTTCGTGCAGATGGTTACCGACCAGTTCGACCAGCTCTACGCCGAGTCGGCCGAGAGCGGGCGGGTGATGGCACTGGCGCTGCACCCGTTCGTCATCGGCCAGGCGTTCCGGGCCAAGTACCTCGACCAGGCGCTCGCGTACATCGCCGGCCACGAAGGCGTGTGGCTGACGACGAGCGACGAGATCGCCGCACACTACGCAAGCACGACCACTGGCACAACATCCTGACACCTGCCCGTTCAGGGCTCCCGTCGGTTTGTGGATCATCACCGCACCCCGTCCGACCCGCCCCAGAGATCCGCCACGCACCGGCGCCAGAGCCCGGCCATGGTGCGCTGGCGGACTCCGTGGGGCATCGGTGCTTTGGGCGTCGCGTCCGAGCCTGGTGGCCGACCAGAGAAGGGATGAGCCGAACGCTGATCGGCTTGCGTTCGCCACCTCAGGACAGAAGCTCATCGATCACCCGGCGGACCTTGTGCGCGGCGCCCGATTCGCCGAGACGCATCGCGATGTTGGCGGCGTGCAGCACCGCGTCGATCTGGAACGCTGTGAGTTCGGTGTCGACCTCGGTGATCTCCCCCTCGGCGATGGCGCGAGACAGTTGTTCTGCGAGCAGGGTCAGCCAAGCCTGCCGCTGACGCGCCAGGGTGTCGCGGACCGGCCCGGGGCGGCTGTCGAAGTCCGGGATGTTGGCCGCCCAGAAGCAGCCGCCGGGAAAGAGCGGCGCTTCGACGTAGGTGATCCACCGTTCGACCAGGGCCCGTAGCCGGGCGGCACCCGGCGGCGCCGCAGTAGCCGGCTCGACGACCGCCTCCAGGAAGACCTCTCCTGCGGTCTTCGCCGTGGCGATCTGAAGTTGCTCCTTGGTCGGAAACAGCGTCGCCACGCCGCCCTTGCTCAGGCTCAGATCAGCGGCAAGGCGGCCGAAGGACAGACCGCTCAGACCCTCGACGGAGGCCACATCCACGGCATGACGCGTGATTGTCCTCCTGGCGCGCGCCCCACGGGCCAGCCGCTGATCGGCGGTCATGATGTCCTCTCTACCGACGCGTCAATTAATTACGAACGATCGTACCTTCACCAGTGGCTGGCGTCATCCCGACGGACAGTTCCAGGTTGAGAGCATCTCGAGCCGCTGCTCAAACGGTTGTCAGTGCGGATTCAGGGAGACGGCGCCTGCCGGCGAGACCGTTCCGCCCTGGGCCCGCCTGTCATGCCATGGTGTGCCGGCTCCTAAGATCCGAGGCGTGGCCAGATACTTCGATCTTCATCCGGACAATCCCCAGCCTCGCCTGATCAGCCAGATCGCCGAGATCCTGCGGGCGGACGGGCTTATCGCCTACCCCACCGACTCGTGCTACGCCCTCGGATGCCAGCCGGGCAACAAGGAGGGCATCGACCGGATCAGGGAGATCCGCGGCCTTGGCAGCGACCACCACTTCACCCTGCTCTGCCGCGACTTCGCCCAATTCGGCCAGTTCGTTCACCTCAGCAATGCGCTGTTCCGCCAGGTCAAGGCGGCGACTCCCGGCGGTTACACCTTCATCCTGCCCGCGACCAAGGAAGTGCCGCGGCGGCTGCTGCATCCCCGGAAGAAGACCGTCGGCGTCCGCATCCCTGATCACGTCGTCACCCAGGCGCTGCTGGCCGAGTTCGGCGAACCGCTGGTGTCCAGCACCCTGCTGCTGCCCGACGAGACCGAGCCTCTGACGCAGGGCTGGGAAATCAAGGAGCGGCTCGACCACCTGGTGGACGCCGTCCTCGACTCCGGCGAATGCGGCGCCACTCCGACGACTGTCGTCGACTTCTCGCAGCAGGAGCCGGAGATTCTTCGCCGGGGCACGGGAGATACGTCCCTGTTCGAATAGGCCCGGGAAAGCAACATCCCGCCCGATCAAGATGATCGGACGGGATCGGCTGGTTGTGGAGCTATGGGGATTCGAACCCCAGACCTCCTCCATGCCATGGAGGCGCGCTACCAACTGCGCTATAGCCCCTGGTCACCGCTTCGAGTGCTCTCGCGAACGGCGCTCAGGAAGCATATAGTCATCCGCACGATTCGCCTAATCGCGGCCCCGCACCACCGGTGAGCGGCGGTGCGGGCCGTGAAGGGGCTCAGGTCTGGGCGTCGGGCCGGTCGTCGCTGCTGATGGGCTCCGGCAGCGTGCCCGCGTTGTGCTCCAGCAGCCGCCATCCCTTGCGGCCCTCCTGCAGCACCGACCACGAGCAGTTGCCCAGCCCGCCCAGCGCCGGCCACAGCTCCTCGGGCAGGCCGAGCAGCTCGCAGATGCCGAGCCGCAGCGCGGCGCCGTGCGAGGCGATCACGAGCAGGCCGTGGTCGTCGAGCTTGGCGGCCCAGCGGCGCATGGCCGCGGCCACGCGCGCCGCCACCTCCGTGACGGGCTCCCCGTCGGGGGCCTCCCAGGCGATGTACTCCTCCGGCCAGCGGGCGGCGATCTCGTCGCGGGTGAGGCCCTCCCACTGCCCGCCGCCCCGTTCACGGAAGTCCTTGTCCACGGCCACGTCGAGGCCGACGAGCCGGCCGAGCGCGAGCGCGGTGTCGTTGGCGCGCCGCAGGTCGGAGGAGACGATCATGCTGGGGCGCAGGGACGCCAGCAGCGAGGCCGCCCGGGCCGCCTGGGCCTGGCCGGTCTCGTCCAGGGGGATGTCGGAGTGTCCCTGGAAGCGGTGCTCGACGTTCCACAGTGTCTGCCCGTGCCGGAGGCAGACGATCCGCTTGCTCAACTCCTGGCTCGCTGGATGTTGGCCTGCATCACGGCCTCCGGCAGCGTGATGGCGGGGCAGTCCTTCCACAGCCGCTCCAGGGCATAGAAGGTGCGGTCCTCCTCGTGCTGCACGTGCACGACGATGTCGAGGTAGTCGAGGAGCACCCAGCGGCCCTCACGCTCGCCTTCGCGGCGGACGGGCTTGGCGTCGGCCTCGGTGCGCAGCCTCTCCTCGATCTCGTCGACGATGGCGCGGACCTGGCGGTCGTTGGTGGCGGAGCAGAGCAGGAAGGCGTCGGTGATGACGAGCTGCTCGCTCACGTCGTAGGCGAGGATGTCGTCGGCCAGCTTGTCCGCCGCGGCCTCGGCGGCGATCCTGACCAGCTGGACGGCTCTGTCAGATGCGGTCACGATGCGGGTCTGTCCTCCTGTGTAGGCAATCTGCCTTGTGCTGAGCCTACCTTCTCCGCCCGGACCCCTCACTCCCGCCGCGGAAGCCGTCAGCGTAACGAGGGGCGCGCCGGTCAGTCCTGGCGGTAGAGGCCGCGCTTGTTGATGTACTGCACGATGCCGTCGGGGACGAGGTACCAGATCGGCTCGCCGTTGGCCACGCGCTGCCGGCACTCGGAGGAGGAGATGGCCAGGGCGGGGATCTCCAGCAGGGTGACCTTGCCCTCGGGCAGGCCGGGGTCGTGCAGCGTGTGGCCCGGCCGGGTACAGCCGACGAAGTGCGCGAGGCCGAACAGCTCGCTCGCGTCCTGCCAGGTGAGGATGGCGCCCAGGGCGTCGGCGCCGGTGATGAAGAACAGCTCGGCGTCCGGCCCGTACGCCCGCGACACGTCGCGCAGCGTGTCGATGGTGAACGTCGGCCCGGGCCGGTCGATGTCCACCCGGCTGACCGAGAACCTGGGGTTGGACGCGGTCGCGATCACCGTCATCAGGTAGCGGTCCTCGGGCGCCGACACCTCTCGCTCCGACTTCTGGTACGGCCGGCCCGTCGGCACGAACACGACCTCGTCGAGCTCGAAGTGGTGCGCCACCTCACTGGCGGCGACCAGGTGACCGTGATGGATGGGGTCGAAGGTCCCACCCATCACTCCCACGCGTCGCTTCCCCTGAACATCAGGCGCAAGCATCATGTGTGGGACCTTACGCGGAACCCCTACCAGAAGATGAGGGGACCCCCCTCGGCGAGACCCGCGCATCGCCCACGATGCCGACGTAGCATGCCGGGCATGACGACCACCCCGGACCGCAACCGCGTCCAACTGCCCGGCATCTCGTCCCGTGCCTACGAACACCCCGCAGACCGGTCCGCCCTGGTCGCTCTGCGTAAGTTGAGCGGGTTCGACACGGTTCTCAAGCAGATGTCCGGTCTCATCAGTGAGCGGCGGCTGCGCCTGATGTACCTCGCATCGGCCGTACGGGTGAGCGAGACCCAGTTCCGCTCCCTGTACGACATGGGGCGCGACGCCGCCTACACCCTCGACCTGCACCGGATCCCCGAGATCTACGTCCAGCAGGACCCCCAGGTCCAGGCCAAGGCCATCGGCTTCGACGACCCGTTCATCGTGGTGACCACCGGACTGCTCAACCTCATGAACGAGGAGGAGCAGCGTTTCGTCATCGGCCACGAGACCGCGCACATCCTGTCCGGACACGCGGTCTACCGGACGATGCTCGACATCCTCACCCGCCTGGCCACCCGCGTCGCCTGGATCCCCCTCGGCTACATCGGGCTGCGCGCCATCGTGGCCGGCCTGGAGGAGTGGTACCGCAAGTCGGAGCTCTCCTGCGACCGCGGCGGCCTGCTCGTCGGCCAGGACCCGGAGGCGGGCAAGCGGGCGCTGATGAAGCTGGCCGGCGGCGCCTACACGCACGAGATGAACATCGAGGCCTTCCTGGAGCAGTACAACGAGTACGACACCGCGGGCGACCTCCGCGACGGCTTCCTCAAGGTGCTCAACCTGCTCGGCACCACCCACCCGTTCGCCGTGGTGCGCGTGGCCGAGCTGGACAAGTGGCAGCGCAGCGGCGAGTACGACCGCATCGTCGCCGGCGACTACCCCCGCCGCGAGGACGACGCCAACGCCCGGGTCACCGACGAGGTCAAGGCCGCGGCCGAGTCCTACCGCGCCTCCTGGTCGCAGTCGCAGGACCCGTTCATCGGCGTGCTGCGCGACGTGGCGGAGGGCGCGGTCAACGCGGGCGAACGCATCTTCAACCGCTTCTCCCGCCGCGACGGCGGCCAGGGCTGACGGCCCCGGCCCCCTTCCCCGAACGCTCCGGGGCCGGCCTCACCGACTGTTCTCGGAGCAGCCAGGTTCTGGAGCACTCAGGTCCTGGAGCACTCAGGATCTAGAGCAGCAGAGCGATCGCGCGCACGGCCGCCGCGCACAGGGCGACGAACCCGCCCAGCACGGCCAGTGCGCGCAGCCCCTCGCGGCGCAGCTCCGGCAGCCGGGCGCCGATCCGCTCGATCTCGCGGCCGGTGATGCCGCCGCACAGCATGCCGAACACCACGCCCGCGGCGGTGACCGGCGCGGGCTGCTGCCACCAGTCGGAGCCGATCTGACCGCCGCCGGTGAGCCAGAGCGCTCCGCCGGCCGCCACCACGACGGGCACGCCCGGCCAGAGCGCCGCGGTCACCGCCGAGCCGGTGGCCGCGAACGGGAACACCAGCACCCGCAGCGCCACCCGCCAGCGCCGTGACGTGCGGTTGCGGACCACCCAGTGGCTCATCCAGATGGTCCGCGTCAGCACCACGAACACCGCCGTGATGCCGATGGAGGCGATCGGCCACATCACCGACGCCACCACGCACGGCACGGCCAGCACGGCCAGCAGCAGGAGGGCGGCGTTGCCCGCGGGCAGCGAGGTGGAGCCGGGCTCCGACCTGAAGCGGGCGGCGCGGCCCCCTCGCGCCTGGGCGGCCACCGCCTTGGCGCGCGCCCGCGTGGTGGCCGGCTTGGCGCCCTCGGCCGCCCGGCCGCGGG